>PBLJ01000041.1 GCA_002721705.1 Opitutia bacterium
CTTGGGCGTGGATGCGAATGATTTGAGTGGTTTGGAGCCCGCGCCCGAGCCGGAGCCTGAGCCGGAATCGCCGTTGGATCCAGGCGACTTTGTGCCGGACGGGCCTGCTGCTTCCGACGCAACAAGTGACCAGCGTCTTCGTTCCAGTAATGAGAAATCCGCAGAATTTGCTGCCGATACGGTGGTCAGTGAGGCCCAAGGAGGTTCTCCGGCCCAACTTGTAACCAGTGCCAGCGCACAGGATGCCTTGCCCCCGGGAGACCCCGCCCCAGCTGCTTTCAATGAGGACAAGGCAGAGCTTCAAGATACGACTCGTAAGAATCCGAAAGGGCGTTTTCCCAATGCCCCTGGGGTAGGTGTTGGCAAACGTGGCCCAAAGGAGAAAGCGTCTGGAGGCCCGCATGCCAAGGGGAAACCCAATGCCTTGGCCGAACAATTACTTGCCAACATCGCGTTCAATGCTCCGGAAAAGGTTCCCTACGGCGAACCGAGCTATATCCAATTCGTGCTGGATCCCAACCTGGACAAGACGGAGATTGTAAAAAAAATCCGGGAAAAAGGACACAAGGTAACGGCAAGAATCAAGATCACCCGCACCATGGAAGTCACCTTGACGGGTGAGGATTTCGACATTACCCCGATTGCCGAGGAAAAGCAATTGATCGCTCGCGACGACACCACGGAGTGGAAGTGGTCGATCGTTCCCAAAAAGCCGGGCAAGCACCGCGTTCACTTGGTGGTCAATGCCATCATCGTGGTGGATGGAGTCGAAATGAAACGGTCCAAATCCTTTGACCGCTATATAGAGATCGAGGTCACGGGATTCCAGAGCACCGTTCTTTTCCTTCAGGACAATTGGCCTTGGCTGGCGCTTGCCTTTGTCCCGCTGGTTTTCATAGGGCCCGTGCGTTCGAGCAAGTTCTGGAGGAACCGTCGCGCCGCCAAGGGTATGGCCACGACCAAGCACGATGAAAGCCGAGACATCGACGTCTTCGTCAGTTACTCGAGCCATGACCGGGCCATCGTCTTGCCCTTGGTCGAGTCCCTGCGGCAGCAAGGGTACAACGTCTGGGTAGACCAAGGGGGGCTACACGGAGCCAGCCAGTGGAGCGAACAGATCGTCGCAGCGATCGAGGAAACTTCCTCTTTCATTCTCGTCAGTTCATCCCATTCCTTTGCTTCACACAACGTGGTCAAGGAAACCAGTTTGGCCTCGGAGCAGCGCAAGCCCATCATCCCCGTTTTCATCGAGGAAGTGGAAGTGCCTCCAAGCCTGCAGTACCAGCTAGCGGGTTTGCAACGCGTGGAATATTCCGACCTGAACCACGAGGAGGGCATGCAACGCATCGTGGAGGCATTGGCCAAGCTGGGAATCGTGGTCTCCCAGGCGGCGAGTTAGTCCAACTTGCTCAGGAGGAAAGCTTCTTCGAGAAGCCGATGGCGCTTGCCAAGGCATTGGAGGCTAAGCAACTTGTAAGTATGAGATATTTAATCTGCACCCTCCCAATCTTCCTTTTCGTCGCCTTTGTCCAGGCGGATGACAAACCAACCACCAAAGCCTTTATCGACGGCCATTCCGGTCCTGGCTGGAAAGTGATGGGCAAGGACGATTTCGCCCAAGTGAACTGCGATCCGGACACCTTCCAATTTCGCGACGACGGCACCATACATTGCACCGGCAAGCCGAATGGTGGGCTTCGGTCTCAAAAGGTGTACAAGAATTTCGAGGTGGTCTTCGAGTGGCGCCACAACCGGCGGGCAGGCAATGCCGGCGTATTCATCTGGTGTCCCCGGGCGGTCTTGGACAAGTTGCCCCGAGGCAGGCTTCCCCAAGGCATCGAGGTACAGATTCTGGATTTGGGCTACGAGGAGAACCATCTTAAGAACAAGGGGAAACGCTCGGATTGGTTTACCAGTCACGGTGACGTGTTTCCCGTGGGTGTGGGCCGAATGAAGGCGTTTACCCCCCAGATCACCTACACCGCGGAAGATGGCACGAAATTTACCGTGGGCAAGCCCAACAGCAGCCGTAGTTTCCCGACCAAGCGCTTGACCAAGGGCGTGGGCCAATGGAACCACTACTATATACGGGCGATCAACGGCGTGATCCGATTATGGGTCAACGGAGAGGAAGTCTCCGGCGGTTTCGATTGCAAACCCAGCGAAGGCCACTTCGTCCTCGAGTCCGAAGGCGCTCCCATGGATTATCGCGGTATGCGATTGCGCGAATTGCCCTGAACCTTTCCCTTTCAATTCCATTCATCATGAAAGCAACTGCAATCATCCTTACTTTCTCGACTTTGGTTTCCTTTATCGTGGCGAAACCGGACAAGCATTGGCCGGCTTGGCGCGGGCCCCATGCGAACGGTTCCTCCGCCGGTGGCTCCTATCCCGCCAAGTGGAGCGAAACCGAGAATCTGATATGGAAGGCCGCCCTTCCCGGCAAGGGATGCTCCACCCCGGTCGTCTGGGACGAGAGCATTCTTCTTACCTGCGCAGCTAAGGGGCAGGACGCAGTCCTCGCCTTCGACTGGAATGGCAAGAAATTGTGGCAAACCGAGATTGGTGCCGAGCGAAAGGGCAAGCACCGCAACGGTTCGGGGAGCAATCCTTCCGTAGTGACCAATGGGAAGCATGCCTACGCACTGTTTAAGAGCGGCAACTTCGCGGCTTTGGATCTAGACGGCAAGACGCTCTGGAAAAAGGACCTGACAAAATACGGCAGAGACACCTTGTACTGGGATTTCGGCACTTCCCCGATCTTGACCAAGAAGCATGTCGTAGTCGCTCTCATGCGGCAAAACAACTCGTGGTTGTTGGCCTTCGATCAAGCCAGCGGTGAAATCGCCTGGAAGGTGGAGCGCAACTACAAGACGCCGCCGGAATGCGACCATAGCTACGCTACGCCAATCTTGATCGAACACGAGGGGAAGGAAGCGATCCTGGTCTGGGGAGCGGAGCGGCTTACGGCGCATTCCGCCAAGGATGGTTCCATGCTTTGGTCTGCGGCTGGTTTCAACCCACAGGCAAAGAAGAACTGGGTGGTCGTCGGGTCGCACGTGGTGGTGGGCGACGTGGTCGTGGTGCCTTATGGTCGCGGCAGTCACTTGACGGGCATCCGCCTCGGAGGAAAAGGAGACGTTACCGACAGCCACAGGCTATGGACTCGCAAGGACAGTGGATCCTTCGTACCCACCCCGGCCGCATCCGGCGGGAAGGTTTTCGTGGTCAGGGATCGAGGCGAAGTGCATTGCATCGACCCCAAGACAGGCAAAAGCCATTGGGAGGATGCCTTTCCCCGGGCCAGTTCCAGTTATTACTCCTCTCCCACCGTCGCCGGCGGGAAATTGTACGCCGCCCGCGAGGACGGGGTGGTTCTGGTTGCCGACGTTTCGAAGGGCTTTCGATACCTTGGAGAAAACGACATGGGCGAACGCGTCATCGCATCTCCCGTTCCCGTCGCCAATCGCTTGCTCATACGCGGCGAAAATCACTTGTTCTGCCTTGGCGAGTGAGCCAGAGGGCCTCCTTCGACCACTTTGAAACTTTTCCTTTCTCGTCTTGCCCTGTGTCGAGTACTATCAGGTGAAGAGGGGCAAGGGTTTGCCGTCGCATAGAGGCAAAGGCCTGCTGTTCCTATCCATGATCATATGCCCTGGATCAATACCCAAGGCGTGGAAGATGGTGGCGTGCAAATCCGCTGGACCGCACCCTTTTTCGGCTGGTTTCGCTCCCCAGTTGTCCGATGATCCATATAATTGCCCGCCTTGGATGCCCGCTCCCGCATAGGCAACTGAATAGCAGTCGGGGAAATGGTCGCGCCCGGCTCCACCGTTGATCTTGGGAGTGCGGCCGAACTCGGTCAGAAGGACGACGAGGGTTTCTTCCAGAAGACCTCGCGCTTTCAGATCCGCGATGAGGGCGCTGGCTGCTTGGTCTAGAGGAGGGAGCATATTGTCTTTGAGACGATTGAAATTGTTTGCATGGGTATCGAAATGATCTCCCTTGGATCCGTTCAGGTCGCCGGCGGCGCAATAAACCGTGGCGATTGGTACACCTGCCTCGACCAGTCGTCTGGCCGTGAGGACGCTTTGTCCGCAGATATGCATGCCATATTGTTCGCGGGTCTTGGCGGATTCCTTTTCCAAGTCGAAGGCATCGCGTGCCTTGGGGCTGAGCAACATGTCGAGAGCTCGATCCCGAGAACGGACGACGGCGTTGCTTTCCGCTTGGCCTACTTTTGCCGCTCNGGCTTCCAAGTTGAGCATGAGCCCGCGCCTGCCGTCGAGGCGCTTGGCATNCAGTCCATCGGGCAAACCGAGGTCGACGCGACCGGAAGTAGGTGAAACCCCACCATATTCCCGCAACTTCTTGCCAGTGGGACGCAAAACGACCGGATCGCGCCNCAAGCCCAGAAATCCTCCGTCTTGTCCGTTCGCCACACCACCATCGTACAGGGTGTAGGGCAAGGCCACGGCTCCGGGAATGGGNCCCCTACCGTCACCCAAGGCTTCCCAAACCATGGAGCCCAAACTAGGCCAGTCGTCCCGCGANGCAGGCCAGTTTCCGCTTGTATTGGGCGGTTCATGTCCTGTCAGGTTCCAATAAGCCCCGGAGCGATGACTGGGGGCGTTGTGGTGGGCACTGCGAACAACGGCCCATTCCTTCATCATGCGAGCGAAGCCCGGCAAGTGTTCACCTATTCGAATTCCCGGGACGTCGGTGCCGATTTCCTTGAATTGGCTGCGAACGTTGGCAGGAGCATTCGGTTTCATGTCGAAGGTGTCCAAATGACTAAGCCCACCCCAGGCAAAGAGCACGATGCATGATTTCGCGGAACCAAAACCTTGAGCCGCAGCTTTGCGCTGGGACACGACTCCTTGAGCGCGAAGCGTCAGGAACTGCGGCAAGGAGAGCCCCGACAATCCTAGCTTTAGGAAGTTGCGGCGACTCCAATCATTCATGCTCCTGAAAGCCTATGACATGCAAGAAATGGGGTCAATCTCGCTCCCCGATCAATCCCAACAAAACCTCGGCAGCTAGCTTCGAGAAAGCGTGATCGTTGATGGTTGCAGTGATTTCGCGGAGGTCGACCTTTTTACTCAAATTCCTTTTTATGGAGGAGAAGAGAGCCTGGTCGGACGCTGGGTCATGAAAAGGTTGCCCAGCAGCCGAAATTACGCTGATTGCCTCGGTGGGCAAGAGCACGGAAACAGGTCCTGTGGACAGGTTCACTTTGTCAGCAAGGATACGTCCGAGTTCGGCGCATTCCTCGGGAGAGGTTCGCATCAAGGTCACTTGTGGGTTGTGCTCGTAGAAAAGCCGGCCTTCGAATTTCGGAGGAATGGTGGTTCGAGGGCCAAAGTTCACCATGTCAAGGCACCCGGGGCCAATGACTGCGGGTACGTCGTTGTGAGCTGCGGCTTCCAGTCGATTGGGTCCCGCGGCAAGGATGCCGCCCACCAACTGGTCGGCCCACTCTGTGGTTGTGAGATCCAAGACGCCGGAGACGAGACCAGTCTCGACCAAAGCTTCCATGGCGCGTCCGCCTGTACCGGTGGCGTGAAAGACCAGCACTTCATATCCAGCTTCCTCGAGAATCACCTTGGCTTGGTCGACGCAATCCGTGGTGTTCCCGAACATGCTGGCCACGATGATCGGTTTGTCGTCGGAATCAGGAACCTGTGTTTCCACCATGCCGCAGATGGCCCCGGCGGCGTTGGCGAAAATCTGCCGAGAGACGCGGTTCAAGCCTGCCACGTCCACTATGCTGGGCATCATGACCACGTCCTTGACGCCGACGTATTCCGTTACGTTCTCGCTGGCTGCCAAAGTGGATACCATGAGCTTCGGAAAGCCGACGGGCAAAGACCGCATGGCGGCGGTTCCGATGGCAGTGCCCCCTCCCCCACCGAGCGAGACGATGCCATGGATCTTCTTTTCCGCCGCCAGCTTGGGCAGGAGAATCGAAGCGCCTTCGGCCATCGCCTTGACTGACTCACCTCGGTCTTGCCGCTCGCTCAAGCTTGAGAAATCGATGCCTGCGGCGGCGGCCAATTCATCGCGTGAGACGTCGGGTTGCAGGGTTGGAGGCTCCAGGGTGCCCGCATCGATTAACAAGGTTTCATGGCCTCGGGAACGGATCAGTTTCGCAACGTAGCCATGTTCTTCGCCCTTGGTGTCGAGAGTGCCGAGTACGGCGATGATACTCATTTGGTCAGTCTCCTTGAGGGAGCTCGATCTCGCAAAAGGCCTGCACCTGCGCGGTGAGGGCTTTTTCGGTCGGTAGCCTCTCCATCGAGCTGGCTCCGTAGAAACCGTCTACGCTGCGGCAGTTCTCTATTACGTAGCGGGCATCCTCTGGCATGGAAATGGGGCCGCCATGACAGATTACCAAAACGTCGTTGCGGACGGACTTGGCGGCATCGGCGATTTCCTGCACCTTACCAACGGCATCGTCCAAGGTCATGGCGGTTTCCGCCCCTATGTCGCCACCGGTGGTTAATCCCATGTGAGCGACCACGACATCGGCGCCGGCTGCGGTCATCCGTTTGGACTCTTCGACGTCGAATACGTAGGGCGTGGTGAGCAAATCGAGGTCCCGAGCCGCCTTGATCAGGTCGACTTCCAAACCGTAGCCCATGCCGGTTTCCTCCAGGTTGGAGCGCATCTTGCCATCGAAAAGACCTACGGTGGGAAAATTTTGAATGCCAGCGAATCCCATGTCTTTCAATTGTCGCAGAAAGTAATCCCGCAACATGAAGGGGTCGGTGCCATTCACGCCGGCGAGCACGGGAGTGTGGTCCACTGCAGTCAGTACTTCGCGGGCCATTTCTAGCATGACCTCATTGGCGTTGCCGTAGGCCATCAGGCCGGAGAGCGAGCCTCTTCCAGCCATGCGGTATCTTCCGGAATTGTAGATCACGATGAGGTCGATGCCGCCGGCCTCTTCGCATTTGGCCGATATGCCGGTGCCGGCCCCGCCCCCGACAATGGGCTTGCCTGCGGCTATTTTGGAGCGGAGGCGATCAAGGATGGCGGAACGTGAATTGTCAGTGTTCATGATGAAAAGGAAAGGTTTCGAATCTTCTTTGTTGAAGGATTGGTCGGCAAGCTTGAATGTATTCATTTTCCTCGAATATCGATGCCATGAAATTGCTTTCCTCATATTCTTTTCTCGTGCTTGCTTCCGTCACCCTGTCGGCAGCTGAATTTTCAAGCAGTTGGGACCAAGTTCACGATCGGGTCTGGCTGGGCGAGGATTATTGGGCCAATCCGATGGAGGACTGGGCCATCGAGGACGGGCGTGCCGTTTGCCTCCGCGGCGGAGCCAACCGCAACGTACACCTCCTTACTTACGGCTTGAAGGAAAAGGAAGGATCCTTCACCGCTTCCGTCAGGTTGGGCATTCAAAAGGATTCACCGAAAAATGGTTCGGCCGGGTTCTCCATTGGCATCATGGATGATGAAACACGCGACCCGCGAGCCAGTTTGCTGTATGGCAAGGGGTTGGTGGCAGGAGTGAAAGCAAACGGCAAGCTCTTCATCGGGAAAAAGCTGGCCGACGAGCCCTTGCCTTCAGTGAATGACCTGACCCTTCGACTGGAGGTTTCCCCAAGCAAACGCAAAGGTGGCTACGTTATCCGCATCCTGGCCTTTGCAGGTGGAACCGGAAAGGAGCTAGGCCGTTTTTCGTCCGAGAGCGCCAAAAGTGGTTCCTTGGCCGGCAACGTGGCAATCGGTTGCAACATGGACAGCCCCACCGTCAAGCGTGGTCCCAAGCTTGCCCGCTTCTGGTTTTCCGAATGGCGGTTGAGCGGCGACAAGGTGGAAGCGCGCCCTAAACTGGCCTTTGGACCGATTCTCTACGCCATGCATACCTTGAGCCGTGGCACCTTGAACCTGACCGCTCAAATGCCTCCTTTGGGTGTGAAGGAGGCCAAGAAGTTGCGTCTCGACGCCAAGAATCCGGACGGAAAGTGGCAAAAGGTGGGCGAGGCGCCGATCGATCCTCTTTCCCGAACCGCCACCTTTCGCATCAAGCAATGGGACGACAAACGGGACGTGCCTTATCGTATCGCCTTGGTAGAGCGGTCCAAGGGCGGCACGGAGAAGGAACGCTATTTCGAGGGAGTTGTCCGCAAGGATCCCAAAGAGAAACAGGACGTCGTGGTGGCGGGCTTCACGGGAAACAAAGCGACCGCTTTTCCTAATGCCAAGTTGGTTGGGAACGTCGGGATCGTGAATCCGGACGTCCTCTTTTTCTCGGGCGATCAAATCTACGAGGACGTCGGGGGATACGGCATCCATCGAAACCCCGTGGACTTGGCGGTTCTCAACTACCTCCGCAAGATTTACCTTTGGGGGTGGGCGTTCCGCGACCTGATGCGTGACCGTCCCACCATCGCCTTGCCGGATGATCATGATGTCTACCAAGGCAATATTTGGGGGCAAGGTGGGCGTGATTGCGGGGGCATGAAGGGGCATGCAGAGGGAGGATTCGCCATGCATGAGGACTTTGTCAATGCGGTGCAGCGCACACAGACCGCCCATCATCCGGCTCCCTTTGATGCCACTCCCGTGGAGCGTGGCATCGGCGTCTATTATGGTGACATGGTCTATGGGCGTGTAAGCTTTGCCATTCTGGAGGATCGTAAGTTCAAATCCGGCCCAGCGGGGAAAGTGAACTATTGGCAAGGGCGGCCCGATCACGTGAAGGATCCCAAGTTCGATCCCAAGTCCGTCGATAAGCCTGGACTTGTTTTGCTTGGTGATCGCCAACTCAAGTTTCTCCGACACTTCGCCGGCGACTGGAAAGGAGCCGACCTGAAGATGGCTCTTTCCCAGACCATATTCTGCAACCTCGCAAACTATCATGGTGGGGTCGGATACCTTGTCGCCGACCTCGACAGCAACGGCTGGCCGCAAAGTGGAAGAAATCGGGCCCTCGAGGAACTTCGGCGCGGGTTTGTTTTTCATTATGCCGGTGACCAACACCTTTCATCCATCGTGCACCACGGCATAGAAAAATGGGGAGACGCGGGTTATTCCTTCTGCGTGCCCAGCATCGCCGCAGGTTACCCGCGTTCCTGGCGTCCCGACAAGGAGGGCCAGCCTGTTCGCAATCGGCCCAAGCCAGGTCTTCCCAATACGGGGGAATACAAAGACGGGTTGGCCAACATTCTAACTGTCCATGCCATCGGCAACCCTGATCAGCGGAAACCAAAGGGAAGAATCCAGACCCTGCATGACAAAGCCTCGGGCTATGGTATTGTGCGGATGAACAAGGCCAAGGGCACCATCACCATGGAATGTCACAGGCTTTTGATCGATGCAGCCAACCTCCAGCCCGGAGATCAGTTTCCCGGCTGGCCCAAGACGATTTCTCTCGAAGAAAACTACGGTCGCAAGGCAGTTGCTCATTTGCCTGAAATCAAGGTGGAGGGCCTGAATAATCCGGTTGTCCAAGTGATGGACGCTAAATCGGGCGAGTTGGTATACGCTCTCAGGATTCGCGGGAGTTCCTTCCGACCGAAGGTGTTCGATGCAACAGCCAAATATAACCTCCGCATCGGTGAACCGGATGAAAATCTCTGGAAGACGTTTGAAAAACTAGCCCCCGTGAAACCTGGTGACAAATCCTCCCTCACCGTTTCCTTTTAATCTAAATACCCCCATGAGACTGACCCCTGTCGTCAAGACCTCCTATTCGGCGATACTGCTGCTTTCCGTGTTTGCCACCTCACTTTTGGCTCAAGCCAAGAAGCGCCCTGATTTGTCTGGCTTGGACGATGCCTACGAAAAGCGCAGCTTCGAGGACGAGGACGGCCGTAAATTGCCTTACCGCCTGCTCAAGCCACCCTCTATTGAAAAGGGCAAGAAATACCCCTTGCTCGTTTGCCTCCATGGCTCCGGTGGGCGTGGCAAGGACAACCGAAAGAACCTTTCTGGGACGAGAGCCTCACAGGTCATAGCCAACCCCGAGATGGTGAAGAAGTTTCCCTGCTTCGCCTTTGTGCCGCAATGCCCACCGGAAGGTGCTTGGCGCAGTGGGAAGGAGGGTCGTCGGGATTACGCTCCGGTCGCCTTGTCAGCTCTCGATGGCCTGCTCAAGGAATTCGGCGAAGCGATCGATCTGCGGCGCATTTACGTCACGGGCCAATCCATGGGTGGCGTCGGCACTTACAACATGTTGAGCAGCAGGCCCGGTTTCTTTGCCGCAGGAGCCCCGGTTTGCGGAGGCTGGAAACTGGAGGACGTCCCAAAACTGGCCCGTACCCCGATGTGGATTTTTCACGGTGCAAACGACAAGGTCGTGCCCACTAAATACTCAAGGGATCTGAATGCGGCTCTCAAGCAAGCCCGCGCCGTCGTGAAATACACCGAATACCCTGGCGTGGGTCACAATAGTTGGACGAAAGCCTATGCTGATCCCGAATTGTGGGGTTGGATGTTTTCCTTGCAGCGTGGCAAGTGAACCGAGTGTGTTTCTCGTAGAAAAAGAAACAGCCTGCGGAAAATACCGCAGGCTGTTTTAAATAAGGTGGTTCGTCAGAGAAACCGGGGACGCCAATGAAGGCGTACGATCTCAGTCATCTCCTGCGAAGGTTATGAGGATCTGCAGGATATACCAGAACATCAAGGCCACGGCGGAAAACAAGGCGAGCGAGGCCGCAACGTGCTGACTGGGGTGGTAATGGTGGAGGATGTTGGAGGTCGTGTAGAGCACTGATCCAGCAGCCAACGCTACCAAGGCGCAGGAGAATACCAGTCCCAGAGAGAATCCGAAAATAATACTGCAGAGAATGAAACCGAGTGCCACGAAGAAGCCGATGCTGAGAATGCCGCTGAGGAAAGAGAAGTCCTTCTTCGTAATGAATACCGTGGCGGTCAGGCCACCTACCAACAGCAAAGTCATCAAGCCCGCAGTGGGAATGATTCCAGGCGTGGAGTACTCTTTGGCTATGTACAACAAGGGCAGGAAGATTACGGCTTCGGCGACGACGAAGAGTCCGAGCCCAAGGTATTGTATCCCTTCAGACGTTTGCGTACGGGCCAAGCGGTCGGCAATGTAACCGACTACCATGAAGGCTCCCAGAACCATTAGCCAAGAATAGCCTGATATCATGTTCATCGCCATTTTTTTGGCGAACGGAGCGTTTACCAGATAAAACTCAATAACCGTGAAAGCAAGCAAGGCACCTGCTAAATGGCCGTAAGTTCGGCGAATGAAGGCGGCTCTTTCCACAGCCGGCGATTCAGCCGCAGAAAGTGAGAACGTTTGTTCCTGCATATGTGACATGATGTATGTTTCCTTTTGGTTGAGAAATGCTTTACCTGATCAATTAAATAATAAAACAGGGCTGCAAAAGGCAAATTCAAAAGAGATCTTCTTGGACTGGCACCACGTTTATTGGGAAATTGACTCCTCGCAACTAGACGTGAATGTATCTCGCTCATGAAGCTTTCCGTACTCCTTGGTTTTGCATTAGGCTTTTCCTTCGTCTTTCCATGCGCCTATGCGGCAGAGCCCACTCGGCCCAACCTTCTATGGATTACGGCGGAGGACATGAGCCCTGTCCTAGGGTGTTACGGGGACGCTTATGCCCACACCCCCAACATCGACAAACTGGCAAAGGAAAGCGTACGCTACCTGAACGCTTATGCCACGGCACCGGTTTGTTCACCGGTTCGGTCTTGCCTGATCACAGGTGTCCATGCTGTCTCACTCGGTACGCAACACCTTCGTTCGGCCTTCCCTCTTCCCGGTTTCATACATGGGTTTCCGCACTATCTCCGCAAAGCTGGTTACTACACTACGAATAACGTCAAGACGGACTACAACACGTCTTCGGAAAAGCGGTTGATTCGCGAATCTTGGAACGAAAGCAGTCCGAAGGCTCATTGGCGAGGCAGGAAAGGCGAGGCGAAACCGTTCTTCTCGATATTCAACCTGATGGTGTCGCACCAATCGAGATCCATGGTCTATCCCTACGAAAAATTTCAAAAAGAGGTCCAAAGCAAACTGACTGCCGAGCAGATACACGATCCCGCCAAGGCTCCCCTGCCTCCCTATTACCCCGACACTCCGATCACTCGTCGCACCGTGGCTCGCTTTTACGACTGCGTCACGTTGATGGACAAGCAAGTTGGCGATATCCTCAAGCAACTGGAAGAAGACGGGCTTGCGGACGACACCATCGTTTTCTTTTATTCGGATCACGGGTCCGGGCTCCCTCGTCACAAAAGAGTAGCCTTGGATTCCGGTCTTCGCGTCCCGCTATTGATTCGTTATCCCGAGAAATTCAAGCATCTTGCATCGGGGAAATCAGGTACGACCACCGATCGTCTGGTCAGTTTCGTGGACTTCGCCCCGAGCATGCTCAGCTTGCTCGACTTGCCCATCCCCGAATACATGCAAGGCAAGCCATTCCTCGGCTCCAAGGCCGTGGCGCCTCGCAAGTACGTCCATGCAGCCCGCGATCGCGTGGACGAAGCTTATGACTTCGCCCGAGCCACTCGCGACAAGCGTTGGCTTTACGTTCGAAACTACCGGCCGGACCTGAGCTTCAATCAACCCACCTATTATTCCGATATGGGCGAGGTGCGTCATGAATTCTACAAGTTGGCCAAGTTTGGCAAGACGTCCGGGCCACAACGAGATTACGCGGGCCCCGTCCGCCCCTTGGAGGCCCTGTACGACTGCCTTGCCGATCCCATGAACTTGAAGAACTTGGCTACTGACCGGAAGCACCTGAAGGACCTGAATCGCTTGCGAAACACCCAGCGGCAATGGACTCGGAAAGTGCGAGACTTGGGTTTCTTGCCGGAGGAGCTGGTCAAGGCCATGAGCTTGGAATCCACGCCTTACGAGGCAACGCGTAGGGAGAAGGATTTTCCCTCCGAAGAATTGATCGATGCCGTCGACTTGATAGGCATAGACGAGGAGCGAAGAGACGACTTGCTCGGCCTTCTTGGTTCAGATGATCCTGCCCTTCGCTACTGGGGGCTGATTGGCTTGGGCGAGCATGACCACATTTGCGAAACCTGTTACGACGACCTCAAGTACGTCCTCGGCGACAAAGTGGCTTGCAACCGAATCGAAGCCGCCGCCTTGTTGCATGAGAACGACCAAAAAGAAGGATTGCCCGTACTCTTGAAGGAATTGAAAGGGAACGACCCCGATCTTGTCTTGAGAACTGCCCGGGCTCTGGAGCTGCTGGGCGACAAGGCCAAACCAGCTGTTCCATCGATGGATAAGGCCTTGAAGAAGTGGCGAAAGAAACGAAGCGAGGGACCGCTGGGCCTCTTCATAGAGTTCTCGCTCGAGGCTGCCTTGATTCGCTTGGGATCAGACCCTGGAACGCGCACCCTCTCCTACTAATTTGCTTATAGCAGGGAGAAGGAGAACACTTGCCTGACGCAACGAAATGAACTTAATCAACCGGTAAACACACAGATCACCCAGCCTTGGATATGAAAAATCGCCCGTTTCTTTTAATCGCCGCCTTGTTCTGCGGTATTCTTTCTTCCCTCTTTGCCCAGCAGGTGCGCGAAGTCCCGCCAAGAGGTCCCATAAAAATTCAGCCTGCTCCTCGTCCCCTGCCGGGAAGAGGTCCCATTCAGGTTCGACCCGGGGGCCAGGCTCCACAAAAAGCCTCCGTGAACTGGGCCCAGCAACAGCTTGTCTTCATTGGTACGCTCGATACCGTGTTGGCTGGCCCGGTTGGCCGATCCTTTCCTCCCATGTTCACGCACAAGTTGAATTTCACCGTGAAGGAAGTAATTCGCGGGAACCTCAAGCCTGGTGACAAAATTGAGGCGTCTCACGTGGCGCGTCAGCGCGTTGCGCCCGTGTTCCCCCTCAACGCCTCTTGCATCGTGGGCGCCGAAAAGAGTCGTGGAAGTTACCGCGTTTCCGCCGTGGAGAAGGTGGACCCTAAAAACATAGCATCCATTCGCTTGTCTTGCGTCCTTCCCCTTGGATGGACCTCGCAAGGCGGCAAGGTTTTGTCTCCATGGTCTGGGCTAAAGGGCAAATGGCCCGCGTCTCAAAAGGAGGGAGCCACTCACTTTTGCGCAATGACCGGCAGGCCTGCGCTCATGGTTGGTTCCGGCGCTAGCTTTTCCGTGGAGAAAGTACCTCCCCAAGTGGCGATCAAGTGGACCAACCCGGATGGGGACGGTGAATACAAAGTGACCTTGAGCAATCCGAGCAAGGCTCCCGTCACGATCCCGGCCCTGCGCAAGATGGGTAATAAAATCCTCTGGGAGGAAAGCTTGGTGGTGCTTTGCCAAGGAAAACCCTACCCCGCTCCAGGAGCCTCGGGTATCTTGGGCGTATCCTCTCCCGTCACCCTGAATCCTGGGCAAACGGTGTCGGGTATCGTGAATCCATTGGCTCTGGAAGGTCCGCAGTGGCCTCGCGGCGGTTACCGCATAACCTTCCAGGTTTGCCTAGGCGAAATGAGCAGCAGTCAGTCCTTTTACTATATGTCCAAGCACCACGACAAAATTCGCGGCTTGCTCAAGGCGGGAAAGCCTATTCGCTCTCCTGATCTGGGAGACTAGAAGGCAAATCAACGGGATCCTCCGGTTTTACGTCCAGAGGTTCAGGGTTGATCGTTTTCAGAAGCTGAAAGAGCGGGCTGTCGGTGGTGAGGATCACCGAGGTGTCCGAATTGAGGATTTCCTTGTAGGTTTCCAAGGTCCTTAAAAAGGAGTAGAACTCGATGGATTCGGGAGATTGATTATAGGCCTCGGCATAGATGCGAGTCACATTGGCATCCGCCTCCCCTTCGATCGTTTTCACCGTCATGGAGGCGGATGAATTAATTGTACGCAACTCTCTGGTCATCTTGCCCTTGATTTCGGCGGCTTCACCTTGACCTTCCGATCTATAGCGGTCGCGTTCCTTTTGGCGTTCGGAAATCATGCTCTGGTAAATGTCCCGTCGCACGACCTCACTGTAATTAATTCTCTTGAAGCGCAGGTCTAGCAATTCGATGCCGAATTCCTTCAGTTTTGGAGCGGCTTCCGCAATGATCTGCTGTTCCAACCTCGATCGGCCAATTTTTATTTCTTCCCATTTTACCTCGCTGCCGTCTTCGTCGAGGACAGGTTGCCTGTCCGTCGAGGTCCTTACGATTTCGATGATTGCATGGTTGGCGACCGCGTTGCGGGTTTCACTGCCGAGGATGTCGTCCAAGCGAGACAGCGCTCTACGCTGATCCCGAAGGCTGATGAAGTATTCCTTTGGGTCACTGATTCGCCAGCGGGCAAAAGTATCGATGATGATGTAGGTCTTTTCCTTCGTCGGCATTTCATTGGCCGGTCCATCCCAAGGAAGAAAACGTTTTTCGAGCCGATTTACCTTTTGAACGAAAGGGATCTTGAAATGAAGGCCCGCCTCGGTAATTGGTTCGCCCACTGGGGCACCAAGTTCTGTGATGATGACTTGTTCGGTCTCCGTCACCACGTAAGCGCTGTTGAACAGGACGACCACCCCGATCACAAGCAAGACAAGAGAAACTATGAGTTTGGGCTTCATCGACGCTGGCCTCCCGGTTGATCCATTTGCAATTGGAGGAGAGGCAGGATTTGGGAAGCGTCCTGATCGATGATGATTTTGCGCCCGAGTAGGGGAATCACGTCTTTCATTGTTTCCAAGTAGAGGCGCTGCTTGGTGACTTCGGGCGCCTTGAGGTATTCCTTGAAGACTGCATTGAATTTGGCTACGTCGCCCAAGGCCTCGTTGTTTCTTCCTTTCGCATAGCCTTTGGCGGCTTCAATATCTTGCAAGGCCACGCCCTTGGCCAAGGGTATTTCCCTATTTAATTGTCCTTCGGCGACGTTTTTAAGGCGTTTCTTTTCTTGCTTGGCCGAATCCACCTCCCTGAAGGAAGCTTGAACGGATGGGGGTGGGTTGACGTTCTTTAACTGAATTTGGTCGATTTGAATGCCAAGCTCGTATTTGGCTACGCGCTCCTTGATGCCTTCACGAGCCTTATCTTCGACGTCCTGTCTGCCGAAGGTGATGACTTCATCGACTGTCCGGTCGCCGACCACGGTTCTCATGACGCCCTCGGAAAGATCTCGTAGGGTATCTTCCGGGTTCTGTACCTTGAACAGAAAAAGTTTGGGATCGCTGATGCGATACTGCACGACCCACTCGACCACCGCGGTGTTGAGATCTCCCGTTATCATGCTGCGCTCGTCCTCCTGTTCGGCCGGATTCGAGGTTTGGGATTCGTTGGTCGCGCCTTCGGTGGAGAAGCCAAATTCCTGCTTGAGCGTGCGCTTGACCAGCAAGGGTTCGACGTGGTCGATGCCGAATGGCAATTTGAAATGAAGACCGGGATCCACCGTGTCCACGTATTTCCCGAATCGCAGGACGACCCCTTGCGACTCGGCTTGAATGGTGTAAAAGGAGGTCCATGCGCCGATCGCAGCGACGATTAGGCCGATGCCCCATGCAATGCGCTTTGGGGTGAGCATCTCACCTAAGTCTATTTCCATTTTTTGCCTCATCCGTTTGCAGGAAACGACCTACTGGCGCAAAGTCAAACGAGGAAAATCTATTTTTCTACAGCGAAGAGTGGACGAAAGGTGTCTGAACATTGACTTTCATGCGGCGATTGTCGCATTCAGTACGAATCATGGATGCCAATCGGAGCATTAATCCAACTTGACGAAAAGGAGATATAAGGAAAAGCATTGGAGAATGAGATTCAGCTACCTGTTCTTCTTTTCACTCCCAATGGGCGTCCTCTTGGCCAAGGCTCCTATACCTACGCCTTCAACCGATCCGATAGTGGGCCCGATCGAACCTTACTTTTTCGAAAAAATTCTCAACGGCAAGGATCTGGATGGCTCCATCAGCCAGCATTGGCGAGATCCCCGATTGCAGGCCATACTGAAAAAACACGAAATCGATTTGTTCGGGGGCCCCATGCTGGGAGACGTGACGGCAACCACCGCGAAGTTCTGGTTGCGAGCAGTTCGTCCAGGCAAGCTCAGTGTAAAGGTGAAGGACGGCTCCACTGGAAAGACGGTGTTTCAGGGTGAGGCGCAAGCGACGGAAGTGAATGACCTAGTGGTTGTCCTTCAAGCGAACGGACTGCAGCCATTCACTGAATACGTCGCCGACTTTTCCGATGGAAGTGGTCCCGTTGGAAGAGATAACAATCGCTTTCGCACCTCGCCGTCCAAGAACCAGAAAGCGCGATTCTCCGTGGGTTTTGGAGGAGGCGCCCGCTACAACCCACCCAAAGAGCGTATTTGGAAAACCATTGCAGGCCGTTCCCCTCACGCTTTCTTGTTTCTGGGAGACAACCTCTACCAGGACAAGCCCACGCACCGAAATCTCCAGAGGGTGTATTACTATCGGCGGCAGATGCGTCCCGAGTTCGTGGAACTTTCCGCCACCACCGCCTGCTATGCAATTTGGGACGACCATGACTTCGGGGCCAACGACGTCTCCGGAGGGCTCGATCCTTTCAAGCCCGCTTGGAAGGTTCCCGTCTGGAAAGTTTTCAAGGAAAACTGGCCGAATCCCTATTTCGGCGGCGGCGCAAAACAGCCGGGGTGCTGGTTCGATTTCTCCATCGGCGACGTCGATTTCTTCATGACCGATGGTCGGTACTATCGCGATTTCAAGAAAGGTACCATGCTGGGGCCCGCCCAAAAAAAGTGGCTCAAGGAGAAACTGAGAGCCTCCAAGGCGACCTTCAAGGTGATTGCTTCCGGCACCCTGTGGACGGAAACCGCGGACAAGGGAGGAAAGGATTCCTGGTGGGGAGTGCCCGAGGAACGAGAGGAAATCTTTTCCCTCATCGACGAGGAGAAGATCGGCGGCGTGATTTTGTTGTCCGCGGACAGGCACCGCACCGACGTCTACGAGATCAAGCGACCCAATGGGTACACCCTGTATGAATTCGAGACCTCCAAGTTGACCAACAACCACACCCATGGCACCAAGTCCCAGGCTCTCTTCTCGTACAACAAAGGAAACTTCTTCGGCTTGCTGGACTTCGACCTCACCAAGAAAGACCCCGAGATGACTTTCCGCTGCATCACGATCGACGACGAGGACGTCTACAGCTTGACCCTCAAGCGTTCCCAATTGCAGGCGAAGGCCGATAATAAAGGATCAGGCAAGAAGCCAAAATTCAATTTCGATTACCGCAAGAAGGGGCCGCATGGAGCGCCCAACAGCATCGAGGCGACGGTTACCGGATCATCTGCGGTCTTCGACGTGAAGAGTGGTTTCGGCATTGGTTCGGGAAAGATCGAGTTGGCGGAAGGCGCCTGGCCTGAGAAGGTGCTTATTAGGCTTCATTTGGCTGGACTCGAGGGGTTTTCAGTCTCAAGCGACAAGGTCACCCTGTCGCGGAGTGAATTGAAGGTCAATATGCTCGATGCAAAGGGAAACCCCGTGGACGGGAAATACTTGCTGCAGTCCCAGCGGCCCAACAAACCGAAGCGAATCGATGGCTATTACGAAGTGACTATACCCCCGGCTCTACTGGCGCCGGAGGTGAAGGAGATGCAAATTAGTTGGGTCGACTTCTACCGCTGATGGTTGGCTTATACTTTTGGCTTCCAGCCTTTACGGTATTCGCGTCCCCACAGTTTCTCGCCCTCAGGATTCTTGACCAGCGCCCCACCCTTTTGGGGGTCGCAGTTCAGGGCCCCCGATGTGCGATACGCGATATTTCCAAGGTGGCATAACTTGGAGCTGTTCTGGACGTCCCCGATCTCGGAGTTGAGCTTTACGCTTTTGTCTCGAATCGCATCCACGAAATTTTGGAAATGAGCGGGTTCTCCGCCGGGGCCGGATTGCTTGTCCAGTTCCTTCCCGTCTCGATCCAGTATTTGGTAATCATTGCTTCCACGCATTATCATGACTCCGTTTTCACCGTAGAACTTGCAGAACGGTAGCTTTTCATCGCGACGCGGGTCGCAACTGCTCCCACTCCAGGACGCATAGCGATCGCCGAAATGAAAAGTGGCCTCCCCGGTGTCGGGCGTCTCCTGGTCATCGTCGTGATAGTAGCGGCCGCCGTTGTAGGTTACGCGTTCGGGAAGGTCGACTGCGAGCCCCCAACGGGCGATGTCGAGAGAGTGCACGCCGTTGTTGGTGATTTCGCCGCCTCCCCAATGCCAACGCCAATGCCAGTTGTAATGAACGAGGTTGTCGACGTAGGGAACGTGGGGCGTAGGGCCTTCCCAAAGTTCGTAGTTCAGGTTGGTTGGTGGCTTGGTTGGCTTGCCTTTGCCGATGGAGGGTCGGCGATTGTTGTACCAGGTGCGAGCGGAGAGCACCTTTCCAATAGCGCCTTCATGAAGCCGCTGAATGCCTTCGCGGACAAAGGGATAGCTGCGACGCTGGTTGCCCATCTGGACGCGGCGGTCGTACTTTCGCGAGGCGGCCACGATCGCGTTGGCTTCCGCCATGTTGTGGCTTCCGGGCTTTTCAACGTAAACGTGCTTGCCGGCTTGCATGGCGAGCACGGCGGCGGGTGTGTGCCAAAAGTTCGGGGCGGCGATCGACAAGGCGTCGATATTCTTGTCTTCCAGTATTTCCCGGAAATCCCCTACCCCTTTCACCTTCTCCTGTTTCAGCGCTCTGGTTCCCCTTTGCAAACGGCTTTCGTCGACGTCGCACACGTAGGCGACCTCTACGTTGGGCGTTTCCGCATAACGCCTGACGTGAGCTACGCCTCGGCTGAGCCCCATGACTCCTACGCGCAAGGTGTTGCTGGCTTTGTTGGCGGCGCGTATGGCATGCGGGGCCGCGATTAGGGCGGAGCCGGCAAGCGTTGATTCCTTGATGAAACTGCGGCGGGAGGTTGTATCAGTTGAACTCATCTTTTTCCTGTCTGACTGGGTTGACCTTCACTGACAAATTGTTGCGTGGAGATTTTCTCATGGCATTGCTGTATTTTGAAGATGCCCTTGAGCTTATTTTAAATAATTTTCAACAATTCTTGCTTGTCGAGCAATTTGAAAGATGTTTGTGATCGTTTTGTTCATCCTTCATGACCATAGACCACTCTGAGCATTCGAAGACCGAAAGGGGCTCGTTTAGGCTGGATGAGACGGACAAGGCACTGGCTCTGCACTGGAAGAGTGGTTCATTGAAGTACAGCCAGTTCGAATTACTTAAGGAAGGTGGAGTGGCCAAGCTATACTCTTGCCTGGACGCCAATTTGCGCCGAAGGGTCGTTTACAAAACACTCCATGATCGGCTTATTGATGATGAAATCGAGGTGCAGCGCTTTATTCGTGAAGCTCGAGTAACTGCCAATATAGCCCATCCGGGGACAGTTCCCGTTCACGAACTCGGTAGAGACAGGAACGGGGTCCCCTTTTTCACCATGAAATTGATTCACGGCCGGGATTTGCGGGAGGTGATCACCTCCTTGAAAGCTGGTGAACCCAATACTCTTCGGATCTTTACCTTATCCAGTTTGCTGAAAATTCTAATACAGGTATGTCATGTCCTTGCTTACGCTCATACTCGAGGCGTGATTCATCGCGACCTTAAGCCAGCCAACGTTTTAACCAGTCAATTCGACGCCAGTTACGTCATTGATTGGGGTTTGGCCAAAGTTTGGGGCGATCCGGAGCATAGTAACCCTCGCATGACCGGACAAGATGATCCGGCCATAACTCCAGTTGGCAGGCGTTATGGCACGCCCCTCTACATGGCTCCGGAGTTGGCCCGCGGAGATGCTCAGATCGATGCTCGAGTAGATGTCTTTGGTGTCGGACATCTGCTTTTTGAAACCCTGACTCATCAAAATTTGCTAAGTGGTGAAACTGTGGAGGAGGTATCGTATAACTTGATCAACAAACCCCTTCCGAGACCCAGTGACGTCGCTCGGACAAGTATACCCCATCAGCTTGAGACCATTTGCATAAAAGCATTGGAAAAAGAGCCCAAGGACCGCTATTCGGATGTCGTCACTTTAGCTGACGACTTGTCTGGATTCCTACGATCTTTACCTAATTAGGTTGAGAAGGAAGAACTTGATATTGGAATTGAATGAGCCCGATCGATTCAGCTAAATTATCCAGCCTCTAGAACTGATCGAGCTTCTCTTTTAGCACGAAATCCAAAACCGTATGATTCATCCAATCCTTTTCAGCTTCTTCGCCAGTTTCTTGGCAGTTCTTGTTTTACATGGACAAAAGCAAATAAGGATTGGGCTTATTGGATTGGACACCTCGCATGCCGTGGCATTCACCAAGATACTGAACGACCCGAAGAATGCTCAGCATGTGCCGGGAGGGAAGGTGGTGGCGGCATTCAAGGGCGGCAGTCGCGATATCCCTTCGAGCTGGGACCGCGTCGACAAATACACCGAAAAGCTGGAAGCCGACTTTGGCGTTAAGCTCTACCCTTCCATCGAGGAAATGTGCAAGAACGTCGATGCCGTCTTACTGGAGAGCTTGGACGGGCGCCCGCACCTGAAGCAGGCGATTCCAGTGATTGAAGCGGGTCTTCCCATGTTCATCGACAAACCGGTGGCGGGTTCCGTCAAGGATGCCTTGGCTATCTTTGCAATGGCGAAGAAAAGAGGTGTTCCCGTATTCACTTCCTCTTCTCTTCGCTTTGCCAAGAACACTCAGGCCGTCCGCAATGGAAGCATTGGCAAAATCAAGCGTTGCGAAACCTTTTCTCCATGCGCGATCGAACCTCATCATCCCGATCTTTTCTGGTATGGCATCCACGGGGTTGAATCTCTTTTTACGGTGATGGGTCCGGATTGCATCTCGGTGAGACGTGGACTTACGGAGGACGGTAAAATCGAAGTGGTGGGTAAATGGAAAGGGGGCCGCATCGGGATTTACCGCGAAGGCAAAGGCTTTGGGGGCAAGGCAGTGGGCGAGAAGGGCGAGGCAGTAGTGGGCGCATTCGATGGCTACGGGCCTCTATTGGCCGAAATCATACCCTTCTACAAATCGGGCAAGCCACCTGTCGAAATGGAGGAATCATTGGCCATCTACGCTTTCATGGAAGCCGCCGACGAAAGCAAGCGTCGCAAGGGCGCAGAGGTTACGCTGGCCGAGATTTTGGAGAAATCCAAATGAAGGCCTTTGCAGTCCTTTTGCTTTCCTTTTCACTGGTTTCGGGAGCCCTTTGGGCAGCTCCGCAAGAGTGGAAGAAAGTACGAGAAAAAGATGGCGTGACGGTTTACGTGAAGGAAGTCGGACAACTCGTTGCTGTTCGCGGCGAAGGTCACATTGAGGCCTCAATGGGCAAGCTCCTTCACGTGATCGAGGATTCCGCTCATTGGAAGGAATGGATCGACAACTTTGAAAACGGTGGGCTCTTGGAAATGAAAACCCCCTTTCACAAGGTTTTTTATCAATCATTTGACTCTCCGTTTCCCGTCAAGGATCGCTACTTGGTCTACGAGTCGAAAACCAGGCGGGATGCTAAAAACGGCCGAATGTACCTTGAAATGCGATCCGTGGATCACGAGAAGGCGCCAAAGCGCAAAGGGATTCGGGCTGACTTGAAGTACACGCGTTATGAGATCACACCCCTTCCGGACGGACGCCTGCGGGTCGTTTTTGAAACCCTTTCCGACTCAAAAGGCGCCTTGCCCAAGTTTCTTGTCAACCAGGTCCAGCGAAAGTACCCAGTAAAGCTTTTCCAAGGATTGCGTCGACAAGTGCGCAAACCCCATGCCAAAAACGCGCCCCTTCCTCCTCCCCAATAACCTTAATGGATCCGGGTGACCTTTATGAAAACTTACCTCCTGTCCTTTGCATTGATTCTCCTGCTTTTCCCAATGCAAGGAGGCCATGCCAAGCCGGGCAAAAAGCAAACCAACGATCCCGAAGCCAACTTTGAGCAACTTTGGCAAACTTTTAACAAGCGCTATGCTTTTTTCAAGTTGCGGAACGTCGATTGGGCGCAGCAATACAAGATCTTTCGCCCCAAGGTAACCAAGGATACCACTGAAAAGGAATTGTTCGGTATCTTTTGCGAAATGCTGGCGCCCCTCAAGGACGGGCACGTAAACCTCAAGGCGAAGGGAGCCGATGGCTTCAAGGGCAAATTCAATGCTGAGGACACTCCTCATTTCTACAAGGAATTCACCTCGCAGCGGTTAGTGGATGAACTCTTCGCTCTATCGGAAAAGAACCTCAGCCAAAAAGGCTTCGGCGCTGCCAAGGACGACACCATTTTGTTTCGGTATGCCCAGTCCGATACACTAGGTTACTTGCGAGTGCTCGAATTCGAGGGACTTTCCAAGAAAAAGGCTGATAAAGCCCTTGACCGTATACTGGATGCCTTTGACGGCCTTGATGGCCTAATCGTCGATATCCGGGATAATCCCGGTGGCACGGACGCGATGGTTTACCAAATTGCCGGCCGCTTCGTCGACAAGGAGCGAGTGGGACATCATCGACGTACGAAGACCGGACCAGGCGAAGAGGAGTTCAGCGAGGTCAAGACGAGGATGATGAAGCCTTTGGGCAAAAAGCAATTCACGAAGCCGATCGTTCTCCTCACCAATGACACCTCTTTCAGTGCCGCCGACGTTTTTTCCATGGTGATGAAGGAGTTGCCGCACGTGCATGTCATTGGCGACCACACGAATGGCATTTTTTCCAACATGTTTGAGGCTAAGCTTCCCAATGGCTGGAAGTATACCTTCTCCTTTCAGCGATATTATTCAGCCGCCATGGTATGTTTCGAGGCCAAGGGAATTCCCGTGCATCAAGAAGCGCTGAATCGTAAAGAGGACCTCGACAAGGGCGTAGACCCAGTGATTCGGGCCGCCTTGGAGCATCTTGCCAAACAAACCCAAAAGAAGTGATCCATGTGCTCAGCTAAACCTTCAATGATTCCACTTTCATCCCAATGAAATCGTTCCATTGCCTCCTCTTTCTTCTAATTTGCCTGCCCGGCATGCCCTTGCTTTCAGCCAAGAAAGAAAATCCTCCGCCCAACGTGGTGATCATCTTCATGGACGACATGGGCTACGCGGACATCGGGCCCTTTGGAGCAACGGCCTACCCTACTCCTCACTTGGACCGGATGGCGAAGGAAGGTCGGAAGTTCACGGATTTCTACGTCACGCAAGCCGTCTGTTCGGCTTCGCGGGCTGGCTTGCTGACCGGTTGCTACAACGTGCGAGTGGGTATCTTGGGAGCACTTGGACCAAAGTCCTCTCATGGCATTCATGCGGATGAGGTAACCATCGCGGAGATATGCAAACAAAAGGGGTATGCCACGGCGTGCTACGGCAAATGGCATCTTGGGCATCACAAGAAGTTCCTGCCTATGCAGCACGGATTCGACGATTATTTCGGGCTCCCCTATTCAAATGACATGTGGCCCTACCACCCAGGCGTTCTCCACCTGAAAATGGAGCAACGTCTCAAGAGGTGGCCACACCTGCCGTTGATCGACAAGAACGAGGTCGTCAATCCCAAGGTCACGGGCAAGGATCAGGAATTGCTCACCACAGAGTACACTGAACGAGCAGTGAACTTCATCGAGAAGAACAAGCACAACCCCTTTTTCGTCTACCTGCCCCACAGCATGGTGCACGTGCCGCTATATGTCTCCGACAAATTCAAAGGCAAGAGCAAGGCGGGGCTGTTTGGCGACGTCATGATGGAAGTCGACTGGTCGGTGGGCCAAATTCTTGCGACTCTTCGTAAGCATGAATTGGACAAGAACACCTTGGTCGTTTTCACCTCCGACAACGGGCCCTGGTTGAACTACGGCGACCATGCTGGTTCGGCAACCCCATTACGCGAGGGCAAGGGTACCATGTTCGACGGAGGTTGCCGCGAATCAACCTTGATGTGGTGGCCGGGAAAAATTCCTGCGAATTCCGTCTGCCGTGAGCCTGCCATGACCATAGACTTGCTCCCGACCATCGCCCAACTGATCGGTGCCAAGCTGCCCGAGCATAGGATCGATGGGAAAAATATTTGGCCGCTCATTAGGGGCGTCAACAAAGCAAAGTCGCCGCATGAGGCATACTACTTTTACTACGGAAATCAGTTGCAAGCCATCCGGCAAGGCAAATGGAAGCTTCATTTCCCTCATGGGTATCGCACCATGGCTGGTCGCCCTGGTGGTAAAGGTGGAATTCCCACGAACTACTCGCAGGCCAAAATCGGGTTGTCTCTTTTCGACTTGGAGAAGGACGTTGGCGAAACCACCGACCTCAAGGACAAATTCCCTGAAACCACCGAGCGTCTTTCGAGACTGGGCAAAGCCTTCGACGCTGATCTCAAGAAGACCAAAAGGCAACCGGGCCGTCTGTGAATCCGCTAATTTATAAATGAAGAATGTACTGAGTATAGCCATTCTCGTTGCAACGATGGCAGGATGGTCCTGTTCGAAGGACTACTCGGACGTTGTCGAGGATTGGAAAGATGACGGTTGGCGATTGGTGGAAGAATTTGGAGAAACGGGTGATTACTCCCACTACACTGAACTCAAGAGCGAGGAAGCACCTTTCGTGGAAGCTGCGTGGAGTATAGGCGGCAAGCGAGAAACCAAGCTTTTCGAACAAGGCTCGAAGCGATACCTCGTACTCCACTTCAAGAAAGCGGATGGCGATGTTTTCGCCGTCGTGATGAGCAAGCGGAAATAACTCCCGCGTTGATTCAAGAGGGATTCAAGAAAGGCTTGGGCGAGGAGGTTTGCCCGCTGCAAATTGCGGATGCGATCATTTCAGCTGTCTTTTCGTCGCGTGTGGCCAAGTAGCGATAAGCTAATTGTTCCCGGACGAACTTCCCAGTTATGGCATCTACTAGCAATTGAGTTTCGCTGGCAGTTTGCATGGCTTTTTCCAACCCCATGTGGCGAAACATCAAGCGGGCGTAAACAGCTTTGAGGAACTCGCTTCCCCTGCGGTTTCCTTTTGTGTGCCGTTCGAAACGGCTGCGAAGTGATCCGCCGGCGGAGCCAACCCAAACCAATTCTTCCTCCATCCAAACAGCATACACTCCTGGTCCGTTAGGAACCGAGGCATTTGGCCAGTCACTGTAGTCGCTCAAGCTAGATGCGAGGAGACTTTCGGCATACTTTATGAAGTTGGAAGCCATTATCAGATTTAACTTGGAGACCGGGGGGAGTTATTCATTGATGGTAATGGAATGCAAAGGAATTTCCGTGAGTTTCTTGATTTCAAAAAAATGGTTATAAAAGAAACAAGAAGTCTATTTGGGGAAATGTCAAAGAGGGATCATCAAGATCAATGCGAGACCTCCGTTTCCGGCGAGTCTTCTTTCCTATGCTGCCGCAATGAGGAATTTGTCGCCGTTTCAAGCCGCTCAAATCGGCGAAGGAGGGCTCCAGCGCTGAGCGAAGCAAAAAAAGACCGGCGCAGGGCCGGTCTTTTTTTTGAATTTGAGAGTTGAATCTTTAGGCGAGGGCTTCCTTGGTCGTTTGGATTACAACCGCGGCAATTTTATAGGGATCGCCATTGGATGCAGGGCGCCTGTCTTCGAGTCGTCCCCTCCATCCAGCTTGGATGGTGGCGACAGGGATGCGAATGGATGCGCCACGATCAGACACGCCATAGCTGAATTTATCAATGGATTGCGTTTCGTGGAGTCCAGTTAGGCGCTGGTCGTTATCGGCGCCATAGACGCTGATGTGACGCTGGATATTCTGGCCGAAGCCTTCGCAAATCTTGGTCATTAGTTCCTCTCCACCTTCGTCGCGCATGGCTCCGTTGGAGAAGTTGCAGTGCATGCCGGAACCGTTCCAGTCGCCTTTTACGGGTTTGGGATGCAAATCGATGACTACTCCATACTTTTCCGCCGTACGCTCCAAGAGGTAGCGGGCCAACCAGATTTGGTCCCCTGCGTTACCAGCGCCCTTGGCGAAGATTTGGTATTCCCACTGACCCATCATAACCTCGGCATTGATGCCTTCTACGTTGAGACCGGTCTCAAGGCAGAGATGCAAGTGCTCGTCAATCAAGTCGCGGCCAAAGGTGTTGCTCGAACCTACGGAGGTGTAATAGGGTCCTTGAGGAGCGGGGAAGCCGCTTTTCGGGAAACCCAAAGGCAACTCGGTGTCAGGATCGATCAAGGTATATTCTTGCTCGAAGCCGAACCAGAAATCGTCATCGTCTTCTTGGATCGTGGCGCGACCATTGGACTCGTGAGGAGTGCCGTCGGCATTGAGTACTTCGGTCATGACCAACCAGCCATTGCCACCGAAACGGTCTGGATCGGGATAGACGGCAACAGGCTGAAGAAGGCAATCCGAGTCATCGCCGGAAGCTTGTTCGGTCGAGGAACCGTCGAATGACCATTGAGGTGCGTCTTCCACGTTGCCGCTGAAGTTTTCCCTGATCATGGTTTTGCTGCGAAGGCTCTGCGTTGGCTTGTAGCCATCGAGCCAAATGTATTCTAGTTTATGCTTGCTCATGTGTACTAATCTTAAGCTTTGGAAGGGGTTTTCCAGTGGTTAATATCGCGGGTTTCAAGATGCAAACCTTGATTTCACGGAGAAATTCCGGGGAATCGGAGGTTTGGGAATTGTTGCTTTTGCAAAAAGCAATCCTAATGCCAAGCCTTTTCGAGGATTGTGTTTTGCTGATATTTTAAGCGCTTGGCTAAAATAAGTGTCTAACTTTTTATCAGTTTAACGTCGGGTCTTCCGGTTCTTCAGCCCAAATGCGGAATTCTTGATTGATTTTTCCGAGGGCGTCTTTCCATAAGGAATGCTCCTCACGATGCGCGAAGGTTTCCCTGTCCAGGGTCGACAAAACCCAAGCATTTTCCTTCAATTCATGTTCGAGTTGACCTGGGGACCATCCCGAATGCCCGATGAAACAGACTAATTCGGCTTGGGGATTGGTTTCACGAATCGCCATTGCCCTGTTCAAGTCGATGCCAAAGTGCAATTTGAAGGAATTGGGCGATGACATCCATTCCCAAGCTGCGATGATTCGCTTTTCTTTGTCGACGGGACCTCCTTCATAGACAGGGGTGTTAGACAATGGATTCGAGGCAAATTCGGTGTCCAGCTCGGCCATGGTTTTTCCCATGGGCCTGTTTATGATCACTCCAAGCGTGCCATTCTCCTCTGAATGGTTGGCCAAAAAAACAATCGATCGCAAAAAGTTGGGATCGCGCAAAGTAGGATGGGATAGCAGAATTGAGCCAGACAGTGTTTTCGCAGGCTGCCTGTTGAATTTCATCTGTTCTAATTCGTAGTTCCTATCCCCTTGGTTTAGAATCCATGGGGTCTCACCAAGGCTGGTTCATGCGATCTTCAGTTATTGGCAAAGCTTGCCGGCTACTCAGCCTTCGCGCTTCAAGACAACGCCCTTTGGCCATTTCGCTCCGGCATCGATCCAGTCCTTGATCAATTTTTGTTCCGCAAGGGTCAATGGATCGCCTTTCGGGGGCATGATGTCATCATGGTCTTCCGGTAAGATAATTCGCTTGTAGACTTCGCTCTTGGCCGCGTTCTTGGGAACGACGCCAGGCTCCTCTGAGTCTCCCGCTTTCATGATGTTTTCGCGAGTATCCACACGATAATCGCCTTTTGGCTTACGCAGGCGTGTACCTTTTTTATAGGGGGCTGCGTGGCAATCAATGCACTTTTCTTGCAGGATCGGCTGGATGTCTTTGGCGAAGTCAGGAGCAGCGGTTGCGGTAACCATTATGCCAAGAGGCAGGAGAGCGAGTACTAGGTTTTGCTTCATGTTGTTTGCACTTGAGTTGGATGTGTTGAAAAGTAAATCAAATCAATTAATTCCCGCTTAGATCAAGCGGAAATACGATTCAATCCAGAATTTAATCAAGCGACCGGTTCGGGTTCCGCAATGGGAACTGGCTCGGCGATGGGGGCGGCTTCGACTTGGGTCGGTTCGTGATCGGGCAATTCGCCAGGTGTTTCGGGCGATTCTGCGGAAAGGGCTTCGCTCCACTCGTCGGGGTAAAGTTCCCGTAGATGCGTCAACACCTCGATCACGGATTCGTTTTCCTCGATCTCAAAGAGCGTGAGAATCAATTCGCGATTGCTTTTCATGCCTAGTCGATCGCCAAGAGTTTCTATGCCACGGTACTGATTGATCACTTCCCTCGCCTCTTCTTGCTTTGCGAGGATTCTTTTGGCTTCTCGGTATTTTATAGAACTCATTATTACTTAATAGCTTCTCCGGTACCAATTGTCTCAAGTCAAGTTCTTTGCGCGCGGAACAAGACTTTCATTGTCCGAAAAGACGAATTCCGGCTCTCGCCAAGGCCGTACCCACCCAAAACACGAGGCCGCCATAGAGCAGTCCGAATGCCTTGGTGACAGGGAAAATATGAGCCAAGGAAGGGAATTTTCGCTGGTACCACTCCACACCACTCCAGGCAATGACGTTATACCCGATGGCATCGATGGCAAAGAGCCACCAAGCGATGGCTTCAAGCCAAGACCAAGTGTCCATGCATCAGCGCTTTCAGTCACCGCCGGTCAGGAATCGTTTGGCGGCAGAAGTTATTTTTGTTTCGTCCAAAAGGAGCTTCGAATGATTCTCACGAAGATATTCGAGAGCATTGTCGGAATAGCCTGGATGGCATTTTTTCGTCAAGCTGACGTTCCCATGCTTCCCGTCGCCTAGAACCAAGGTTAGAATCTGATTTTCATAGGTTACCTTGATTTCAGGGGGTAAACCTTTGTTGCTGGGCTTGGCGGGATTAGAATTCTCGTCGAGAACCTTCCTCTTGAATTCGAGGTACTCGCGTTTGGCCAATGGAACGCGGACAACCAAGTGGCCTTTCTCCACGATAAGGAAGTCATGCTTGTCGTTGCAGGCATTGCTCAACAGGGCGATCGTTTCCTTAGAGGGACTTCCTTCCTTTTCCCTTTGCCGCTCGAGATTATAAGGAACTTGTCGCCGAATGGTTTCGTTCGTGAGTTTCAGGAACTTGGAGAATTCCTTGATGACGATTGTCTGCTTTCCACATAGGCGATGGGTTTCGTCCAGATAGAAACCGAGGTTGTTTAACTCGATGTCTTCAAGAGTGGCATGCAGGAAGTTTTTTTCAGGTTCACCCACAGTCAAGTCATCGGGCTTCAATTCACTGGCCTTGAGTTTCCTTAGGGTTTCTCGAATCGAAGAGCGATCGTACTCGAAGATCCAGTTTTCGAAGAAAAACGCTCGGCCCCCCTTGAGAACGGATTCGAACTGGGCGATCTGCTGAGGGGACAAGGTCTTGGGCGAATGCTGTTCTTCCGCTTGACGCCTTGGCGACGCCTTCCCTCCAGAGATCCCTTCGTATTGGAGCGTCATGCGCAATTCGTCAGTGGATGGGACGTGACGATATTGAATGATTTCGCGCTCGAACTGGATGCAGGAAGAAAGGGCGAGAGCTCCGGAGGCGAGGATCAACTTTCGCAGACAAAATATCATGGAAGAGCAGTATTGGGATTCGCGGGGGTAGGCAAAGCTTTTGCGTTGGCAATTCCCAAGCATAAGTAAACAATTACCCTCCATGAGCAGCAAACCTCTCGTCGTCCTTATTTGCGTTTTCGCCTGTGTCGTCGGGTCTTGGTCCGCAGAGAAGAAAGCCAGTCTCTATAACAGGGCCGTAGAGTCATCGGTGGAGATGTTGGTGGACGGGCGCATTGCGGGCACGGGGGTGATCGTCGACGGCAACGGAACCATCCTTACTGCTTGTCACGTCATCAGGACTGGTGAACGTTACGAGGCTCGTTCGGCCTCCTTCGAGCAAACACCCATCAAATTGATTTGCACGGATCGCTCGCATGACCTTGCGCTTCTTTCTCTTCCGCCTCGCGACAAGCCCTACCCTTTCATGGAATTGGCCAAAAAGATTCCCGCGGAGGGACGGCAGGTCCATTTACTCGGAACACCTATTTTTCGTCATCGCTTGTTGCTCACGGGATTCGTGGCTCGCCGCGAACCCCTATTCGAGTGGTACGACGGCGCTTTCATGGAAGGGTATCCACTGACTGGAATTGCGGCAGGTGGCACCTCCGGAGGCGCTTGGTTCAATCCCCAAGGTGAAATCGTTGGTGTGCAAGCCGCTGCCATGACGGTTGGAGGAGCCCCTCAAGGAGTGGTAACTTCCTCACCCCTGAAGGCGATTAGGAATTTGTGCAAAAGACGGGAAACGGTGGTGGTTGCCACTATGCAGGCGGCGGTGGAGGAACTTTGGGGACAAGATGCGGGTTTTATTGCCAAGGCGCCGAAAAAGGAGCGGGCGCTGGTCTTTCGCCAAGTGGACCGCAAAGGGGTCGCAGGTATAGCGGGCATCAATGACGGTGACTTGCTTTTGAAGATGGACCGGCGATCCTACGATACGGTGACCTCCTTCCTTCGAACCTTGCGGGCACGCAAGCCCGGCGACAAAATCTCCCTCTTTGTCTCTAATTCAAAGGGCGAGAATCGTCGCGAAGTCGTCCTTGAATTAGCCGAATTGAGATAACCGCCCTTTTACGAGGCAGCTGAAACCTCGTTTATACCTAGTTTCGCGTTGACCTTCGAGAGCTATGGCGCTTAGGTTTCACCTTTGTTTTGAAGGCTAAAAGCCTGTTTTGAGAGGATAGCCCGTGAAGGTAGAAATCAAGGATACAAACGACACTCGAAAAGTGGCGACCGTTGCGTTTGAACCGCAAGAGGTTGCGGCGGAGGAAAAGAAGGTGCTTCAGCTCTTTTCCAAGCATGCCAAGATACCTGGCTTCCGCCCCGGCAAGGCTCCGGACCAAGTCATACGCTCCCGCTTTGCCGATGGAATCAAGGAGGAATGGAGCAATCGTCTTGCAACAGCCGCGCGGGACGCGATCTTGGAACAGGACGACCTGCGGGTTCACCAATTGCTCAAGATCGAGCCTGGTGAAATTATCGCCGAGGCACCCGTCGAGGTGGTCATTACCTTGGATGCGGAACCACCATTCGAATTGCCTGATTACGAAGGTTTCACGGTGGAAGTGACGTCCGACGATCCTTCTTCCGAAGAAGTCGAGAACTTGCTGGAGTCCTGGCGTCAGCAACGGGCTGATTTCGCCATCGTCGAGCGACCTGCGGAAAAGGGTGACTTCGTGAAATGCTCCTACGATGGCCTCGTCGACGACAAGCCCATTGGCGATTTAGTTCCCGACAAGCCAATTTACGGCAAGCAAGCGAATACCTGGGAAGAGGCGGGAGCTGAGAATGGGGTTGGGGTGCCCATAATCATCGAGAGCATTCTTGGAATGAAGGCTGGTGACAAGAATACCTATCAAACGGAATTCCCCGCTGATTTCGAGGAAAGTCGTTTAGCCGGCAAATCCGCTACCTACGAGCTCGAAGTCCATGAAGTTAGGCACAAGAATTTACCTGAGCTCGACGATCCTAAATTCCTCCAGGCGATGGAGGTGGACAAGGTCGAGGCTTTGCGAGAGAGAGCCGAAACTGAAGCCAAGACCCAAAAGGAGCGCTCCAATGCGACGGCTAAACGTCGTCAGGTTAGGGATCAATTGCTCGCAGGCGTGGATTTCGAATTGCCTCAAGCCGATCTTGAAAGCGAGACGCAAGAGATTTTCCGAGCCATGGTCGATGCCAATTTGCGTCGCGGGGCAGCTCAAGAACAGCTCGAATCTCATAAGGACGAGATGTTCACCCGAGCCGGTGAAGATGCTCGCGAATCAATTAAATTAAGGATTATCCTCAGTCGAGTGGCGGAAAAGGAAAAAATCGAGGTCTCCCGTGAAGAGTTGTCTCAGGCGATTGCCACACAGGCTATGATGGCGGGAACTGATCCTCGAGAACATTTCAAGGAAATGCAGCAAGACAGGGCAAAGCTTGCCCACTTGCAACAGCAAGTTCTTTTCGACAAGACCCTTGCTTTGTTAACTGAAAAAGCTACCGTTGAAATCAAGGAAAACGACGAAGGGTCCGAAGAGGAAAACGAAGCCTGATTGAACCTTTTATTCTGAAATAATACCATCATGGGAACATACTTACCACTCCCCTATGTATACGAGCGCGAGGGTCGCCAAGAAAGAGCTTGGGACATTTACAGTCGTTTGCTCAGGGATCGCATCGTTTTCATCGGGACGCCGATCGATGATTTCGTGGCCAATTCCATCATCGCTCAGTTGTTGTTCTTGCAGATGGAGGACCCCAAGAAAGCCATTCATATCTACGTCAATTCTCCCGGAGGGAGCGTTACTGACGGCATGGCCATCTACGACACGATCAATTTCCTGAAATGCGACGTCGTCACTTATTGCCTTGGGCAAGCAGCCAGCATGAGCACCGTCCTTTTGGCCGCAGGCACCAAGGGCAAGCGATACGCGCTGCCAAACAGTCGCATAATGATCCATCAGCCAACGGGAGGCGCAGGTGGCCAAACGTCCGACATTTCCATCGCCGCAAAGGAAATACTGCGCTGGCGCAAGACGATTAACAATGTCTTGGCCAAGCACAGTGGCAGAACCTTGCAGCAGCTCGAGAGTGATTCGGACAGGGATTATTACATGTCAGCCGAAGAGGCAAAGGAGTATGGGCTCGTTGATCAAGTTATAGAGAGCAAACCCGATTAATCCCTGATTTTCCTGAAATGGCCAAATCATCAAAAATGACCTTCTGTTCCTTTTGCGGCAAGGCGCAAGGAGAGGTTCGCAAGATGATCGCGGGACCAGCGGGTGTTTTCATTTGTGATTCATGTGTCCGCGTCTGTAAGACCATCATTGATCGGGAACTGCAACAGGAAGAGCAAACCAAGGTAGTCGAACCGGAAGCGAAACCGGCCTTCAATCTAGTAAAGCCTGCGCTTATCAAGGAAACTCTCGACGAGTACGTGATCGGGCAGGAGCACGCAAAGAAAGTCCTTTCGGTTGCAGTCTATAATCACTACAAGCGGTTGGCCTTGGATCCTCTGCATTCGACGCAGAAAACCCCACGGCCCGTTTCAGAATTGGATGAAGTGGAAATTGAAAAGAGCAATGTTCTCTTGATCGGCCCCACGGGGAGTGGGAAGACACTGCTTGCTCGCACCTTAGCCAAGTTACTGGACGTTCCTTTTGCGATTGCCGATGCCACTACTTTGACCGAAGCCGGTTACGTGGGCGACGACGTCGAGAATATCGTGCTTAGGTTGCTTCAATCAGCGGATCATGACGTTAAAAAGGCCGAGTGCGGCATCATTTACGTGGATGAAATCGACAAGATCGGACGCAAAACCGAGAATGTTTCGATTACGCGCGACGTCTCAGGTGAAGGCGTGCAGCAAGCCTTGCTAAAGATTCTGGAAGGCACGGTGTGCAACGTGCCTCCCCAAGGAGGTCGCAAACATCCCAACCAAGAATACATCCAGATAGATACCAGTAACGTATTGTTCATCTGCGGTGGGGCTTTCGTTGATTTGGACAAGATCATACGCGATCGAGTCGGCACGAAGGTGCTTGGTTTCGGCGTCGGATCCAAGAGTAAGAAAGCAAAGCTGAATGGGACTGCGATCTTGAGGGAAGTTCACCCCTCGGATCTCGTGCAATATGGGCTCATTCCTGAATTCATTGGGCGTCTCCCCGTTTTATCGGCTTTGAACGAGCTTACTCAAAAGGACCTGCAAAGCATTTTGGTGGATACTAAAAATTCGCTGACCAAACAATACCGCAAATTGTTTTCCCTGGAGGGAGTGGAATTGAAGTTCACCAAGGACGCAATTGCCTCCATTGCCCGCAAAGCCGTGGCTTTGAAGACAGGCGCTCGCGCCCTGCGGTCGATCATGGAGCAAATCATGCTCGACGTCATGTATGACTTGCCGGACCTGGAGGACGTCACGAGCATTTCCATCAATGGGCAAGTGGTGCGAGGCAAGGCGAAGCCTCGAATCGGGCGGACCCCCATCAAAAAGAAGTCGGCTGCGTAAACGCGGTGCGACTTATATGAAACGGTCGCTCTTCTTCAAGGATCGAGCAAAAGCGACCAGCAAGCGGACTACGTTCTCCAAATCCTCCAAGTTTATCATTTCACTTGGTGTGTGCATGTAGCGGAGCGGGATACCCACTAGTCCGGTAGGAACTCCGTCCCGAGCAATTTGTATGGCTCGAGCATCCGTGCCCGTGGGTCTAGGTTCAGCTTCTATTTGAACGGGCATGTCTTCTTTTTCGGCACATTCCATGAGGCGTTCGAAGACTGCGGGATGAATATTGGGTCCCCGGCTAAGAATCGGGCCGCCGCCTAGTTTGAATTTGCCGAATTTGCGATTGTCCGCATCGGGGTGATCGGTGGAATGGCTGACGTCCACTGCAATTGCCACGTCCGGATTGACCAGATGAGCTGCGGTGGTGGCGCCACGAACCCCGATTTCTTCCTGTGAAGTGGATGCGGCGACGATCTTGGCTGCAGGTTTCCGTCCCTTGCGTAGGCGTAGGAGAGCTTCATTGACTGCATAGGCACCCGTTTTGTTGTCAAAGGCGCGAGCGGTTGCCAGAGATCCTCGTATGATCTCGAAGGACTGGTCATAAACCGCAGGATCTCCTATGGTGATGAAAGACAAGGCTTCGTCCCTGTCCTTGGCTCCCACGTCGATCCACATATTGTGAAGAAGAGGAACTTTTTTTCTCTCTTCCGGTGTCATGAGATGCAAGGCCCTCTTGCCCACGACTCCTTTGACAATGCCTTTGCGTCCAAGAATTGAAACTCGTCGGCCCGATATCAAGCTTCTGTCGTGCCCTCCGATAACGTCGAAAAAGAGAAAGCCCTTGGCGTCAACGTGCTTGATGATCAAGCCCAGTTCGTCGATATGGCCAGCCATCATCAAGGTCGGCTTGTTTTTCGAGCCCAAAGTTGCCAAGCAATTGCCCAGGGCATCGATTTCGAACGAGTCACAAGCGTCTTCTACGTATCGCTGGACGACGGCTCGAGCTTCCTCTTCATATCCGGATGGAGAACGAGCGTCGAGCAGGTCGATGAGAAAATCAGGAGAGGTTTTGCTATTTGCCATGATGCATGAGAAAAGAGTTGAAAGATCTTCGGCAAGCCCTAACCGAAGAAAATGCGCTCGCCCTTATCAACCAACAACCATTTTTATCAGGTATGATTATTTTTCCTGCCATCGATTTGCGAGGCGGTCGTTGCGTTCGCCTTTTTCAAGGACTTGCCGACCAAGAAACCGTGTATCACGACGATCCGGCAATACCTGCTGCAAAATGGAGGGATGCAGGTAGTGAGTGGATTCACGTCGTCGATCTAGACGGAGCGTTTTCAGGCACTTCGGTTAATCGTTCCGCGGTGGAGCGAATTGTCGACAGTGGCTTGAAAATCCAAGTTGGTGGTGGCATCCGAAAGGTCGAGGACGCTGCAGCATTGATTGAGGCTGGGGTGAGTCGGGTAGTGATAGGTACGCGGGCTTGCCGCGAGCCAGCGTTTGCTGGTCAGTTAGCTAACCGTTTTGATTCTCAAGTGGCGGTCGGGATTGACGCCAAGGATGGTATGGTGGCAGTCGAAGGCTGGGTGGATCTCACGAAGATCCGAGCGATTGATCTTGGCTGCCAAGTCGCTGAACTTGGCATTCAAAGCATTATATACACTGATATTTCGCGAGATGGCGCCATGGTCGGGCCGAATTTCTCCGCCATGGAAGAAATGCTGCAAGCAGTCTCCTGCCAGGTAGTGGCGTCCGGTGGGGTATCCACAATCGAAGACGTGCGCAAATTCGTTCTTATGGCAAAGGAGTATCCCAACCTAGAAGGGATCATAATCGGGAAAGCGCTTTATGAAGAAGCCTTTTCCTTACCTGAAGCGTTGTCCATTTCTTGACCAAATACCGCTCGCACGAGGTGAAAACTCCTTGCAAGAGATTACGGATGTTTTTTATTCAGTTATGAATTGGTTGTTTTTACAATGCCTTATCGTCGTTCATATACTAAGAAACGCCGTCGGCGATGGGATAGCGTTATTTTTTATGCCGGCACCAAATCGGATGGTACGCCTCGCGGTTGGACGATAATTGATCTCTTCATTACAACGTTTTGCGTGGGGGCTGTTTTTTTCGCGTTGTTTTTCTTTATGAATTGGATTTGGGACATTAGTTTCATGTTTTGAAAATAGCTTGCTTCCTGCAAGATCTTGCAAAGGGTACTATTGCAATTCCATACCATCCCCCTAATTAACCAAGTTATCAGATGACCAAGATATCCATCGACGTCGACTTCAACAAGGATCCGGAAGCCATTCTTCGAGATATTCAAGAAAAAGCCAAATCAGAAGTGGCGAAACGAGAGAAGAAAGAGCTCATTACGGCTCACTTGGAGACGCTCCATCTCAAAGTGAATGAGGCTATAGGGACCTCCTATGGCAACGCCAACGACTTGATCAGAGCATTGGCTCATTGTGCCACGCCAACTCTCCGTGACCGAATTCTGGGAGTCACCTCCTCGGGTCGCCGAAAAACCATTACTATGACTCAGGAACTTTATGATGGGGTAAAGGCGGGCTTGAAGCAAGGGAACCTTTCAAAAGCACAGTTAGCCAGAAACCTTGGCGTGAGCACCGCCCAAGTAAGAAAAGTTGAAAAAGGAGGGTTCGATCAGAAATTCGGAGGTGGTGGAACCAGTCCGTCCGCCGATTCGTCCGATGGCGTTGCATCCGAACAAGGGAGTGACGTTGCAGCTGTTGAAGAGCCGATTCCAGCAGTCATTGAAGTAGACGATGCCACTGATAGTGGCGGCGACTCGCAGGAAAGCCCGCCTGAAGAAGATGCTCGTGCGGACGCTTTAGCTGGCTTGTTCTCCGATGGACTAGAACCTCTCCCTTTACCTGAATCCTTCGGCTCTCCCGAAGGTGATGCTGCTGTCGATAACGATGACGACATTGCCCCTTTAGATACCCTCCCACCAGTGACCGAGGCCTCTTCTTTGCCTGATGTGCTTACTGTAGAGGATTTCGAGTCTACCTCGGACGAGGAGGAATCCAGCATTCCCACTAGTCTCCCTTTCGACTCCTCGGATGCCGATCTTCCTATGCCTGAAGGTCAGACAGATGCTCCGGAATCGTCGCTGCCTTCCTTGGACATGGTTCCGCCGGCTGACGTTGCCGCTCCTTCCGAGGACTTGGCTCCTCCGGCTGACGAACCAGCAAGCTCAGGGGTTGATATACTGAAGCCGAGCATTCAGGCCAAGAATAAGCCGACCTTTAAGTTGGGGAAAGGCAAGTTGTCGCAGCAGGTGACGCGACCTCCCATTTCCCGGGCGGGCCCGTCTACGGAGCCCCCCCCGGCTTGACGCCTTAAAGTCCGAGCAGCTCGTTCATGAGCTGAGCGGTTTTGTCGTCTCCGCCGTCTCCGCCTTCCCGGGTGACCCATCCGGAGAAATCGATGCGTTCCAATTCG
>PBLJ01000042.1 GCA_002721705.1 Opitutia bacterium
AGGACATCACCAACAACGGCACCATACAGACCATTGGTGGTGACTTCGGCAGCATCACTTATCGGGGTGGTGGCGGACGCGTGGCCTTCTACTACGGCAACAACCTCATACCTGGCACCGTCGACGTGGACAATGGCGTCTTCGAGGGAACCATCGGCGAAAAGACCGCCCCCATCATTGTGGGCGAGCTCAACGCCACGGCCTATTACACGAGCGCCAACTACATGACCTTCTCCAACGGCATGTGGGGATCCGTCTTTACGAACCATCCCAACAACGACAACGCCATGAACTTGGACGGGGCGAGCTATCAAGTATCCGCCAACCGCGTGCTCATCGGCACTGCAGCCAACACCCTCCTCAGCATGCAGGAGGACGCTTCCAAGAACGTGCTCATCACTTCGGGCACGATCCAGAACTGGAACAACTTCCCGAACTTCAACGGCAACGGCGACAACTTCGTGACTGCTCTCAGTGGAGCCATCGTGCCGCCGACCACCGGAAACTACACTTTCCGCTGGGCTAACGACGATCGCGGGCAGATGTACGTCGACGCCAACCAAGACGGCGTATTCGGAGCTACCGAGCGCATCTTGGCGGGAGCCCCCAACTGGAACGGCACCGGTACCGTCACCCTCACAGCAGGCACGGACGGCGCCGGAGCGCCCTTCAATTACAACTTCTTCTACATGGCTCACGAGTACGGTGGCGGCCAGAGCCTGAACTTCTGGGTCACCCTTCCGGGCGGCGGCGAGCAACGCGTCAACTTGGACGGCGCCAACGGCCAAACCGATATGTGGCAGATCGTGTCCGGTGGAGCCGCCGCGAGCGTCTACACCATTACCGCCCAGAAAGGTCCCACGGCTTTCGATGCCACCGGCCTTCCCGCCGGGCTCACCGTGAGCCCAAGCTCCGGCCTCATCTCGGGCAAGACGCAAGTCGTCGGTGACTTCAACGTAACGATCAGCGCTTCCAATCTCTCGGGCAGCAGCACACCGCAGACTCTCGTTCTCACCGTGCTACCGATCGCTCCGCTGGTAGGCGACGTCAACGCAACCAACATAGGCGGCACCTCGGCGGTGGCCAACTTCAACCTCATCGACAATGGCGGCGAAGATTCCACCCTGACCCTGTTCTTCGGCACCACCGACGCCGAAGAAACCGTGGCCAACTGGGACTCCAACGTCACCGTAGATGGAGGGGCTAAAGCTGCAGGAGCCATTTCCCAGGCCTTGACCGGATTGACCGTGAACACGGCTTACTTCATACGAGCCCGGGCCACCAATTCCGCTGGCTCCAAATGGTCCGAAAACTCTTACACCTTCACCACCAACGCGGTGGTCGGTCCGCCGGTCGTGACCACGGCCGACGCCACCTCGATCGCCACCACGACCGCCACGATCAACGGCGAACTACTCTCATTCGACGGTAATCCGACCTCCGAGAAACCCACCGTCACCCTTTACTACGGTGACGACGATGGTGGCGAGACCACCACTTGGGACAGCAACGTCGACCTGGGAACCAAGGACATCGGAGCCCTGTCGCAAGCCGTCACCGGCCTGACCGCGGGAACGCGCTACTACTACCGCTTCAAGGCGGTCAACAACCCCGCTGGCGGCGGAGACAAAACGGGATGGTCCGGAGCCGGCGAATTGGTCACCATCGGCTTGCCTGCAGCGGAAGCCAAGGGAGCTTCCAACATCGCCGAGACCTCGGTTACCTTGAACGCCAAGATCACCTCCATTGGCGGTCTCACCTACACTACGGGATCCCCCATGTCCGCGACCAGTCCATCCGGACTCCAGCTCTGGCTAAAGGGGGATGCCGGTGCAGACGGCACCACTTGGACCGATCAGTCGGGTCAAGGCAATCATGCCACTGCTCAAGGCTCGCCCACCTTGGTGTCTGACGGCTTGAACGGGTTGCCCGTGATGCGCTATGCCGGCGTCAATGGTGAATACCACAGTTTCACCAACATGACCAATATCAGGACCGTTTTCTGGGTATTGAAAACCACCGACGGTGGTAGCTACAGTTCATTGTTGGGTGATAACAACCGGTACCATTTCCACCCTGACGGAAATAGATTTTGGGCTAGCAACCATACCAGCGGCAACGTCAAGAACGGTGCATTGTGGCAGAATGGTGTTTCCAAAACCGGGCACACTGACAACAAACCGAGCAGCTTCGCCGTACTTTCCCTGCGTACCACCGGGAACGTCGAAGCCTCCAACTTCTTTAGCGACCGCAACATCGGAGGCCGAACCTTCAAGGGCGACTTGGCCGAGTTGTTGATCTACAACACTGCCTTGACCGACACCGAAATCCGCGACATCGAGGGCAAGCTGGCCTGGAAGTGGGGTCTGCAAGGCGACTTGGTATCCGGACATCCGCATGAATCGGTCAATCCCAACGTGCAGGAATTCAACCAAGGTGGCGAGCAAGCCTCCGTTACCTTCTACTGGGGGGACGACAACGGCACCGCCAACGGCAACACCTGGGACAACAATCAGGCGGTCGCCGGCACCCATGACATCGGCGTGGTCAAGCACGACCTGACCGGCTTGACCAAGGGAGCCACCTATTACTTCTCCGCCAAGGTATCCAATTCCGGCGGCGAAGTCTGGATTCCGACCACAACCTTCGTGCCCGCCAACACCTTGCTCAACAAGGACACCATACCGAACCTCGTGCTATGGCTCGACGCAACCGACGTGAACGCCGACGGCAACGCCGACACCTTGAGTGATGGTACCGCCTTGGCTAACTGGGGGGACAAGTCGAACACGGGCAAGGAAGTCAAACAGACCGTGGTGGCCAACAAGCCCGTCTACAAAACGGACCAGTTCGACGGCAAGCCCGGCATTCGCATGGATGGCGACGGCGATCACTTCTTCGTCAACGGCGCCATCCGCAGCGCAGCGGGCGGTGTATCCGCCTACGTGGTGTCCAAGCGCGACGTTCAAGGAGGTGACGAAGGAGCCATGATCGTGGACGAGGCGACCTGGAACATTGCAGCCGACACCGGCAACGATCCTTTCGCCGCCGGCGTAAAGAAGTACACCGACGCCAGCAAGAGCATCACCAACGTGAAGATCGGCAAAGACGGTTCCACCGCCAACTACGACTTTGCCGGCGACGTTGCGGAGGTACTAATCTTCGATCGACAGCTCACCGCCGAGGAAGACGAGCAAGTGGAAGGTTACTTGGCCCACCGCTGGGGAGCAGCTGATACACTTCCCTCGGACCACACCTACAAGGACGTTCCGCCGATCTTCGACAATTCGCCGAAAATCACGATCAAGGACTACATCACCGAAGTGGGTGCCCCCAAGGTCGCCAACATCGTGAGACAGGACGACATGCTCGGTTGGTGGAAGTTCGATGACGACACCGCAAACGATAGTTCCGGAAACAATTATCACGGTGTGCATTCGGCCGCCACGATCTATACCACGGACACACCGTGGGGCACCGGCAAGGCGATCAACCTCAACGGAAACAAGTACGTCACCGTGAGTGACGGTGGTAGCCAAAGTGTCTTCGACGGAGGCGATAACATCGGCATCTCCTTGTGGGTGAAGGAATTCCCTGATGGCAATTGGGACCCATACATATCCAAGCGAGGAGAAGGCGGACAGGGCTGGCAGTTGCGTAGACGAAACAACAACAGCCAAATCTGCTTTACGATGCGTGGTCCCGGCAACGACGACTGGGGAGTCAGCAAAGGCACCCTCGGTGACGGAGGATGGCACCATCTCGTCGCTAACTTTGGCGGCGGTAAGCGCAGTATATACATCGACGGCGTAAAGGCCGGCGAGGAAAACCGAAATGGAAACGTAAACCCGACCGGTTCTCAACTCGTATTCGGGGCCCGCGATAATTCGGGCAACGCGGGCAACAACCCGAACATCGGCAACCACTCCAACGTACTCTTGGACAACATCCGCATCTACGACACCGCCCTCAGCGCAACCGACGTAGCCGGAATATACAATGATGGTCTTGGCGATTTCACGCCTTATTATCCGCGCTACATCGTATACCTAGGAACCCCGATGAGTCTCCAAGTCGAGGCAACTCAGGGGCCTGAGTCCTATGCCGGAAGCGCCGCGCTTACCGCCCAAGGGCTCAGCGTAAATGCCACCACCGGCGAAATTACGGGTACGCCCACTACACTCGGTGACTTTAACGGTACGGTTTCGGTAACTAACTCCAGCGGCACCGACACCAAGTCGTTTTTCTTCCGTGTAGTCAAAGGTACTCGGACCCTCACTTGGGACCAGAACTTGGCCGGCAATGTCTACGGTGTGGCTCCGCTCACCTTGACCGGTTCCACCATCGACGGTGGCGCCGTGACCTACACCTCGAGCGACCCAACAATCGTGGAAATTAACGGTAGCGTCATTTATGATGCGACCATGACCAACGGCTTGGTTCATTACTGGGCCTTCGAGGAAGGCACCGGCACTACGGCCGCTCCTCTCGCCGGTTCGGCCAGCGGCACCCTAGCCAGCGGCGTAACCTGGGTGGACGGCAAGTTCGGCAAGGGTATACAGTTCGATGGCTCGAGCAACGCCAACAGCAAGGTCACCTTCCCCGCGGGAACTGGTGACGTCGGCGACAAGATCTCGATCTCCGTCTGGGTGAAGGAAAACACCGCAGGCGGTTACTGGATATCGAACAAAGTGAATGACGCTGGAGGCGGTTACGAGTTGGCCTCGGCCGGCAGCAACACCAAGGTCTACTGGCGTGGTTCCAGCACCCAACAGAGAAACCGCGACGTTTCCAGTAGCTGGGGAGCCGGCAACTGGCACCACATTGTTTTGACGGTCGATGGGGGAGGTAGCAACAACTCCAAGATCTACGCCGACGGTACTTATCGTACTCAAGCCACTATCGCTGCCATCACCAACGGTAGCCGAGACCTCATACTCGGACAAAAAGGATCTGGTGGCAGCCGCTTCAAGGGAATCCTGGACGACTTGCGAATCTACAACAAGATATTGTCGACTTCCAACGTCGCCAACCTGTATGGCGGTGGATCGGGTGACTTCATCGAGTCGAACGCAAGCAACGTGGCGATCGTCCACAAGGCGGGCACGGTCTCCTTGACCGCTTATGCTCCTGGCAACGCCAGTTTCTACTCCGGCACCTCGGTTGAAATAAACGCGACCATTTCGAAGGCCCCGATCACGATCACCGCGGACGATAAACTCCGCTTGGTCGGCGCGGCCAATCCCGACTTGACCTACTCGATTTCCGGATACGTCAACAACGACGACAACACCACCTCCTTCACTTCGCCGGCTACCATCAGCACCACGGCGGTCACAGCCAGCCCGGCGGGTAGCTACGACATCGTGCCCGCGGGAGCATCCTCGGACAAGTACGTGGTGACCTACGTCAATGGCACCTTGATCGTCAGTGACAAGGACGAACAGGTGATCTCCTGGGGTCAGGACCTGTCCAGCGTATCGATCAACCAGTACGTCGACTTGAACGGCACCTCGCTCCGCGGTCCGAACGAGGCTACTAATCCAGGGGCCCCGAGCGGCTTGCCGATTATCTACACGATCGACGACACTTCGGTGGTCGAGTTGGCCGTCACTCTGCAGGCCAACTTGGATTCTTGGTGGAAGATGGATGAGACTCTCGGCACCACCGTGAACGATGCCTCCGGCGCCGGTGCCGACGTGCACACCGGTCTACTTCAGGGCACCGATGGTTCGACTGCCTGGAACTCCGGAAAGTTCGGCAACGCGCTTACCTTCGACGGAACCAACGACTACGTGCGGACCTTCGGCTACAAGGGCATAACGGGCGGCGCTCGCCGTACCATCGCCCTCTGGTTCAAGACCTCGACTGCAGGCAAGCCGATCGTGTCCTACGGCGCTGCCGGCACCGGCACCTTGTCCAAGATATCCATTGATGGGGCGGGCAAAGTAGTCGCCGACTTAGGTGGCTTCAACTTGACCAGTTCCGGTGGCGGTTTGGCCGACGGGGCTTGGCACCATCTTGCGTTGACCTCGCCGACAGGGGGGGTATCGGGCGACGCCAGACTTTACGTCGACGGCGCTTTGGCTGCATCGGGCAGCGGTACCACCGCCATCAACACGGCTACCACCAACGACGTTAAACTCGGTTCGGATGGCTCGGCTTACTTCAACGGGCAGCTCGACGACGTGCGCTTCTACTCCGCGGAACTGAATGCTTCCATGGTGGCGAAGGTCTACGGTTCCGGCTTCGGCGACTTCAACCGTATCTTCGTCAAGAGCGCGGGCAGCGCCACGATCACGGCATCGCAACCGGGCAGTGACGATTACGCTCCAGCCGTCGACGTGACGACTAGCCTCACGGTCGGCAAACTCGACCAGACGATTGCCTACGATCCATTGCCGACCAAGTCAGTAGGCGATTTCGACTTTGATCCGGGAGCCGCCGCCTCTTCGGGGCTGCCTATTACCTATACCAGTTCCGATCCTTTGGTCGCTTCGGTCGAGGGCGTGACTCCCGGCAGCATGATGATCAAGGTGCGGAACGCCGGTACCACCACGATCACGGCATCGCAGCCTGGCGACGCATCCTACAACGCCGCCACCAACGCCAGTCAGTTGCTGACGGTTGGTTACTACAACTTGTTCAAGGAATCGATCGCAGGCATGGCCCTGTGGTACGACGGCAACAACGTGGACGCGGATTCCACGCCGGACGTCATATCGGACCAAGATCCTCAGTACCAGTGGTCGGACGGTTCCGGCAACACGCGACACGCGACGACCAACACGGCGTCCAACGCCCCTCTCTACGAGGCTGCCTCGCTCAACGGCAAAGGAACCATGAAGTTCGCCGCCGACGATACCTTGGACTTGAGCCCCGCGGTCAACGTAAAGACCCTGTTCGCGGTCTTCAAGCAGACCACCGATGGATCCGCCAATACCAAAATCTTCGGAGGCGATCTCGTGACCACCACGAGCGCCGAGAAGATCGCTTTGCAACGCGAAGGTGGATCGGGACTGATCGACTCTTCCGTTTCCAGTTCGGCTTTTCACGTCGTGACTTGGGAAGGCGAGGCAGGCGCTTACGGTCTCTTCGTGGACGGCTCCACCGGGGGCACGGGTTCCGACACTCAGACGATCGCCGGCCTTACCAAGGTGGGCAACAACGTTCCGGGAGTCATCGCGGAAGTGGTGGCCTACGACCGTATATTGCCTACTCTGGCTCGCCAGAAGATCGAGGGCTATCTGGCCCACAAGTGGGGCCTCGACAACCTTCTTCCAAGCGAACATCCGTACAAGCTCGTTCTACCGACCTTCGGTGGTGAGCAGGAACTCGTGTTCCAGCCACTTCCCGACAGGCAGGCCGGTCAGACGGTCGACCTCTTGGTAGAAGCGAGCTCGGGCCTGACGACCTTCACCTTCGACAGCAACGACTCCACCGTGGTGTCGTTCTCCGGTTCGACCGCCACTGCCCTGAAAGTGGGTAGGGTAACGATCACGGCTTCGCAGGCGGGGGATTCCAATTGGTATCCCGGAACCGCTTCCCAGGCGTTCATCGTGACGGAAACGCCACGGGCCGACCAGACGATCACCTTCGCGGCTCTTGCGGACAAGAACGCTCAAGACGATCCTTTCGTCCTGACGGCGACCGCCAGCTCTGGCTTGCCGGTCAATTACGTCAGCTCGAACCTCTCCGTTGCCACCCTGTCCGGCGAAAACAATTCAACGGTCACCATAGTGGGACAGGGAGTAACTACCATAAGGGCGTCGCAGGATGGTAACGGCAGTTACAACCCGGCTCCGTTCGTGGAACAAGATCTCACGGTCACCAAGGTCAACCAGACCATCAACTTCGCCGCCATACCCAATCAGATGTTGAGCGCCGGTACCTACACCTTGGAAGCCAACGCGACCTCGGGTCTCGGCCTCACCTACGTCAGCGGCAACACGGACGTGGCCACCGTCGCGGGTAACGTTGTGACCTTGGTCAGCGGCGGAACAGCAGACATCACGGCCAAGCAGGCTGGTAATGCGATCTACAACGCGGCCACCGACGTGACGCAGACCTTGACCGTTCAGGACGATACCCTGCAACCGCAGACCATTACTTGGACGCAAGACCTCAGCGGTACTGCATTCGGAGCCACCGTCACCTTGACGGCGACGGCCAGTTCCGGCGGTCCGATCACCTACAGCAGTTCCAACACCGACATCGGTACCATCAGTGGCAGTGACTTGACCATCGTTGGAGCCGGCACCGTTACGATTACCGCCAACCAAGCAGGCGGAACGATCGGTGGTTCGGAATGGCAAACTGCCTCGGACACCAAGGACGTCACCATCGCCAAGGTGGACCAGACAATCACCTTCCCCTTCATCTCGGCTCATTCGGTAGGCGATTTCGACTTAGATCCGAACGCCACTTCCTCCTCGGGACTTGCGGTGACCTACGTCAGTTCCGACACCTCGATTGCCACAATCGTGAACGAGGCAGGAGTATTGGCGGCGGATGGCAACAGGGTTCACATGGTCGGGCCCGGCGTGGCTATGATCACGGCCACTCAATCGGGTGACAGCACCTACAACGCCGCTACGGCCGTCACCAGGCCGTTGGTCGTGCGAGAATACAACTTGTACGCGGACTCGATTCCGGGCCTCAAGCTTTGGCTCGATTCCAAGGACGTCAACGCGGACAATGCCAGAGACACGGCGGCTGATTTCCTTGCCGGCGGCAAGGTGAGTCAGTGGTACGACCGTTCGGGTAACTCCAACCATGTTTCTCAAGGAGCCAACGGCAATATGCCAACGGCTTCCGGCAACCAGATCAACAACCTGCCCACGTTGACTTTCGGTGGCTCGCAGTTCCTCTCCGCGAATAATTCCCTCGGTTTGAATGGCAGCCCGTCCATCACGGTGGTCATGGTGGCCAAGTCTTCCGCCGACAATGCGGGACGACTGGTAACCCTAGGTTCTTCCAGTGGAACGGCTGGCCAGATCATGAGTCTTGCCCAGGATGCGTCCTTCCAGTTCAACGATGGTTCCTTGGACTTCCCGGGCAGCTTCTACGGGGCAGCGACCTTGGGTAGTTTCCACAGAAAGAATCCATCCGTTCACGGTGACGGACAATTCGCTCTTAACGGAACCGACGTCAACGGAACTTCCACAAATGGCGGCAATACCCTCAATATGCCTTCCTCGGGCGGCAACTTGCTCGTCGGCGCCGGTCGTGGCACCAATGGAGCGATCAACGACCAATACAGTGGAGACATCGCTGAAATCCTGGTCTTCGACCGAGCCCTTCACCCTTGGGTGCTGAAGAAGGTGGAAGGTTACTTGGCCTACAAGTGGGGCTTGGAAAACAACTTGCCTACAAGCCACCATGCAAGCTCGGAACAGCCTTCCTTCGGTGGTACGCAGGATATCTTCTTCCCCTCGGATCCGACCGCTCCGGAATACAACGATGGAAACGGCAACTGGCAGTGGAACGTCGGGGCCAACGCCGGTTCGATCGAACTGGATGGCTATGCCGAATCGGGGCAGGATTTGACTTACGTGTCCTCCAACACCTCGGTGGCCACCGTCAGTGGCAACGTCCTCACCATCGTGGCCGAAGGTACGAGCACCATAACGGCCAGCCAAGCAGGTGATTGGCACTACACTGCCGCGACTCCGGTAAGCCGCGTTCTTACGGTGATCTCCAAACAGGCTCAAACGATTACCTTCGCCATGACGGACCAAGGCTTGAGCACGACGCCTTATACCCTCGATGGCACGGCCAGTTCCAGCTTGCCCGTGACTTACGAGATCACGGAGGGCGCCGACAAGGTGACTTACACCTCATCCAACAACCAGATCACCTTCGATTCGATCGGACAGGTGAAGATCAAGGCATCGCAAGCCGGTGACAACGACTACTTCCCGGCTCCCGACGTCGAGGTCACCTTCCAGATCAAGAAGGCCCAGGAAATCGTTGTCCAAGGCATCGGAGATCAGGGCGTAGGCGACTCGGCTGGCTTGAGCGCTTTCACTAGGGACGCGGTCACCAAGACGGTGCTCGATAACACCAGCGCCTTGCCGATTACCTATGAAATCGTGAGCGGAGGAGCCTCGATCAACGCCCAGAACAGGGTCGTCTGCATCAGCTTGGGCCCGGTGGTGGTGAAAGCTACACAGGATGGTAACGCCACCTATGCTCCGGTTTCCGACACGATCACTTTCACCATCGGCAACAAGCAGGGTCAGGAGATTTTGTTCCCTCAGTTGGGCGAGTCCGGTGGCTTGCGCAACTTGCCGCTGGGTCGGCGACCCTTCTTCCTGCCACAGGTCGTGACCAATCGCGGGCTTCAAGCCACGCTTACGGTCTCGAATTTCGACGGGAGCGGAACCGACTTGTTCGTGCAGGACGGCAACAAAGTGATGCTCAAGGGCAAGGGCTTGATCAAGGTTACTGCGACCCAGGCAGGCAATGGCAGTTACTACGCGGCCGCTCCGGTTTCGCGCGTCTTCGAGATCAAGGCGCCGAGTCGCGGCATGTTCTTCTCCGAACGACGCAATGACTCTCGTCATGCCGCCGTACTTGCGAAGTTCAAGCAACGTCTCAGGCATATGCGTTCGGAATTGAGTCTCGCCGAGGCCGAAAAACTCTTCGACGAAGACACCTTCGATTCCGATGGCGATGGCGTGAGCAACTTGCTCGAACGCGCTTTCGGCATGGATTCCCTCGGTCCGGACGAACGCAAGAGCATGCCGCGCGCACTGAAGAAAAACGACGGGAAGCAACGCATTACCTTCATCCGATACAAAGCGGTCGAAAACACCGAGAACATCGATTACTCCGTTGAGCTGAGCACCGACTTGCGGGCTTGGAGCGAAACAGGAGTCTCCTTGGAGACCTCGGTCGACGTAGGGGGAGGCATGGAACGCGTTACTTACGTGACGGACTCCGCCGTCTCCGCCGGCCAACGCCAGTACTTGCGCCTAACGATCAGTACCCCCTGATCCATGGTTGATCTTGCCGACCCGAAGGGGTCGCTAAGAAAACGCCTCCTTCCTTCAGGGATGGAGGCGTTTTTGGTTGGCGCAGTAATCGTTGCAAACGGCTAGAGGTGTCACGTCCTCACTGCATACGCGAGGCTCTGTTCGAGCTTCAATCCGGATCATCCAACCCAACTGTGGTACAAATTGGGTAAAAAATTGGTGATGACGACTGATAATCCGTGACAACCTGCAACGGATTGCTCACCTCTTTCTGGAACCGGGATACAGCCGAAAATCGGCTTGAAATAGCTGGTACACCCGGAGGGAGTCGAACCCCCAACCTCCTGGTCCGTAGCCAAGCGCTCTATCCAATTGAGCTACGGGTGCGCAGCGAAGCGTGTAAAAATGCTCGATGAACGGTTGATCCGCAAGCAAAAAGCCTTGCAGAAGTGCCGAGCAGGGCCCTAGGCGAGGTTCATGACCGTCAGGTCGACCATCATCCCCAACTTGTTGTGCTTGGCCAGCATGTCGGCCGCCGTGCTCGTTTTAATACGATGCTTGGCTACTTCAACCATTTCAGCCGCCACGTCGGTGTCGGTGATGCGCCCGGTAGCCATTTCCAAATTCTCGTAGTTGTTGGTCAGCAATCTTTCGCTGAAAGTGAAACTGGAGGACTCGGCTCCGTTTACGGATCTCACGTTGGCCAGCACTTGAATGTAGCGGGTGAAATCGGACATGGCGAAATCCCATAGGTCGAGATCCTCGTTCATCAAGCCTTCCGCTTGTGTCGAGGTCGTGCCACTGCCGACGGACACGGAAACAGGGCCGGAGCCCGACGGATTTCCCGCGAAAGTAATGCCCACCGTTCCATCCGGATTGATGGTCGAGGAAGCTACCGAAAGCGTGCCGACGGGGCCTCCCGTAAAGGTAATTGCTGGCACGGGTTCCGATATGTCGTAGCCCGCTCCTACGGTCACTGGAGGCGGTGTGGTGGCGATGGCGCCGTTGGCGGATTGCACCGTGTAATTACCTGCTGACGCAACGCCTGCAGGGAGAGTGGACAGGTCGATGGTGATCGTGCCGTCGCCATTGTTGGTCACGGGAACCGTTCCCATGGCCGTGGATGCTGCATCGTACACCGTGGTAACGGGAGTTTCCGAAGGGTCGTACCCGGTGCCCGAAGTTATGCTCGTCGTTGAAGCGGCAAGCGAACCATCTGCAATTTGTACTTGGTAAACGCCTTTCTGCAAAGGGGTTCCACTGGCTGTGACTGTCAGTTTGTCACCCACCAAGGTCAAGGCGGCCGTGACGTCTCCTGGGTTCAAGGTGCCATCCGGGGCGACTACGTTCAAGGATGGCACGGCAGTGTATCCCGAACCAACGTTGGTCGCCGGATTGGACGCAGAATCGATATAAAGGGGGCCGTCGTCCGCTTTCACTTTGTAATTGCCTGCCGTGGTCACTGCCGCCGGCAGGGTGGAAAGGTCGATGGAAACACCGCCTGCATTCAGTGTCACTTGCGAGGGATCGACGGTCGCGATCGCAGTGGCTCCAGTGGAATCGTAAATCTGAACGGCAGGTTTGGCCGCGTAATTCGCGCCTCCCGCAATGGGCGTGGGGTTAGCCATGATCCCCACAGTCAGGGCTTGCGAACTCATGGTTCCCTGCTTGGCCGTAACTTGAACGTCGCTGGCCGTACCTGCAGGGGCAATGGTGAATCCTTGGGCAGCCATGGTGCCTTGAATGGAGTCGAGGTCCACGTCGGGAGCGGTTCCTGCCGCGCTTACCTTGAACGCTTGTCCAGCCATGGTGCCTTGTAATGCATCGACGTCCACGTCGACGGAAGCGCCTGCCGGAGCCACGTTGAAGGTTTGCCCAGCCATGGTTCCTTGAAGCGTGGTCACCGTTTGGTCCGGGGCAGTGCCCGCGGCGGCGACCACGAAGGTTTGTCCCGCCATGGTCACGGTCGAGGTATTCACCGTGACTTGTCCGCCCGGGGTAGTACCCGCGGCAGGGCCGTTGGCTACGGTGACGGTGAAGTCACCTCCCGTGTCCGCGGTTCCGGTGAAGGTAAGGTTGAGCGATCCGTCCGCGTTTACGGAAGCGACCGATCCCGCCAGACCGCCACCACCTATGGTTCCTCCACCCACTGCGGCGGGCGTTATGGTAACGCTCAACGCTGCGATTTCAGCTGGTGTCAAGGCGGGGGGATAGCCGCTGCCTACGTTGCTGAGCGGTTTGAGGTAGGCGGCGCCGTTCTTCGATGATGCCACCGTTATGGTTCCCGCCGAAGTGGGTGTTCCGCCCAACCCAATGGTGAAAGTGCCATCGTTGTTGTTGGTCACTGTACTCACCGTGACGCCGGCGGCGGCGGTTCCGCTCAAGGTGATGTCTCCTGTAGCCAAGCTGTCGGTGCTTAGGTAATCCTTGCCGATCGTTACTGAAGAGGCATCCAGCTGGAAACCCGATGCCGGATCGGTGAAGGCGTACAACCTGTTGTTGTCGGAGCCGACGTAGGCGATCGAGCCGTCGGCGGAAAGTACTGGGGTCGATTTGCTGGCAGTTCCCATGGACCCTACCCATTCGACGGCGGAACCTAGGGAGGAAGCGCTTCCCCAATTACCCGGGTCGGTGCCATCCAAGGCATAGGCGTTGCCGTCTCCAGCGGATAAGAACACACGATTGGTTGCGCTGACCACCGGTGCGCACCGGCCCAGGCGCTCCTGTCCTCCAGGGTCGACTTGGAAGTTACCCAACTCCGTGCCGCTTGATCCATTGTCTTGGTACGCGTACAATCTTCTGTTGTTTGCACTGAAATAAATGTTTCCGTTGGCTCCCACCACAACGTCCGATTTGATTGATGAAAAAGAAAAGCCGGTAGTGAACTCGCTCCAATTGACGTTTCCCGACGTGGTGTCGATGGCATAAAGCGTTCCAATGTTGTCCCCAACGTAAAGTGTGCTTTCGTCCGCCGAAAGTCCGGGAGATGATTCCACCCGATCAAAGGTGTTGTGCCTCCATACTTGGGTGCCGGAAGCACCGTTGTCCTGAACGGCATAGACCCTTCGGTTGTCGGTACCGAAATAAATGACTCCCGACGAATCCACGATTGGGTTGCTTTCAATGTCGTTACCGGCGTTGAAAGTCCACTTTTGGGAGCCATCAGCAGTATTGATGGCATGCAAATTGTTGTCCGTCGAACCCACGTAAATGGTGCTGCCGTCGTTGGATTCAGCAGGCTGGCTTTGCCGCATTGATTGGTTCGATCCGGAGTTGTAGGTCCATCTCGTGCTGCCGTCGGCTACGTTGTAGGCGATCACCCTGCCGTTTTCGGTTGCCACGTAGAGTGTGCTTTCGTCGGAGGAGAGAGTGGGGTTGGTAACAGATTCCACACCCGTGTTGACGGCCCAGTTCTCCGTGCCGTCGGATGAATTCACGGAATGTACCCTAGTGCCGGCATTACTTTGAGAAGAGATGAAATAGAGCGTTCCCGTTGAGCTGATTGCAGGCTGTGTATCGACGTCTTCAGTCGCCGAGGTTCCCACTGTTCCCGTGTTCCAGAGTTCGGTTGCGGTAGTACCTGTTCCTACTATCACGCTGGTGGTAACCGCTCCGGTGGCTCCGGTGGTGGTTCCCTCCACGGTTGATCCGGTGGTGGAGGCGGTGCCTTGTGGAGGACCATCCGGAATCGTAATGGTGAAGGTTCCCGCAGCCGTGGGCGTACCGGACAAGGTGACATCCAGTTCACCTGGATTGGTGGTGCTGAGGGCAACGCTTTGAACGGTTACCCCATCTACCGGCCCAATGGATCCTGCATTAGGGTCGGCGGAAACGGATCCTCCGGAAGGGCCTTCCAAGGTAATGGAAGTGGGAAGGGCGGCGTATCCCGAACCGGCGGTCAGGGTCTTGCTGGACAATTTCAGCCCGTCGTCGGCCTTCACGGTATAGGTGCCCGCGGTGGTGACGCCCGCGGTGGCGAGGGTGGTCGGGCTGGACAGGTCCGTCGAGACCGTCCCTGCGGCTTCGGCTCCCGTACCGTCGTTCAGGGTAACTGCAGAGGCGGGTACGGTACCCACCAAGGTGGTTCCCGCTGCATCGTAGAGCTTCACGACAGGTTCCGTTTCGAACAGACCGTCGGTGGTGTTCGAAGAGGTGATCTTGCTGGTCGCCGAGCTTAAGGGTCCATCGTCGATTTCGATTGTGAAATTCCCCACCTTCGTGGGGGAGCCACTCGTTGCAATCGTGAGTTTGTCACCCACCAAAGTGAAATCGAAGTTGGCCCCATCCACCGAGACGGTGGTGGCGGGGTCTTGCGTGACGACGGTCGGTGTTCCCCCGGGTCCCGTGATTTTAACGGAGGAGGGTAGGGCGGCGTAACCCGAACCAACGTTGGTCAGTGATGCGTGGGATGGGTTTACGTAAATGCTTCCGTCGTCCGCCTTTACCGTATAAGTGCCGCTTGTGGTAATGCCTGCGGTGGCAAGGGTCGCGGTATTGGATAAATCGGTAGACACGGTACCGGCGGCTTCCGCTCCCGTGCCGTCGTTGAGGGTGACGGCGCTGGCGGGTACAGTACCTACCAAGGTGGTGCCTGCGGCATCGTATATTTTAACGGTCGGCTTGCTGCCCGAGGTGTCGTAGGCGACGTCGGTGGTGGCGGAGGAGGTGATCTTGTTGGTCGCCGAGGTCAAGGGACCCGCGGCGATACTCACTTTGTAGACACCTAGCTGGGTGGGTGTTCCGCTGACGGTTACGTTTACCTTGTCTCCGGATAGAACAAGGGAGGCAGTGACGTCGCCCGGATTGACCGAGTTGTCGGGCGCGATGATGGAGTGAGATGGCAAGGCGCCGTATCCGGAGCCCACGTTGTTGGTGACCAAATCCGAGGGATCGAGATACAAGGCTCCATTGTCGGCTTTTACCGTGTAGTCGCCACCGGCCGTGATCCCTGAGCTGGTAAGGGTTGCGGTATTGGAGAGATCGATCGACACGGTGCCGGCCGGCTCCGCTCCCGTGCCGTCGTTGACAGTGACGGCGCTGGCGGGAACCGTGCCTACCAAGGTAACGCCTGTGGAATCATAGATTTTGACAGCCGGTTTGGCTCCCGCTGGATTATAGGCGTCATCCGTGGTGTCCGAGGAGGTGACGCTGTTGGTGTCGGAGGTGAGCGGGCCGTCGTCGATCCGCACCTTGTAAGTGCCGAGCTGAGTGGGTGTACCGCTAGCCGTTACGTTCACCTTGTCTCCGGATAGCGCCAAGCTTGCGGTGACGTCGCCCGGGTTGACCGTGTTGTCTGGAGCGATGATGGAAAAGGTGGGGACGCTCCCGTACCCAGAGCCCACGTTGTTGGTGACCAAGTCGGAGGGTTCTAGATAAAACGCTCCGTCGTCGGCTTTCACAGTGTAATTGCCGGCTCCCGCCGCGACAAGAGCGGCGGGGAGGGAGGAAAGGTCGATGGATACGGTGCCGGCTGGTTCGGCTCCGGTCCCATCGTTGACGGTCACGGCGCCTGCGCTGACGGTCGCAATAGGTGTGCCTGCCCCGGTCGAGTCGTAGATCCTGACCGTGGGCTTGGCTCCCGAGGTGTCGTAGGCATCGTCCGTAGTATCTGAGGAAGTGACGTTCGTGAGGTTGGAAGTGAGTGGGCCATCGTCTATTGAAATGACGTAGTCGCCAACTTGTGTCGGCGTTCCGCTGGCTGTAATCGTCAATTTGTCGCCGACAAGAGACACGGCGGCGGCGACGTCGGTGGCAGGGGAACCGTCCGGGGCAGTCACTTGAAATCCCGGCACGGCGCCGTATCCGGAACCATGATTGCTGGTTACTAGCTCAGTGGGATCCAAGTAGATGGTTCCATCGTCCGCCTTGACCGTGTAATTGCCGGCGGCGGTTATACCTCCGGGCAAGGACGACAAGTCGATGGAAAGAGTGCCGTCCCCGTTCAAGGTGACGTTGCTGGCGGCAACGGTATCGATCACGGTGCCTGCGCCATCCCGGATTCGTACGGTTGGCTTGAGGTTGTAATCAGTTCCCGTGGATAGCGTTCCATTGGGAGAGTGCGACATGCCGACGGTGAAATCCTCGAATGCCATGGTGCCTTGGATGGCATTGAAATCGGTATCGGGGGCGGTGCCTTGCGGAGCCACCGTGAATGCCTCCAAACCCATCGTTCCCGTATTTCCCGAGATGGTGAAATTAGGCGTTATCCCTACGCCCTGGGTGGTGATCTTCAAGGAATCAAAGAAACCCGTACGCGTGACTTGCACGCGGGATCCCGTATCATCCGTGGGCAGGTAAAAAGGAAATTTGGATTGGTCTTCGGTGGAAAACAAGCTGACGCCGTTGAGTTTGGAGCGCGACATTTGAATCACTTCTTCCTGCAATTCCTTAAATTCGAGGTTCAGGTTTTTCTTGTCGCTCCAAGCTTTTATCGGATCATCGAATTGGGTTCGCAGTTCAGCCATCCGATCGATCACTTTGCCCAGCTGCTTGTAGGCGTCCTCTTGCATGGAGAGAAAGGAACGAGCGTTTTGCACGTTTTTGTGTACGGCCGCGGACCGCTTTAAACTGGAGTTCAGTTTGACCGATACCGCGAGGTTGCCTGCATCGTCCGCTGAAGTGGCGAAACGAATCCCAGATGAAAGACGATTCAATCCACGAGCCAGGTTACCGTGGTTTTTCTCCAAGAACAGCGAGGTCATGCTCGCTAGTTGCTGGCCATTGACGATCATCGTCATGTGCAGCGCCCCTCCCTCTGCGCGAGGGGTTCATTGAAACATAGCCCGTGGGCTACGTGCCAAACTATGTTACTTCCGTGTTTCAAGGCTTGGAAATTGAAGAGGAGCGACTTCCTTGCCGCTCCGATTAAACTTTTAAATCATCTGTTTAATATTATCGGCGCGCAGATGACCGAATTTAGCTTCAAATCCAACTTTTCTTGAAATTTGTATACAGAACCTATTGTATGGCGGGAAATTATCTACGTAAGGCATTGATTTATAATGAGATAAGATTCTTGTGCCCATTTTCGTCTCCAGGCTTATACCTAGGACAAAGGATCCGAGGGATTCTTTGATAACTACCCAAGGCAAGGTTTTGGGCTTTGGCTGCCTGCTCGATATTGATGAGCAGGGTTGCCTATTGGGAAATTAGTTTTCCTCTTTCCCGGAAGACGGGTCGGAAGGCTTTGGCCTGTTTATCCGAATCGGCTTGTTTTCGCTTCTAACCCGGAACTTGGGAGTTTGGTTGGAAGGGGCTTCTCCGGATTCCTTGTCCTCGGAAGGTTCTGGGGATGAAGATGGCTTTGCTTGCGAAGGATCAGGAGATGACCCGGAAGGAGGTGGCATGGGCCCCAAGTCTTTCTTCGGGCTTGATCCTTCCTTGGACGGTTCCTTTTCATCCGATTTGTCGGAACTGGAGTCCTTTTCCTCGGGAGGTTTNGCAGTGTCNGAAGATGGCTTGGTAAGAGAGGGGGGNGCGGTCGGNGTTCCTATNGACCCGGGTGNGGGAGGCATCGGCCCCAAGCCTTTTTTGTCCTCGGGTTCGCTNTTCGGTTCTTGCNNGCNTTCGGGTTTTTCGGAGCTGGAGNCTTTGTCTTCGGGAGGTTTCGGTGCATCGGCGGCTGGCTTTTCGCCGTCGTTGGCTTCCTTGTCGGANGGGATGTCCTTGGAGTCGTCGGAAGTNGAGTCTTGCTCTTTNTNCTTGGAATCAGTCGCTTCGTCCTGACCGTCCCCCTTGTCTTTCGTTTTGTCGTCGACCGGCTNCTTGTCGTCGCCTGACTTGTCTTCGGAAGCTTTCGAGGAATCGGCCGTTGGCTTCTCGCCATCCTTCGTTTTCTCGGATTTATCGTCCGTGCCTGGTTTGGAGGGAAGCTTGGAGGTCTTTTGTTTGTCGCTTTTCGCGATCATGGGAGCCTTGGAACCCAGTTTTACGTTCCCGGGTTTCTTTCCACCCGAGGCTCTAAGCATGGGCTTTCCTTTGTTTGGGACGGGCTCGTCCTTGGATTTGCCTTCATCGCTTGAGTCTTTGCTTTCCTCTTCGTCCTTTTCGCTGTCCTTTTCCTTTACGTCTCTTTCCTTGGCGGAGTCATCGAGTTTTGCCGTTTTCGCACCCTTTTCGTCCAAGGGTTTGCGTAGAGACTTTCTTTGGGTAGAAGGAGGTCCGTTGGCAGTGGTGACAGCAGCCTGCTTGCGAGCCTTGATGAATGATTGAATGGCCAGGACGAGGAAGAAGAAGCATAGTAGGGCGGTCACTCCTTGAGAAAGGAATTTCACGGGCGAAGGTCTCACTCCCGTAACTCCTTGAACACCTTCCAATTCTTTTTTCAGGTCATTGGAGATAGCGTCGTTTTCCGTGTATGAACTCCAGGCCATTTTAGCAGGAACCGTCGCACCTAGGAGGGCGAACACGGCTGCCACGTGCATGAGGTGTTTGCGGAGCGATGGCATTTTTTGCGAACCGAAAGCGCAACCGATGAAGAGCAACCCAAAGATTGCAGGAATGAGAGCGGTAGGGCTTTTGCCCATCTGCAGGTCACCGGAAATCGCCTCGCCGGACGTATTTTTGAGACCGGCCTTCGACCAGTCTTGCGCCGTCACCTTTTTTCCGTTGGGATGAAAAATACGGAGTTCAGGTTTCTTTTTGTCTCCCTTTACCACCGCGTACCACCCCATGCTTCCCCCCATGTTACCTTGGAGAATCACGTTGTCTTTCAAGGCTTTCGCATGATCGGAAGCCGATTCAATCCAGCGTGGTGTTAAAAACTCGGCGGGAGCAATTCCTTCTGCATGCAGAGTCAGGGTCTGTATGGACTCTCCCTCACCTGTGGGAACCACCGTGACGTGCGGAGTTTGCTTGAAATACCCAACCAAGCCGGTGAGCACGAGGAGTAGGCCTAAAACATAGGAGGGGACAGCCATTTAGAGATTGAAAAAAATGCGGAAGAACCCGACTTGGCAAGCTTCAAAAAATGACTGTGCGTTCCCGTGACGTTTATTCGGCGACACCCGTTTCAGGAAACAGGAATTTTGACTGAACCCTTAAGCTGGATAGGGTTGATTGGAGAGAGCGATTGTTTCGCTCAGCAAGCTTTGCTTCCGCTTGACTACTTTCAAACGAGAGCGACGTCGAAGGCCGCGATCGAGTTTGTCGACAAGTCGATCAATTGATTTGTACAGGTCGTTACTGGCGTCGGTCATGATAATCGAGGAACCTCGTAACTCGAGATACCCCTTGGCCACGTATCGATCCTTGTGCGTGTTGGAGCAAGTTTTGCTTTCGAGTTCGACTCGAACGCGCATGATGTGTTCCTCGTGCTTGAACAATCTTTCCGTTTTTTCCATCACGGTTGCCTTGAGGGCATCCGTAAGATTCATATGAAGACCAGACAGAATAACTTTTTCGTTCATGTTTTTGCGTAGTTCCAGTGAGTTTAGTCAGAAAGACACGCCGCAGTCCAAGGGGTAGACGGGATGGATGCGGCGAGAAGAATCGAAGGTTTCGCCGGTGCGATCGTCACCGGCGCGTCTTCGGGATTGGGGGAGGCAATTGTCAAAAAGATACGCGAGCTGAAGGCGAACCTTCCCATTTTGTCGATTTCTCGTTCGGAGCCCGTTTTGCATATTCCGGAATTTACACTTAAGCACGTTTCCTGCGACTTGTCCAATCAAGCGCGGATTATTTCTTGTTTTCCTGAAGTAAAAGGGTTCGTCGAGGGGTTGGAGGAAAATGGCAAGCTGTTGTTAGTCAATAATTCGGGTATTGGCGCCTATGGAGAATTTCCAGAGGATGAATTTGCCAAGCTCGGAGCCATGATCGACTTGAACGTTCGAGGAGTCGTGCACCTGACCTTCTTGATGATGCCCCTTCTGAAAGCTCGTGGTGGAGCCATCGTGAACGTGTCTTCTCTGGCCGCCTTTCAAGCTACGCCATACCTCTCCGTTTATGGTGCCACGAAGGCGTTCTTGCTCCACTGGAGTCTTTCACTGAGGGAGGAACTCAGGCCTTCCGGTGTAACGGTGCTGGCGGCTTGCCCGGGGCCTGTTCGAACCAATTTTTTTCGGGCGGCCGGTTTTAAGCGTCGTTTGGACAACGTGTCCGGTCGCAATCCCGACGAGGTGGCTTCGGCCGTCCTGCAAGCTTGTTTCAAGGGTCGCGCCATCATGACCTTTGGTTTTCGCGATTGGCTTTTGGCAGCTTGGGCGTCGCGTTTGCCTAAAACCTGGTCTTCTCGCTTGTCCGGAGCCGCCTTGCGTCGTTTGCGTCTGGATCGTTTCAAGGAAGGGCCCGACAAGGATGAAACATGATGCGGGTGACGAGGGCATTGCCCCAAAGGTTGACCCCGCCATCATCCCCGAATGGGTATTGTTCGAGGACGACGATTATCTCGCTCTGGACAAACCGGGGTGGTTGGTGTGCCACCCTTCCAAAGACGGTCCTTGGTCGAGCTTGGTAGGGGCTTGTCGTGAGTTTTTCGGCATGAAGGAGGTTCATTTGGTTAGTCGCCTGGATCGAGAGACCAGTGGCGTGGTGCTCTTGGCCAAGAACAAGAAGGCGAGCAGTCTTGCCCAGAAGGCAGTTCAAGAACGGCGCTTGCGGCGTTCCTACGTCGCCTTGCTGGAAGGGGAGCTGAGTGAGACTCTAACTGCTGAAGGTTGGTTGGGCAACGATCCCGACAGCGCGGTATTCGTTAAGCAGCGAGTCACAGCGCGAAGCGCCAAGGCCAAGAAAGCCTTTACTCGATTGGAACCACTGCTTGTCTCGCAAGATTACACCTTGGCGTCCATTCGACCGAAGACGGGTCGTAAACACCAAATCCGGGTGCATGCCCAGTTCCTTGGGTATCCTTTGGTCGGAGAGAAACTTTACGGCCGAGATGAGAACTATTACTTGGAATTCGTTACCAAAGGATGGACCGCTCATTTGCAGGAACAACTGCCTATCAACCGGCAAGCCTTGCACGCTGCCTCGCTTGTTTTGGAGGTAGATGGTGATCGGTTGGCATTCAATAGTCCTTTTCCCTTGGACCTTAAAGGTTTCTGCAATCGAAGCATGAGCTTGTCCGCAACCGCGGTTGAGGAAGCTTACGCTCTCGTGCTCGATCAGGACAGTACCTTCGATGCGAAAAGGATTGGCAAGGAGGGTAGGGTTGTTTAGCCCCATCGGTGTTGCTTGAGTGACTGAATTCGAAGTTATGCCAGATGACGATCAACCTGATACCTGGGGCAAGCTAAGGGCGGCTTTTCGTTCGGCGTGCTCGCGTCGCATAGCGGGAGACCAGAAGGGCGCTGTTCGCGTTTTGAGCGATCAAGTGCCCTCCTTGGTGGCTGCATGGACCAAGAGCAGCAATTTGGATCCTGTTGAAAAGAAGCAGCGCTTGAAGAGTTTGTTCGAGGAAGAGTCGGAGCGAGCGGAGGAATTGGCTACTATTTTCGAGTTGTTCGCCGGCAAGTTGGAGTCCTTGGTGGCAAGTCGCGTTGCCAAGCAGGTCCTGGAGGAGGTTAGGCCCAAGCTCGAGGAAATCGTGCGGGATTCGCTTGTCATCGAAGTTCCTCCTCCGGTGGTGCATTTGCCGGATGCCCACCCCGCGCCCGTTTCCCAGCCGGAACCGGAGCCTGAACCGGAGCCGGAGCCTGAACCCGAGCCGGAACCCGCGCCGGAGCCGGAACCTGAGCCTGAACCCGAGCCTGAACCCGAGCCGGAACCTGCGCCGCAGCCGGAACCTGCGCCTGAACCTGAGCCGGAACCCGAGCCGGAGCCTGAACTTGCGGTGGAGACTACGGTTCCGGAGGCTGATCAAGAGGACGATGCTGACCTCTCAGCTCATGAAGATCCTCTTCCAGCCCTTGATTCTGGACGCATCTCTTTTGACGACATCGAAGGCATGATTTATCGGCTGCTAGATCAAAACCTGTAAAACT
>PBLJ01000043.1 GCA_002721705.1 Opitutia bacterium
TAACTATCTCGACCTCATCTTTGGAAATTGAGGTGCTCAGGGCCTCCTTTTCCGCCTTTAGCTAAATTACCCCGTTCCACGTTTCACGCTTGTTGCCCGCGAGTTTTTCCCGACAATGTCTGCCATTCCCCAGAACATACTAATCCCAACCCTGCGCCTTCATGAACAAATTGATCTCCTTCGTCGCCTTCTTTGCTTTTGCCGTTAGCTTTTCTCATGCGGAGAAAGTGGCCGCTGCCGATCCTTCCAAAGTCGATGAGGACTACGCCGTTCAAGGCGAGTACGTCGGTACCGTGAAAGGAGAGGAGGGCGACAAGAAGCTAGGTTGCCAAGTCGTTGCCATGGGCAAGGGCAACTTCACGGCGAGGGGATTCGTTGGGGGCTTGCCCGGCGACGGTTGGAACATGACCAAGGAGGAGATGATAAAAGGTTCCAAGGCCGACGACGGATCCGTAACTTTCGAAAACGACAAACATCGTGGGGTGATCAAGGACGGAGCCATGACCATTCATACCTTGGATGGCAAGAAAATCGGCTCCTTGAAGCGGGTGGTTCGGAAAAGCCCGACGCTTGGAGCCAAGCCCCCGAAAGGCGCGGTCATTCTTTTCGACGGTAAGAAACACGGGGCAGACCTTTGGAAGGGTGGTCGACAGACCGAGGACGGTTTGTTGATGGAGGGATGCACCAGTAAGCAAACCTTCGGCGACTTCAAAATACACATCGAGTTTCGCACTCCGTACAAGCCCACGGCTCGTGGACAGGGCCGCGGCAACAGTGGGTTCTATGCCCATGGGCGCTATGAAGTGCAAGTGCTCGACTCCTTTGCCTTGGAAGGCAAGCACAACGAATGTGGTGGAATCTACTCGACCAAGGCTCCGCTCCTCAACATGTGTTATCCGCCACTGACTTGGCAGACCTACGACGTCGACTTCACGGCGGCGAAATTCAAGGACGGCAAGAAGGTCGCCAACGCCGTCATGACGGTGCTCCACAACGGCGTGCTGATACACGACAAGACGGTTTGCGACCATGCCACTACGGCATCGCCCTTGAGGGAAGGCCCGCAACCCGGCCCCGTATTCTTCCAGAACCACGGCAATCCCGTGCGTTATCGCAATATTTGGGTGGTGGAGAAATGACTTTTCCTTTTGCCAGGTGGTGGCAGCTTCTTTTCTTGCTGTTGCCATTGGTTCTGCCGGGATGTGGTTCCGAGAACCAAAGCAAGTCAGCTGAGGTTGCTGAAGTGAAAACTTCGGCTCCCGCCGCAAAGGGTTCCCAAGAACCGGTTGGTGGCGGCGACGAGGCGGATGGGGGTGGCGAGACCCTTGCAAAAGAGCCTTCCAACGTACCAGCTGACGGCGATAGCGATCCAAGCGCTGCTTCCGAGGCCCCCCCTGTTCTCTTTGGTCCCCGGGTGCAGCCTGAGGTGAAGCCCGGAACCCCGAACTTTTCTCCCAGGAGCGAAGCGGAAATCCGTGATATCCTGCGCAAGACGAACTCCAGTTATACCGGAGGAGGGAGCTTTCATCTCGACCAAGCCGGGAAAGAAATCATTGCTGCGGAATTGCCTTCCTGCGGTCTTAAGGACTTGTCTGCCTTGAAGGGGCTGAAGCTGGTGGGAATCGATCTCAGCGACAATCCCGTGGCGGATTTGCGTTTTCTTCGCGGCATGCCCCTGCAGACTATGTACTTGGAAAAGACTGCCATCGTCGAGCTTACCCCACTCAAGGGCATGCCTCTTCGAGAATTAAGGCTCAATCAATGCAGTCGCCTTCGTTCCTTGGAAGGATTGGAAGGAGCCCAAATCCAAAACCTTTATTTGACCGACACGCAGGTTGCCGACCTCACTCCCTTGAAAGGCATGCCTCTTCAAGGACTTTGGCTGACCGGTTCGCCGGTGACCGATCTCAAGCCATTGAAGAATTCGCCTTTGGTCAGCCTGACCTTGCATCGCACGCCGATCTCCGACCTGTCGGGCCTTCGGGATCTCCCTCGTCTGCAACGCGTCCACGTCGGTGAGACCCAGGTGACCGACTTGACTCCCTTGAAGGGCTTGGCCTTGACTCGCCTGGTCTTTACGCCCAGTCGCATCGAGAAAGGTATCGCGGTGGTCCGGAGCTTGCCCCGCATTCAACAGATAGGCACGCATTTCCTCGGAGGTTCCGCGGATGACGACCTTTTGGCGTCTGCCGCTTTTTGGGCGCGCTATGATGCCGGCGTCTTCAAGTAAGACTGCTTCAACGTTCCGTATGGGGTTTTTCGAGCTCGAACAATTGAATGATTTTCGTGGGTAGTTCCCGATCCTCGGCAGGACAACTGGTTTTCCAATCCTTCAAGAACCGGTAAAAGTCGCGAGGCTCGGAGGTTTTTTTCGCGTTTAAGTAAGCCACCGCTTTCCATCGTTCGGGCTTTTCCTCGAAGAGCGGCAGCAATTGAGTCGCCAAGGTGGTGTTCAATTTTCGCTCCGCGTGGTTTTCCCTCAAGATTTTTGCGTTTTGCCGATACCATGAGGCAATGCTGGTGGACTCAGGCCAAGGGTGTTCATCGATTCGTTCTTTCAAGTAGATCCCGAGATGCTTGGCATAGCTCTTCCAGTTACGGTAGGGCGGCGAGTGCTCCCACGTCTTGCTCATGCGGCCCAAGGCGAAGAGGGATGCGCTTTCACAGATGGTCTCCTCGAACCATTGGTTCTCCCTGGAGCCAGCCTTGTAATTGCACATTATATGGCCGAACTCGTGTGCGAACTGAAAGGCGTACTGGGCCCAAAAACGGTGGCTAGTGGCCAAGTTAACGAAGTATTGTCCCTTGTCGCCTCGGCGAAAGAGCACGATGGGGCCTTCGGTCGAACGGTTGACCAGGATGGTGTCCAACTTCTTCTGAGCGGCATGAGGCCACAACTGGTTGGCGGTGGACGTCAGCACCGCATGGATGTCATCCAACGATGCTTCGCCCCATTTTGCTTCGAGTATCTTGATGTCCAGGGGGGCCTTGGCAGGCGCGGACGGGGACTCGTCGGCAACTCCCGCGAGAGAGCTCGCGAGGAAGATGGTGAGGAGGAGGTGTCTCACGGCGCCTTTATAGTGGGCTTACCCTTGAGCCAACCTAGGGAAAGGAGGAATTTGTCCATTTGCAAGACCGTCTTCTCGTAGTAATTCCCCTTTTTCCCTTGGTTGAAGAAACCGTGAGGTTGCCCTGCGTAGACTCGGAGTTCACTTCGACTACCGACGTCTTCCATCTTTTTCTGATAGGCTTCGGCAGTGGACACGGGGATCAAGCTATCCTTGTCCCCGAGAAAGGTGATGGTGGGTGGCGATCCCTTGAGCAGGTTGTGGAAAGGCGAGATTTCCTTGTAACGAGCGGAGACTCTGGAGTGGCCGTATCCCTTGGGGCCGTTGTCGTAGACGGGATTGAAGAGCACGAGTGCATTGGGTTTCGAGGAAATGGAAAGGTCTTCACCTTCTTCTTCCAGTCCTGGCAGGTTGCCGGTGGCGGCCGCCACGTGACCGCCGGCTGAACCTCCTCCAGCGGCCAGTCGATTAGGGTCAATACCGAGTTTTCTGGCGTTCGCTCGAATCCAGCGAACCGCCGACTTGCCATCCTTGACGCATTCGAAGGGAGAAGTTCCTTGTCGGCTTTTCACGCGGTAATCCGCGGATATCGCGACCATGCCGCGCGAGGCTAGGTACTCGCAGTGGGGTTGGAATTGTTTGGGGTTTCCACCAGTCCACCCTCCGCCGAAAAAGAATACGATGGCGGGACGCTTGTCCTTTTTCGCATCATGGTCCTTGGGATAAAAGACGTTCAAGATCAGCTTGGAGCCGCTGACTTCCTTGTAGGTCATGACTTCCGCTCCCGGGAGAGGAGCGGGTGTCTTTGTTTCCTTGCCCGTCAGGGAGGAGACCATACAGGCTAAAAGCAGGGTGGAGCAGACAGATAGGTGTTTCGTCATGTCGTGTGCTTCGCAGTGTTTGGAACTTGGAAAATAGCGAGGTAAGGAGCCAAGGGTCAACTCTCGTAGGCTCGGATTGCGTAAACTTGCGCTCGATCCAAGCCATGAGTTCCGCGAATTTCCAATTCCAGGACGTTTGTCTTGACCGGCTTGAAACAGTGGGAGCGGAATCCTTGGTAATTGTCCGTGGTGGCATAGAGCTCGTCCCATTTGCCTTCGGGGTTTTGAGCCAACAAACGATAGGACCTGACGATGGAGGAAACGGCGTTCCATTGACTGGGTTCTGGACGAGTGGGAAAGCGGTATTCCAGGGATGCGTCGAAGACCAAGTCGACCCGGTTGATGACCTGTGGTTCAGGCCATCGGGCCTCGATCCATTCAGGATACTTGAAGTCCGTCGGTTGGGAAATCCACAAGTTGGGCTGGCTGTCAGGGCGGATATCGGGAAGTGAAAGATTGCTGGAGTCGTAGACGGCTTGTGGAGGACTTGTCTTGAAGCAGAGGCTGGAAGCGGGGCCGGGCGACGCCGGCAATGCGTGTTGAAGGTTTGCGTAGGGGTTTCGCGCATTCACTCCTGAGCTGCGAGGCACAAGGCGCATTGCGCCTACCGGAGCGTTTTCCTTCAGGTGAGGAACAATCTTATCGTTTGCCTTGACCTTGAGGAATCGCCAGCCCGGACGAGCGGTTTTCGACTCGAAGGGGAATTCCACCCACTGTTCTTTGCCCTTCGGGGCGACTATGCTTGTCTCGGCCAAAGTTTGCGAGGGGATGGTGGAACCATTGGCCGGGCCTGCCAACAAGGTGGCTTCGAGCTCGGTTTTTTCGGTCAAGTTCAGCAACAAGGACACGGAATCGATGGACCGAGTATTTGCCGGGAATTGGACAACCAGGTTATCTTGGGAGATTGGGAGGGGGCGATCGGCAGTTTCGCAAGAGCAGGCAGACAAGGTGGATGATACGGAAATCTCAGCTTTCGGAACAAGGTCGTCGGGATCAACGGTGTTTGCGTCCCAGACGTCGTGATTGCGCCGCAAGAGGGCTGTGCGCAGTGCCTTGCAAGCGACTTCCTTGGCTAGGCTGCGAGCCACGTGAGGGGCAAGGGTTGCGGTTGCTGCTGCGACTCCCACGGCTTCCCCCATGACGGCCGAGGTAAGAGGGGCTTGCAGGCCGAAGGCACCGTCCGGAGCCACACTTGCGTGGCCACCCGCGACGAAGAGGTTTTTCATTTTCTTCGGGTAAAGGCTGCGCAAGGGAACGACGAAGGGGCCCGGTTGCTCGACGTGCCCCAAGGGCGAGGTGGTAAAGGTATCGGTCCCGGCAAACCCGGCGCCTCCAGTCGCCACGGCATCGTGAAAGGGGGTTTGGGCCTTCATCTCATCGACCGTCAATACGTGGTCGCCGGCAATACGAGGGCCGGGTCTGGAGAGCAAGATCGGCGAAATCCACGAAAGCTCGTAATTGCGGGCACGATCCTTGAACTTGGAGTGGTTTTTCACGAAATCCCAAGCTGCATAGACGATTTCGCGAGCATCCGGCGAGGGTGCTTCCGGTATCTCCCCGGCCCATTCCACGGCTACGACGTCTTCTGGTTTGGCCAGTAAGGCCTCGGCGAAAGCCACTCGTGGAGCGACTTCGTTTTGCTCCCAGTCGATTCGTATCCATTCAGGTCGAACAAAGGACGTGTCTCCGGCCACTTTTCGTGCCCTCATATGAGTCACCAAGCGATTGCCTTCGGTCCATACACCGATCTTTTCACTAGCGGAATCATCTCTCTCAGGGAGCATTTCCAAGTCCAGGAACTGGCTCAGGATGGCATCACCCGTGCAGTCGATGAAGGTGCGGCCTCGAAATTTTTCCCTCGTCCGTCCCATCATGCCATTTCCGAGGATAGACTCTACTCTGTCCCCACGATCATTACTCGTTGCCTCGACGATGGTCATTCCCTCGAACAGGTCCAGCTTGGGCTCTCCTCGCACGAGGTTCCTCAATACGCGATCCCATGTCTCGTAAGAGCCGACAGGGTCGAGACGTAGCTTCTCGAGCAGAATCTCATCCACCAAGCCGGTTTCCCTCGCGTAGGCGAAATTGCACCGGTCAGCCCCATGCATGGGGGCGCGCGCTTCCGGACCAACGCGGCCACCCAATTGTTCCCGAGCCTCGATCAAAGCGACCAAGACGCCTTCGCGAGCGGCGGTCACGGCGGCGCAAATGCCGGCCAAGCCCGCTCCTACGACGACGACTTCATGCCTGTGAGACTTTTTCATCCTGAAAAGATTGTCGAAAGATCGTAAGGATTGCCCGTGTATTCAAGTGAAACCGAATAAATGGCAAGCGCAGCCGCTCTACAACAACTCCTTGGCATCCACAAGGACTTCGTCCGGATGAGCCTTGGCTTTCACCTTGTGGTAGGCCTTCAAGATCTTCCCATCGTTTCCAACGAGGAAGGACATACGGTGGATTCCTTCGAATTTTCGCCCCATGAAAGTCTTTTCGCCCCATGTGCCGAAGGCTTTTACCACTTCGTGGGACTCATCGGCCACGAGAGCAAAGGGAAGGTCATGCTTGGCCCGGAACTTGTCGTGTGACTCCCAGGAGTCGCAACTCACTCCGACAATGGTCAGGCCAAGTGCGTCTAGTTCCTTTGCATTATCGCGAAACCCGCAGGCTTCCAAGGTGCAACCCGGAGTGTTGTCTCTTGGATAAAAGTACACCAAGTAAGGCGAGCCGGCGAGGTCGGAACTGGATCGCTCTTGGCCATCGGGACCGCGAAAATAAAACTGCGGGGCTTCGTCGCCTTCGCTCAACGGTTTTGCTTTTTCCATGCATCAGCTAAAAGACGAGTTTTTGCACCCGGGACAACACTAACTTGTTTAAATAAGCAATCGCCTAGGTCTTTTTTATCTCCACAATGGAATCGCGGACCCAGTGAAACCGCTCTTTCTTTTGCTTCCGTTCGTTTCGGCTGCCCTCGGGCAGGACCTCATCGGCCTGCGAGGTAAGGTGGGCGTTTTGGATAACCCGAGGAAGGTGGGACGTTTGGTGATCGACAAGCCCGGCGCCTATGAAAACTACCTTGTCGACAGCGGGTGGCAAGGGGGCAACCTAGTGAAAGTGACTTGTGACGACGTGATTATACGAAATTGCGAGATTCGCAATGCCACGGGGAACGGGATCGGATGCCTTGGCTTTGGCCCGAAGGTGGAGCGCAAGTGCCACATGGTACCCGGAGGAGTCGGGGAAGGTTGCCGCAACACAGAGGAATTCCAGGTCGCCGAATGGCCCCGGGTTCTACGCGAGGAGATTCCCGTGCGAGATTAGCGACCGAAAAGACTGTCGATCGTGTCCGAAGTACTTTCGCCTGTGCCTTCTTGATTCTCGATGCGAGTGAACACCGCGGTTACGGAAAGGTCCGAGGTTGCCGTGAACTGCGCTTGCGGAGTAGTGATGCCATATCCGCTCCAACCTGAAAATTCGAAGCCGTCGGCGGGTGCTGCGACCAAGGTGACGGTTTCGCCCTCTACGAAGGAACCGGTGCCCGTGACTGTTCCGCCATTAACCGGCGAGATGGTCGCGGCTATTTCGTAAGTGGGCAGGGGGTTGGTCCAAAGCGTGTTGGCATAGTCGAAATACCAGAGACGACCATCGGCATTGGTTTGCAAGTTGCCGGTCGCGGTATCTTGGGCAAAGCGAATCCAGTCGCTTTTCGTCTTGTTCCAACAAGAGGGGAAGGTGTCTCCATTGGTCCACAACCATCCTATTGTCTCGTGCCAGAACCAAAAGTCGCCGTTGGCCACCTGATCGACGTAGATCCAACCGAAGTCGTAATGGTAAGACCAGTTGTCGTCCACTTGGTTGAAAAAACCGAACCAGTGGCTTTGTTTCCACCCAGCTTCCAAATCCGTGGCATTGAGCTCATAGGAAAGTTCGCCGACATCGTCGTGGGCGACGAAATGAGCGGTCAGGGCAATTTCTTGAGTAACCGGCACGGCGATGCTTGTGGCGTTGTAGTCCGAAAGGAAGAGACCGCTCCAGTGAGAGAAACTGTAACCATGGGCCGGCGTGGCGACGAGGTTGGCGGAGGATGCGTAGTCGTAGGTTCCGGATCCATTCGTCGTGCCTGCTGCGAGTGGATCGGTTTGCAGATTCACCTCATAAGTTGCTTGGGCGAAGGTTGCGGTCACGGTTTGCGTGTCCGAGATGGTCACGGTGGTGGAAGATGCATTGGCATCGGCAAGGCCTTCACCGTTCCATCCAGCGAAGACGTAGCCATTGCTTGGGAAAGCGGTCACGGTAGCGGTTTGGCCGTAGGTGAAGGTCGTGCCGTCCGCGGCCACGGTGCCTCCGCCATTGGCATCGACGGCAACGTTCAAGGTGTATACGGCTGCCTCGAAATTGGCCGTTAAGTTGCGATCTGCGGACATGCTTACGGTGGTGGAGGATGCGTTGCTGTCCGTGGCGCCATTGCCGCTCCAGCTTTCGAAGACGTAGCCCGGATTGGGAGCGGCCACAATCGCGACCTGGGAACCGTAGCCATAGGTGCCTGCTCCTGAAACACTTCCTCCAGTTCCCGCGGTGAGGGAAAGGGATTGCTGGTTAAGGCTGAAATTCGCTTGCGCGACGTAACTGCCGTTGGCGTCGGCCGTGGTCGAGGTGGCGTTGGCGTCGGCGATCAATCCACTGTTGTCGATCACCTGGATGGCGGCTCCCATCCCGGAATGCACCCCGCAGTAGTAATAGAACAAGGAGGGCGTGTCTTCGTCGATTGTGAGCGTTACCACGCCGCTGGTGGCTTTCGAGTTCGTTACGCCAATAGTGATTTCACCTAGGTAGGAGTTTCCTCCGCCGGAAGAGTCGGTGCTGAAATAAAAGGGATGCGCGCTGGTAGTGGTTCCATCGAGGCTGAATTGGTAGGTCATGCCTCGCACGAGAGTTAGGGGTGGACTTTCGTCGCCGTCGATGAACAAGGCGTTGGAGGAGGTGGCGTATTGCCGAGCGCCCGCCGTGACGGAGAACTCCATGGTGCCATTGACTTCCCATCCCGCGAAAGTGTAGCCGGTGTCGGCGGTTGCGGTGATTGCGGCGCTTTGACCCATGCTGTAATTGCCGTCTCCCGTAACCGAGCCCCCGGTGGTTGCATGGAGATCGATTGCAAGGGTCATGGCGGAGAAGTGAGCGGTTGCGTTGGTGTCCGAGCCTTGGTCCAAGGTTATGGTCGTGGAGGAGGATGCAGGCGATGCAAGGGTTCCTCCCGATGCGTTCCAACCCAAGAACCAAAAGCCTGCGTTGGCCGTTGCGTTGATCTCCACGGGGCTGTTTTCATCGTGTGTTCCTCCGCCTGTCGTGGAGCCTCCTCCTATGGGGTTGGCGAAGGTTTGCAGAACGTATTGGTTGGTCGGGATGAGGTCGAAGCTGGCCGTCAGGTTTCGGTCTTGGGTCATGGACACGGTGGTAGTGGAGGAACTCGGGTTAGCTGCCCCGTTTCCGCTCCATCCCGTGAAAAAGTATCCTGAATCAGCTGTCGCCGAGACGTTGGCGTCGACGCCGTAACTGTAATTCCCTTCTCCCGAAACGGATCCTCCGGCAGTTGCGGAGAGCGTCAGGACGTGAACGTCTGCCTCGAAGTTGGCTGTGAGGGTGGAGTCGGCGGTCAAGGTTATGGTGGTAGAGGCGGAACTGGAGTCGGCCACGGTGGCCCCGCTCCAGTTTACGAAATGATAACCCGCGCTGGGCGTGGCGGTGACGACCTGGCTTGTACCGTAGTCGAAGGTGCCTCCGCTGGAGACGGTTCCCCCGGTTCCCGCGGTGAGGGTGAGAACGTGCTGGTCGATGGCGAAACTGGCGGAGACCGTGCGGTTTTGATCCATCGTCACGGTCGTGCTGGCGGAACTCGAACTCGCCACGCCGGCTCCCGCCCAGCTGACGAAGTGGTATCCGGTGGTCGGGCTGGCGGTGACGTTCGCATCGGTTCCATAATCAAAAGTTCCGTCTCCGGAGACGGTTCCACCCGTTCCTGCGTTCAAGGTGAGGACGTGTTGGTCGATGGCGAAATTCGCGGTGACGGTTCGGTTTTGATCCATCGTGGCGGTGGTGGTCGGGTCATTCGCGTCCGCCACGGCGTCCCCGGTCCAGTTTACGAAGTGGTAGCCCGTCGAAGGCGTGGCAACGAGATTGGCAACGTCTCCATGGGTGAAGTTCCCGTCACCCGTAGCGGTTCCACCCGCTCCGCTGCCGACAGTCAGCAGGTATTGATTCAATGCGAAATTCGCGATCAAGTTTTCCGCTTGGGTCAAGGTGATCGTCGTGGAAGCCGCGGTTGCGTCCGTCACCGTGGCTCCGGTCCAGCCCGTGAAGTGATATCCCGTGGAGGGCGTGGCCGTGATCGACGCGCTGGTTCCATGATCGTAGGTGCCTGCGCCGGATACCTCGCCACCTGTTCCCGCGGTCAAGCCGAGGGCGTATTGCAGGATGGTGAAGTTCGCGGTGGCGGATTGGTTGGAGGTAAGGGAGGAAATGCTGAAGGTGGAGTTGGTCCCGCTGGCATCTCCGGACCATGAATTGAAGGCGTAGCCGGTGGCGGGCGTGGCGGTGAGAGCGACGGAAGCACCTTCAATATAGGTGCCGGCGCCCGTGACTGATCCCCCTGCCGCTGGCGATGCGTTGGCGTCGACGTAGTAGGTGGGCCAGCGTCCGTCGGCCACGAGGTTGCGCTTGAATTTTGGCCAGTCGCTGTCGGCAAGGGGGTTGCCCATGTTGATGGCGTACAGTTTGTCATCGAAACAACCGAAGAGCAGGTAACCGTTCGCAGTCAGCGTCAGCGAGGAGTCGACGACTCCTCCCACGGTGATGCTGGCCGAGGTGCTCGTCCACGCCAGCGTTCCGTTGGACTCGTAGACGGACACCACGTTGTTGCCCCCTCCAACGTAGGCGGCCACGTATACTTTGCCCGTTGAATCGACCACCGGCGTTGAATAAAAGACGTCTCCAACGGCGGCATTCCAGTACTCGATGCCACCGACTGGATCCAAGGCCCGAAGGTAGCCGTCTCTCGAAACGAGGTAGAGGTTGCCCTCCGGACCAAGTACGGGAGAAACGTCGATGGCTTCGCCCGTCTCGTAGGACCAGTTGAGGCTGGCGCTCGTGGTGTTGTCCGCAATCGAGTAAAAGAAGCCGTTGCTGCAACCGAAGTAGACGTTGCCCGAAAGATCCAAGGCCGGGGAGCACAGGATGGTGTTGTTGCTTTCGGCCACTACGTCGGGCACGGTATAGGACCACTTCAAGGTACCGTCCTCGTTGAGGGCGTGAAGGGACCCGTTGTCGTCCCCGAAATAGATCGTGCCGTCCGCTCCGATGGCGGGGGACGAGTTGATTTCATCGCCCACGAAATAGGACCATTTCTCCGAACCGTTCGACTCCAAGGCGTAAAAGAAATAATCATTGGAACCGAAATAGATCACTCCACCGGCTCCAATCGCGGGCGAACTCGTGATCGCGCTGTCGGTCTCAAAGCTCCATTTGCTGGCCCCCGTGGTCGGGTCGACGGCGTACATCTTGTTGTCCCAAGACCCTATGTATATGGTGCCGTCGCTTCCGATGGCTGGAGAGGAGTCCAGCCAGTCGGTCGCTTCTTCAAAGGTCCATTTCAGGGTGCCGTTGCTTTCTAGGGCATACAGCTTGTCGTCTCCCGAGCCGACGTATACGGTGCCGTCCTCGGCGACTGCCGGCGAGGAATACACGTTCCCTCCAGTAAGGTAAGTCCAACCCCAGCTTTCCGTTTGCAATTGAGCCCGCGACTCGTTTGCACCGAGAAGAGTCAAGGCAAGAGCAAGAAAAGTCCCCCCACCGGTTCTCCCAGCGAAGTGCGAATATCTGGTGACGAGTCTTTCGGGCATGGGCGGATTCAGGCTACTTTGTCTGGGTTTGTCGGGTTATGCAAGAAATCGTCATGCCTCTTCATTGGTATCGTTTGCTCGAATTAAAACGAGGAAGCAGGCGCCTTCGGGGCCATTGCTTTCGAGGGAGAGTTCCGCCCCAGCTCGTTCCACCAGTTGCTGGGAGATGGACAACCCGACGCCCGATCCCCCCTCCTTGCGACTGGTTCTGGGCGCAAAAGGGCTTTCCACGACGTCGTCCGGCAAGCCGGGCCCGGTGTCACGAACGCGAAAGGCGACTCGGTTATTCCCCTCGAGTGTGCAGTCCAGTGAGACTTGGCTTTGTTCGGGGGTCGCCTCGATGGCGTTTTGACCCAGGTTGAACAAGGCGAGGACGAGCAGGTTTGCTCCCAGGTTGTCGATGGAGGCTTCGGGCAAATTGCCTGCGACTTGCAGGCTTACACCTTTCTCGTCAGCCAGTGGCGCAAGGCGTTTTTCCAAGATGGTCATCATTTCGTCCACGGTGAAGGCATAGGAAACGCCCTCCGAAGTTTGTTCCTGCAGGACCTGCAGGGCTTCCTCGACCATGTTTTGCATGGATCCGGCAGCTTGCGCGACAAGTTGGATTTCCTCGTCCGAGGGGTCGCTTGATTCTCGCCCTTTGACGAATTCGCGAAGCCCGGCCAAAGGGTTCTTCAAGCCGTGCATAAGATGAGCGGAAATCGACCCGAGAGTGGCCGACTTGCTGGCCAAGACCAGTTTCTCGTTTGCTTGGGCCAGCTTTTCACTTCGTTCGGCAAGCAACTGGCTCGAACGCTGGAGGCGGTTGAAGAAAAACCATAAAATGCCCGCGATGATCAAGCCCCCGGCCAAGAAGGCGATTCCCGCTTGTTGACGCAAATTGTCGTCCAAGGCGGTGAGTTCCTCAACTACTTCCGTTCCATTGAGCAAGAAGCGAGCATAACCGGTCGGTTTCTCGCCTTTGTCGCGGAGAAAGGCCATGGTGACGATTAATTCGGGGTTGGAACCGGTCTCGTTTCTCAAGTCGACGAGAGGAGTTCCTTTGCTTACTGTGGCGCGAATGGCCTGCGACAGAGGGGTCTTGTCTGTCAGATTCGGTCGACTGTCACGTCTCAGTCCATCAGGGGCAAACAAGTCGACTTCCTTTGCTAAACCAAGGCCCCATACTGCGATTTCGTCAATCGGGTCCAGCGGTTCCTCCAGGGACGAAGAAGGCGACTGGTTCCCAAGAATTATTTCATTGATGAACGGATCGTCGGACACAGAGAAGGAAGGATCCGCCAGAATGGGTAAGGATGAAATGGATTGATTTCCCTCGAAGTCGATATTCAGGGCGGCTTCCTCGAATCTTCGATATTCGCTCGTCACTACTTGCTCGAAGGAACTGGCGGCGCGATCCAGTATTCGACCCCTGATTTCCTGGCGAAGTTCGAGCGTAACGTAGCCCACGATGCCGCCGAAGGTCGCCAAGATGGCAAGCGAGACCACGATCATGCTTGCCCGATTCAGGGGGCGGGTTGGTAGTCCGATGGTGGTTCGATCGGTCATAGCGAACGCTCACCTCCAATGGTCACGACGTTGGCGTTGTATTCGTAGGAGCGGTCATTTGACTTGTTTTGTTCTCGTTGCCACTCCAAGAATCCGGACCAATCCGAGCCGAAAGAGCGTTCCAGCAAAAGGGAGGTCTCCCAGGTGGCTCGATTGAGTTTCGAGCTACCATCGTCACCGAGTTGCGCTTTGTAATCGTAGCGCGACCAGCCCAGCTTTACGGTGGCTTTCCAACTACCTGCTTGACGAGCCAGGCTGATACGGCCTCGGCTCAGGTTGTAGTCGTAGTAGCCCAAACCATTGTCCAAGACTCCGGAAAATTCGGCGTTGGCATGGAAACTCCATAGTTTGTGTTCGCTGAAATGTTGCGTCCATTGGATGCCTCCGCCCATCGATCGGCGCTTCAGGCTGCCTCCCAAGGGAATTCCTTGGCGATCTCTTTGGGTGCGTTCGTCGTACTCGCGTCGCTTTCCGGACAGTTCGAGTTCAATCTTGGAGCCATGGGAAAAATGCCTTCCGAGAAAGATTCTTATATGGGTCTCGTAGTGATCCTCGGCGGAGTCTTCGTAAAGCACCCGGAGTCCAGCGAACTCCGCCCCGACAAAGCCATTTTCGCCCGCAGGGGCCCGCAGGAAGGGGCGTAGCTCGAATTGATTTGCCTGCACCGTTGCGCTCGCTTGGTCGAACTCGTTGTAGGACGCATCATAAACTTGGTCGTAAAAGGTATATTTCAGCTGTAAGCCGCTTTCCAATGCGTCTTGCCCCATCCATGCCAGCTCGTTTTGCACCATGAACAGGCTCGAGAAGTCCATCGACTCCACGTCTTGGTAGGCATTGAGTTCCCCGAATGCATAAAGATAGGTCTGGAATCCTTTGTCCGAGTAGGGCCGATATAGAAAGGTGTCGAAACTGGTGCGCAGGAAAACGCTGGAATCTTTTGCAAAAGGAGAAAGCAAGACGTTGTCGGCATACCCTAAGTCGAGCCGGAAGCTAAAGTCTTTGTCCCACTTGGAAGGTTTTGGCAGTGCGGGGGGAGAAACGGAAGGGGTGTTTTCGGAGGAAGGCTTGGGCATTTCCATCAAGGGAGCGTCGTCCCCGAAGATCAGTTGGTCGAGAAACTCTTCCTCGGTCGTTTGCCCGTTGGCCAAGCATACTGGTATCACCCAAGCAAGAAGGGGAATCGTCCTTTTCCATATACCTGCACAGTACAAGCCGAGCATACCCATGACTATTTTAACGATAAATGTCCAAAAAACTGACGTGTTCAAGCATTGCCTCGTTCTTTAGCGTTTACCTGCCTTCGTTCGCCAACAAAAAAGGCGAGCCGCCTTTTGAGGCGACCCGCCGATTCTGAATAAACTAGTCGGTAACTTGTCGTTTAGTCATCGGTGCGACGATCACCGCTTTGGGCGTTGTCGCGAATGGCTTCACGGAGGGCTTTCTTAGCCTCTTTCAGTTCCTGATGGTGCTCCTTTTGAGCTGCCTTGAAAGCAGCGATCATTGCCGCGCGATCCTCTTCGGACGCGTCCTTGAGGGCCTTGTGCAGGTCGTGGCGAGCTTTGCCCAATTGTTGGTGGAAACCTCGCACGGCGTCGGCCTTTTCCTTGACTGCGGCGGGAGGTTCCGGCCGATCGACTTTTTCGTGCTCGGGACGGTTTTCCTTTATCGCCTCGTGCAGTGCCTTACCAGCTGCCATTTGAGCTTCGATGGCGTCCTTGTTATCTGCTTTGAAAGCTTCTGCCGCGGCTTTGACGTCCTCTCTGGTGGCATCGTCGCCGAGTGCATCGATCTTGGTTTTCAAGGCATCGCGAAGAGCCTTTTGACCAGCTTCGAAGGCATCCACTTGGATTTGGAGTGCGTCAGGCAATTCCGGACGCGGTTGCTTTGGGCGGAAAGGAGCTGGAGGTTTGGGTTTTCCACCGCCGCCAAGTTGACCACCTGGTTTTTCACCAGGCTTCTCGCCGCCACCTGGCTTTTCACCGGGTTTTTCGCCGCCGCCGGGCTTCTCGGGTCGGCGCTTGGCTGCCGGGGCGCCTGGCTTTGGCTGGACGCGATCATCTATACCATCTCTGTCCGAATCGATGAAATCCGCGGTTTTCGGTCCTGGGATTATAAAGCCGTCTTCACCTAACCAGAGGCCGAACTTCCCCTTTTCGGGTTTGGGCTTGGGGTCAGGACCACCAGTGTCGGGCTTTTCTTTTTTCTCCGAGTCAGCCTTCAAGTTTTCTTCAATCCATTTCGCCAAGGTGCTGCTTCCCATGCCGAATCCACCTGGCAATGGGCGGAGATCCCTAGTTTGGATGGCGGGAGGTTTTCCCCAGTGAGGAGGAAAGGGCTTGGGCTTTATCAACACAGGTTTGGCTTCGATCGGCTTTACCTTAATCGAGGTAGCGGTGCCTGGTTCGGACTTGTCCTGAGCTAGGGCCATGGAACCCAGTCCCAAAACGGATAGGGCGATCAACGTTGCTAGTAATTTCTTCATTTTGGCTTTCGTTTCGTAGTTTGTGAAAAATAAACCGTGATCTTCAATCAACTGGTTGGTAACTTATCGATTAGTCATCCGAACGACGATCACCTGTTTGGGCGTTGTCGCGAATAGCTTCGCGGAGGGCTTTCTTGGCCTCCTTGAGTTCTTGGTGGTGCTCCTTCTGAGCTTCCTTGAAGGTTGCGATCATTGCGGCGCGATCTTCTTCGGATGCTTCCTTCAGCGCCTTGTGCAGGTCGTGGCGAGCCTTGCCCAATTGTTGGTGGAAACCTCGCACGGCATCGGCCTTTTCCTTGACTTCGGCGGGAGGTTCCGGGCGATCGATTTTGACGTGATCGGGACGGTTCGCTTCCATTTCCTTGTGAATGTCTTCGGCCATTTCCTTGGCTTGGTCGATGAACTTGGCGTGGTTTTCACGGAAGGTTTCGGCGGCTTTGCGAACGTCTTCCTTGGTGGCGTCGTCTCCCAGTTGGTCGAGAGAAGCCTTCAATTCCCTGCGTAGCAAATCCTGCAGACCCTTGTAGTCATCCATCTTTTCCTGCAATGCCTCGGGGAGTTCGGGGCGAGCAGGCTTTTTGGGACGGAACGGCACCGGAGGCTTGGCTTGTTCTTCCTTGCCCAATAATCCGCCTGGCTTTTCACCGGGCTTCTCGCCGGGTTTTACTTCAGGTTTCGAAGGTTTGCCGAAGATCAGCTTGTAGACTTCCTCGTCGGATCGATTTTTTCCGGTGCTTTCATCGAAGCGAGGAGAACCACCGATAAAAACCATGTCTTCTGGGATCTTCATGCCCCCCTTGACCCATTCCTCGAATGTAGGAGCTTTCTCAACCGGTTCGGGCTTGGGTTTAGGCTTTTCCTTCTGTTTATCCGCTTCCAAGTTTTCCTCTATCCAGCGAGCCAAGGTGCTGCTTCCTTGTCCGAAGCCACCGGGCAGGGGTCGGAGATCCTTTGTCTGGGCAGCGGGAGGCTTGCCCCAATGGACGGGGAAAGGTTTGGGATTGATGCCGGGATCGGGAGGGAAAACGCAGATCACGATCTGAGGTTCTTTCCTCAGTTGGGCCAACCGATTTTCCATGTCGGCCAATTCCTTCTTGTATTGTTCCTCTCCTGCTTCCGTAAATTTGGCTCTGGTCGCAAAATCTTTCTTCTTTGCAATCATTTCCTCGAGCTTTGCGATCTCGGGGTTGGCCCCGGCTGGAACAGGTTTGGCTACGGCCGGCTTTTCCTGAATCGAGGCAACCGCACCTGGTTCAGGCTTATCTGCAGCTAGAGCCATGAAACCCAATCCCCAAACGGATAGTGCGGTCAGTGTTGCTAGTAATTTCTTCATTTTGGCTATTTTGGTGTGATGTTCATTACAAGAAAACCGTGATTTATAAGGCAAATCCCGCGCCCAATTCAATTAATTCCGTAAGGTGCTAAACAACAACTAGTAAAGCGAATTTCAGGTAAGTCGATAGGTATGCTTGTTGTTAGGATTTGGGAACTTTACCCAAAAGAACGAGCTTCGTTTGGGGAATAATGCCCAACCCATAAGTCACTTGACGGGTCCATGGAGACAAGGAAAAGTAGCTATTCATGACGGAAACTGACTCAGAATCCATGAAGCCTGAAGAAGTCAGGCAAAAGGCTTTTCAGGTCATGAGGGAGGCTCGTTTTCCTCAATTGGCCTCGTTGGACGGCGACCAACCTAGACTAAGACCCGTTTCGCCGGTGAAGACGGATGGGTTCGTGGTCTACGTTGCCAACTTACGGAGTTACCACAAGACGGGCGAGATTGCATCCAACCCGAAGGTCGAACTGTGTTATTTGGATCAAGGACACGACCAAGTGCGCATCACGGGCATCGCCGAGATGGTGAAAGACCATGCCTTGTTGCAGGAAATTTGGGACGAAAACCCGCTTTTGCGGAAATACCTCGGGACGATCGACAACCCTGAGCTGATCGTTTACTGCATCCGACCGACAAGGGTTCGTTACATGAAGGAATGGGCCTTGCAATACCACGAGGCTCCGATCGAGGGCGAAGCTTGAAAATGGGTAGTTGGTCTGTTTAACGGCGACCGAGTTCCCAGCTTGTCTTACCTCCATGCAGACGAAGTAATTGCACGGCTTCCGGGCTTTCATGCGCGACGTCGAGGGGCGTGATTCCTTCGTCGCCGAAGCGGGCATTTATGTCGAGTCCGAGGTCGAGGAGTCGTGAAATGAGTTCCTTGTCCTTGCTGAAGGCGGCAGCGTGCATCAGGGTGTAACCTTCCACGGCTACGATTTTGGGATCCGCTTTCTTCTTTAGCAGAAAATCGAAAATTTCCCGATTTCCGGAAATGGTGGAGAAGAGCAACGCGGTGCCGCCAAACCCATCGAGCAGGTCGACGGGTGTGCCTTTGTCTAGAAGTTTGCTTAGTGTGCCCTTGTCGCCTAAGCCGGCTGCGACGTGCAAAGGATACTTTGTCTTGACGCCAATGGCCTTGAGTCTGTCGACGATCTTGGCATGTCCGCCGGCGGCGGCGAGCTCCAGGAGTCCGGTATCGTGCTTGTCGCGAGCTTTCGGATCAGCGGCAAGGGAGAGGAAAATCTCGAGGATTTCCTGTTCTCCACGAAGAGCTGCGGTCATGGCAGGGGTTTCACCTTCCTCGGTTTTGGCGTTCACGTCCGCCCCATTCTCGAGCAGTAGTTTCACGACCTCGACGTTTCGTCCCCAAGTCGCGCTGTGTAGCGGGGTACCTTTGTCACGGCCTTGCAAGTTGATGAGTCCGCCGTTGCGTAGAAGGTAATGAAAGACTTCGGGGGATCCTCGATAGGCGGCGAAATGCATGGGAGTGTGGCCGGATCGATCGGGAGCGTTGATCAAGGCGCCGGTTCTTACTTCCTGGTCTACTTCTCGCAGGTTGTTTTGAGCGATCGCTCGAAAAAGGTTCGTGTTTTTCCGATCGGTGAATTCCGTTTCCAAACGCTTCGCGAGGGTGGCCAATGCATTGCGTTTCTTGTCTCGCAGGTGGATGCGAAGCAGGAGGTCTCCGTTATCCTCGGCGGAGAGGTTGGCTTGTTCGAATTCCTCGAGGACGTCCATGGACATGAGGAATTCGTAATGAGCCGGTATGGATTCCCGCAAGGAACGAGCGTACGCCTTGAAGTCGAAATGAACGAGAAGTGGGCCTTCGGACAAGGCCCTGCGTTGTTTCTTCGACAGTGGCCGTACTGGTTTACCTGTCCTGATTTCCCGGCGATGATCTGGAGTGGTGAAGAAAAGGTGGTTGTCTTTTCGTTCCCTGCTCAGACCCGAGCTCGCCAGGAGGTAGTCGAACAAGTTATTTTCATTGGCGGTGGCCATTAGAAGGTCGAGCTTTCTAGGGTTCCCGATTTTCGCTCCGAGGAAGAATGCGTTGGGGGCTTCGGCCCAATCCGGAAAGGCTACCTCTTCGGTCAATATTGGAATGGCTTTGCGATGATGGCTCAGGGCAAAGACCAGGTCTCCATCAAAGGCAGCGATCATGTCCTTTATGGAAAATGCCGGGAGAGAGGCATCCTTTTCCGCTGTTTTCTCTTCTTTTACGGTCAATGAATCGAAGATATCCTCGAGGACTTGCCGATTGATGGAAATTCCGCCATAGGCAATGGCGTCTCCGGGCAAGGAGGCCACGAGCTTTGGGTCCACGGGACCACGGAAGAGGCTTTTGCCGTCCTTGGGTAGGTGTTGGAGCTTCAGGTCGAAACGTCCATCGAAGAACTGAGTCGTGATCGACAGGTTTCCGGAGAGGGCGCGAAGCGTTTTTATGATGCGTTCGAATTGGGGATCGGGAGAATAGCTGAGCGCAAAGCGGGCGAAATTCTCGTAATTGAAGTAAAAGGATAGGTCATAGGGCCGCTGCAAGTGCGTTTGGAGTGGGCTTGGGGGATTCGCCTTCTTCCTCGCATCCAGAATTTGGTGGGCCAGAAGATTCAGTCGATCCGAAATATCCGAGGGTTTTTCTTCATTCTGAACCAAGGGAGAATCCATGGCCGAGGGAGCGGCGAAAAGAACCAGCAGGAGACGGCCTCGCTGGGCAAAGAGGAACGGCAGGCCGGATTTCGAACGAATGGTTACCCCTTTGCTTTTCTTGGGTTCGATGCCAAAGTTTTCGCCGAGCGCGTCCAAGTGGCCATTCAGAGCTTCCTTGTTTGTCACGGAGGCCAAGATTCCAAGAATCAAGCCCTTTCCTCCTTCGACGTCCACTTGGGCAAACACGTGTGTTGGCGATTTCAAGTTGATTCCCAATTTCCGGGGATCGCGAACAATTGCCTTCAGGCTTTCGTTGAGACCGCGATTGTTCTCGATGGTGGGAAGCCAGTGCTTGAGCTTTGCATATTCGGCTTTTTCAAGGAGTTTGCCCAGTCGCAGGGACAGGGTGAGGAAGCTGTCTTCCGGCACTGTCGAATCCAAGGGCGAAACCTCAAGGGGTTTTTCCGCCCCCCAAGCCGGGTTTGCGCCAAGCAAGAAGCCGACGGCCAACCATAGGGTGAATGCAGTTTTCATCAGTCGATGGAATCTTCGAGGAAGGGTTTCACTCCAATGTTTGGACAAGGAATCAAAGGGGTCAAACGTTCTTTCGCGTTGCTTTTCGGATGGTCTGGAGCGTAATGGATGCACTGTAAGGAGAAGCAGGAGATTTATGTTCACTGGAATCGTGGAGGAAACGGGAGAAGTCTCATCCTTCGAGCAAACGGAACGAGGGCGTAGGCTTGCGGTGGTTGGCGACGTCGCCATCGTCGACCTTTCGGTTGGCGATAGTTTGGCCGTCGATGGTTGTTGCCTGACCGTTTGTCTTTTGGAAGGAGCCACTGTTTGGTTCGATCTTCTGGAGGAAACCATTGCGTGTACGAATTTTGGATCTCTCCAAGCTGGGAGGCGCGTCAACTTGGAGCGCAGTTTGGCCGCGAACGGCCGCTTGGGCGGGCACTTTCTCAGCGGGCACGTGGATGAAACAGGTGAAGTCACGGTTTTTGAAAAGCGAGGAGACAACTACTTTCTTGAAGTGAAAGCTTCTCCTTCTTCCGCAAAGTACCTTGCGCCCAAAGGATCGGTGGCGATCAACGGGGTATCTCTGACCGTTTGCGAGGTGAATGGGAGCGTCTTTTCAGTTTGGCTGATCCCGCATACTTTGGAGACGACCAATTTAGGACAACTTGAAGCAGGCCGCACGGTTAACTTGGAGTTCGACCTCCTGGCCAAGTACGTCGAGAGCCTGTTGGCCATGGAGCGAAAGGAATGAGCGTGAAATTGGGAGAACGACTGCAAGCCGTCGAGGAGGAGCTTCGTCGCTGGCGGGAGGAGGGAGAGACTGCCGTTTTCGTTGAAGAATCGACCTTGCAGGTGGTTCGAGATCTCGTCCGTTCGAGCCAGCCGAAAAGAGAACCTGCCGCCCCTTCCGCGGCCAAGCCTGCGAAACCACGTCCACCTTCCCGAGTTCGCAAAGCAGCCGCAAAGCCCAGCCTCCCGGAACCGCCGGTCTTGGCCATACCCGATGGGGATAAAACGATGCGGTTGGAATGGTTGCGAGACCGGGTTTTGAATTGTTCCACTTGCCTAGCCAACCTGAATCCCAAGGGGAAGGTGGTTTTCGGAGGAGGAGATTCCGAGGCCGATCTTTTCTTTTGCGGCGAGGCTCCAGGGGCAGACGAGGAAATTGCTGGCGAACCTTTTGTCGGCGCAGCCGGGCAGTTCCTTGACAAAATCATCAAGGGCATGGGACTGGCGCGAGAGCAGGTCTACGTGGCGAACGTCATGAAATGGCGTCCACAGCACGACAACCCTTATGGGAATCGTCCGCCAACCCAGGACGAAATGAACTTTTGCCTACCTTACCTGAAAGCCCAAATCGAAATCATTCAACCCAAGGTCATCGTTGCTCTTGGGGCCACCGCGGTGAGCGGATTGCTCGGGCCGGATCCGCAACGGCGGATGGGGAAAGTCCGTGGGCAATGGTTCGAGTTCGAAGAGGTTCCGTTGATGATCACCTTTCATCCTTCCTATCTCTTGCGCAATGAAAGTAAAAGGACGAAGCGCCAAGTGTGGGAGGATATGCTTCAAGTCATGGAGCAGGTCGACTTGCCGATTTCGGAGCGACAAAGGGATTTCTACACCTGAGGTCGTGGAGGCGGGATCTTGAAAGTAGTTATCGTGTTGGGCGGCGATCCACCGGCCACCGTTTTGTTGGATTGGCGAATGCGAACCGCCGATTTCTCGATTGCCGCCGATGCCGGAATGAACGCCTTTGCGGAGGCTGGCCTGGAGCCGGATCTCCTGATTGGCGACATGGACTCCTTCAATCCCGATGAAGCCGACTTAGTCTGCGAAATTCAGCGAATCACCGATCAGGGCACTACGGATTTCGAGAAGGCTTTGGGTTGTCCGGAGGCGCGTCAAGCGGATGAAATCGTGGTGCTTGGTGGAACGGGGGGGCGGAGCGACCACTTTCTCAATAATTTGCTTCTGGCAGCGGGTTTGCCGCAATCCCAAAACGTTCTTTTCGAGGGGGAATGCGAGATTCTTTATCGGGTAACCACTGAACGACCCCTCGCCTTGGAAGGTTTGGCGGGACAGAGCATCAGTTTCACGCCGGTCGTAGTGTGTGAGGGCGTGACGGTCACGGGCGTGCGGTGGCCGCTCACTGAAGCCTCCATGGGGCCAGGTCGACAATTGAGCCAAAGCAACGTGGTGGAAGCTGAAGACCTTCGGGTCAGCCTGGCAACCGGGATCCTTTACGCAGTTGTCCAAAAACGCTGAATCAACTTTTTTTCCGTACTAGGAAAGCGAGAGGCGAACTCATGTCTCCTCCGGTGGTTTCCGTGGAGATTGCGTATTTTTCCGAGGATAGGTTGCTGCAGTGATCCTCGACCGCGCGAGCCTCTTCGCTGCCGCCTGGATGACCGCGATAGGTGGTGACGGCCAACAAACCGTTCGGGGCTAACCATTCCGTCGACGCTTCCAGTCCCGCGATCGTGGTGGAAGGGCGCGTAACGACGGATTTGTCGCTGCCGGGTAAAAAACCCAAGTTGAAGGTGATGGCTTGGGTTCGTCGACGAATTTCCTGAGGCAGGACGTCGCTCATGCCCTCATGTCCTTCATGGTAAAGGAGACAACGGTCGAGCACGCCGGCTTCCTGCAGCCTTCTCCTGCTGGAGGTCAAGGCCTCTTCCTGCAGGTCGAAACCATGCACCTTGCCTGTTGTCCCGACCAGACGGCAGAGAAACAAGAGGTCGTGACCGTTGCCGACGGTGGCGTCCACCGCGACGTCTCCGGTTCTCAACGTTTCGGCCAAGGCGAGGTGGACTTTTTCCACCAATCTCATGAGTGGTCAAGAGAGTCGAAGCGAAGCAGGTCGATTTCCGGGGCTAAAGGTTTTCCTTGAAGGAGATGATCGGCGAAGTCCTCGGCCAATTTCGGAATCCATGAAGCGCCTTTTGAGCCAAAGCCATTAAACAAGGCGAGGGAGGGGTTTGCGGGATGACGACCCAAGATGGGCAGGCGATCGCGGGTGCCGGCTCGCAAGCCGCAACCTTGGCCAATTACTTGGGGAGGGGAGACGAGAAAGCCGGCCAATCCCTCGAGAATTTTTTCACGACCGTCCCGGGAAGGGCCGCTCGTTAGGTCGTCGTGGTCGTAAGTGGAGCCTGCTCGCAAGGAATCATCCGCGCTCGACAAGAGCCAAAAGCCGGACTGGAGCATTTCATCTGCAGCCGGGGGCTTCGCCTTCAGTGTAAGGGTTTCACCACGAGTGGGAGCGAATGGCCATTCGTTGAACCATGGGTTTTCGACCACCTTGGCTCCTTCACAGAACACGACGCACGTGGCTTCCACGTTTTCCCAGCTTCCTCCTTTTTCGAGAACCTGCAAATCTCGGTGATCAAAGAGGCTTTCCTTCCATGCCCCTTGTTCCCGAAGTTCCCGGCGCATGGTGTCGGCGACCTTTTCGACGTCGACCCATGCCACCTCTCTTATCTCATAGCTTCCCAAAGGATCTCGCCATCCTTTGCTTTCCCAATGCCCCGGGGGGAATTCTTCCCCGAGATAGGGGGCGAAGGAAGCATTCAGCCTTCTTTTGCGGAAGCGAACGCGTTCCTCCTCGTTCTTGATGAAGCGAAGAATATGGCCTTCCCTGAGCAAGGGAACCTTCCAGCGGTTGGAGAGTTCACGATAAAATTGCCTTGCATGGGGCAGGAAATGCTCTGCCAGCCATGATTTCGCCAGCCTCTTGCCTGTTACGGGATTCATGATCCCCGCGGCCACGGGGGTGGCCGCCAAAGGAAGTGTTTTTCCTGACATCAGGCAATTCGCTCCCCGCTTCATCAAGGATCGGGTCAGCAGGCAACCGGCCAAGCCTTGGCCGACGATCAAGAAATCATACCTCGTTTTCAAAGTTGTTTGTGACGATAGCTTCGGAGGAGAGAGTCGCAAGGCGATAGATTTGCATTCGCCAAGTCCTGTTTGGTGTGGACTTGGATGGGTTTTGCGAAGAAGTTGTCCAAGTGAAAGGTCAAAGACCCGAGAGGCAGGCGCGAAAGCCTTCCGACAAGACGTCGATAGAAGAACCTACAGGTCTTATTCTTCTGTTTGCATCGATCATGATAGCTCTGGTGGCTTCCTTGGTCTGGATTACCTACAGCGCCCGAACTTCTTCCAGTCCGGACCCTGATCGAGAGGTTGCGAGGGCTGGCAATGAGCCGCGCGAAGCCCGCAATCGCGCAAAGAAGGAGAAATCCATCTTGAAACGGGACGAGTCCAACGCTTCGCAACATGAGAGTCCTTCGGGTAGGGAACCGCTTCCCCAAGAGTTGCTGGACGCCTTGCTCGACAATAGTTTTAGGTTCCGCGACATCGTGGTGCGATTTTCCTCGGACGAGTCCTTGAGGGATTTCGCCGCCAAGGCGGGTGAAAGAGGATTGTCTATTGAGAAGGACTTGGCTCGTCTGGGTTTGTTGCGGGTGCGTTTGGACAGTGGCCGTCAAGCCCGCGAATTATTTGAATTACTCCCCGAAGACAGCGAACCCGAGCCCAATTTTCCGGTGCTCGTTCCCGAGTTGCCCGAGACGGAAAACGTTCGTGGCATCGCCTCCTTCGGCAGGGGTGCCACGGCGTGGCTGGATGCTCCCGAGGATCGTTCTTCCTGGGGGGCGGGCGTGGTCGTGGCGGTGCTCGACACGGGAGTCGATTTTTCCCATCCCTCTCTCGCTGGAATACAAGGCACCTCCATCGATTTGGTGGAGGGCGAAGCGCCGGATGATTCCTATTTCGGCCACGGCACGGCGGTGGCATCGATCATTGCGGGCGACCCCGATGCCGTGGGAGGGTTGGCTCCGAAAGCCGAAATTCTCAGTTTCCGAGTTCTCGACGGAGAGGGGGTGGGGAATGCCTACGTCGTGGCAAACGGTATAGTCCAAGCGGTGGACCGGGGAGCCGACGTCATAAACCTCAGCCTTGGTTCAAGTGGCCACAGCTTCGCCATGGAGAAAGCCATCGGGTATGCCGTCGAAAACAATGTCTTGGTTGTGGCTTCGGTGGGCAACGATGGTCAAAAGGGAGTTACTTTCCCGGCGCGTTTCGATGGAGTGATCGGCGTGACCGCGGTGGACAAGAAAGGAAGCCAAGCCATTTTCGCCAATTACGGCGATGGCGTCGATATCGCGGCTCCGGGGGCTGGCGTGCATGCGGCTTGGGCGGAAGACCAACTTGTGTCCTTCAGCGGCACTTCCGCTTCCACCCCGTTCGTTACAGGCGCCTTGGCCGGCTTGATTTCCCAGAACCGGGCGATGCCCAAGGCGCAACTGGTCGAGCTGTTGTACCAGCACGCCAACGACGATCCCATGCCGGGCGTCGATCCTTACGTCGGGAAGGGCATCCTCGACTTGGGACGCGTCTTGGGACGGGAGGAAAAAGGAATATACGACATGGCGATCACGGGCTATTACTTTGATCCCAAGTACTTCGATCGTCCGGGATCCACTCCTTTTCTCGTTTCGGTCCAAAACCAGGGTACCGAGTGGGTCGACCGCGCTACCTTGGAGATCAATTTCGGAGAAGTCAGCAAGACCTTGCATTTCTCGAACTTGGGTGTGGGAGAAGTGAAAAGCATCGAGTTGCAGCTGGAAGAAAAACATGCCAAGGATCCCGACGGCACCCGCATTCGGTCCAGTCTCGTGATCGACTCTCATCCAGACGGCGACATGAATAACAACCTGCGAATCACTCGCATCACCTTGCCGGTGGATGATTGAGGACCCTAGGTTTCGAGATCGACTCTCGAAAAGGGAGTTTTCTCGGTTGCGAAGACATAGTGAGAGTCAAAGCCATCGCTGAGCAAATCCCGGGTGCTGCGATTGAGCGTGGGGTGGATGAGTTCGGGTTCGATTTCAGCCAGAGGCATCAACACGAAGTCGCGTTTCACGATGCCGGGGTGGGGGAGCAGTAGTTCCGTGCTTTCAAGCTCCAAGTCCCCGTAGAGGAGTAGGTCCAAGTCGATGGTTCTGGGGCCGTTTTCACGGACTACTTCCTTGCCTAGTTCATCTTCGATTTCCTGTAATCGCCCCAGCAAGGCGAGTGGGCTCAAGTCCGTCTTCACCTTGACCACTGCGTTGAGGAAATCGGGCTGATCGGGGAACCCGAAAGGTTTCGAACGGTAGAGTGAGGATGACTTTTCCAAGGAGGCGAAAGCCTTCATTTTACTCAAGGCTCGGCCGAAGGTTTCGCCCACCGCGCCTTGGTTGCCGCCCAGCCCTATGAATGTTTCAGCGTTCAACCTCGACTCGGATTTCCCTCAGCCCAAGGCGACGAGTGTATCGTGGTTTATCCACGGCCAGACGAACCCCATCGACTGCGAATGCGTCCATGAGGTGATCGGCCAATTGCTCGGCGAACCGTTCGAGGGTCTTCCCTTCGTAAGCCAAGGCAAATGCCTTGACCTTTTCAATCACCTCGCGGTAGTCCACGCCCTCGCTAAGGTCGTCGTTGGCCACGACTGTTTCGAATCCGCATTCCATGGACAGGGTGACGTAAAGGTCCTGCGGCGCTTTTTGCTCTTCCTCGAGGAGGCCGATGCGAGCCATTACTTCTATTCCGTCCAAGGTGATTCTGCCCATTTGTCCGATACGGTTCAGGTTTTCGAGGGTGGAGTCAACGCTAGCCCCACCTTGATTGCCTGGGCGGTTTCGAGGACGTCGTGGGTACGAATCACTTCCGTCCCTTGGGCAACTGCATGGACGGCGGCTACCAGTGAACCAGGCAATCTTTCCTCGATGGCAGCTCCAGTGAGTTTTTCTATCCAGGACTTGCGCGAAGCGCCGATGAGAACTCCCCATGCAGGATCCATCAACTGCTCGAGATTTTGCATGAGTTCCAGGTTGTGCTCCAGGGTTTTCCCGAACCCTATGCCGGGATCAATCCACACCTTGGGCAAGTTTCGTCGTTCCATGGCATCTTTCTTGGAATCGAAGAATGCTTTCACTTCCTCCACCACGTTTCCATAGCTCGGATCGTCCTGCATGTTGCGAGGATCACCTTGGGCGTGCATCAGTACAAGCCCAGCCTGGCGTTCTTCCGCCAAGTCGAGCAATGACTCGTTTCCTCCGGATACGTCGTTGACCAAGTGGGCTCCTTCATCGAGGGCCGCCTGCTGGGTTTCACGATTGCGGCTGTCGATTGAAATCAGGAACCGATCCTTTGGCAATGCCTGCAGGATGGGCATTACGCGGCTCAATTCCTCCTTTACTGGAACGGGTTGGCTGCCTGGGCGCGTGCTTTCTCCTCCTAGGTCTATGATTGAGGCGCCTTCCTCAATCATTCGATGAGCCCGCTCCACCGCTTGCGCCGGGTCGAAGTAGAGACCGCCGTCACTGAACGAATCGGGTGTCGCGTTCAGAATCCCCATGATCGCGGGAAAACGGAGGTCGACCCGCAGGCCGTTGCATTGTAGATCAGGCATCGAGTGAGGCGAGATGAGATTGCTTGATTTTCTGGTAGGTTTCTCGGGCCGTTCCCAGAACTGTTTCCTTCCGGGAGCGCCATCCGACTTCCGGTATGCGAGCGACCCCGACCACTTCCTTGCCCGACCCCGTGGCGAGGATTTCCGTGAATTCCGGAAGGTCGGTCAAGGAGACGGGACGACGTTCCACGGTGAAGCGTTCGCCTAGTTCCGGCAGCAATTTGGCCAAGGTGATGCCAGGTAACACCTTGGTTTCCGGAGCGACCAGAACGTCGTCCTTGACGAAAATGAGATTCGAGGTGGCTCCCTCGCCCAATTCTGCTTCCGGGGAAAGCAAAAGCGCTTCCTCACCTGCGCGTTGCAACTGGAGCACGTGCTCGTATAGTTTGTGGTCGAGTGATTTGGCCTCGGGGCTCGGGCGGACGTATGGCAGAAGCCGACCCTCGACCCATGAACCGATTGCCGGCAACGGGCGGGCTTCCAGCTGGAAGAGGTTTCCCAGCACGGACACGCGAAGAAGCTGGGGCGAGGGCAAGGTGGTTTCTTGCCGGAATGAAAGTATTTTGTCCCGTATCGCCGAAAGTGGGGAGGGAGGTTCCATGCCCAATCGCTCCAAGGAGTCCGCCAGCCGGGTTAAGTGGTCTTCGAGGAAAAGCGGCCAAGCGGGATCGCCGTCGATCCGGAGCGTAGTGTAAGCTCCGGGTATGCCCCAGGGGTTCACGCAAGGAACGGAGGCAAGCTCTTTATTCCAGGCAAGTCGTGAGGACGTTTCCGATGAGTTCGCGGCCATGGTCGGTTAAAAAGGATTCGGGATGGTACTGAAACCCAAAGAGGCGAAGGTCAAGGTTCTCGAAGGACAGGGGGACGCGCCGATGCTGGTCCCACGCGGTCACGGTTACGCTGTCGGGCAGGCTGGGAGGAGCGATTTGCAGGGAGTGGTAACGTCCTACGTGAAAAGGCTCGGAAAGGCCCCTGTAGGCGCAGGATCCGGCTTCCAGTTTAATGGGTGTCCGGGCTCCGTGCAACACCGTGTCTTGTCGCCTGGTGCGGGCGCCTTCCTCTTCCAGGATTAATTGAAAACCCAGGCAGACGCCAATGATGGGCTTCCGACCCCGCCATTTTCGAAAGATGCTTTTCGTATCCGGATAGTCCGCGGGGCAACCGGGGCCCGGAGAGAAAGCCAGTATGCGAATCTCCTCTTCGTCGGCGATGCGGGAGGCTTCCTTGCGATCCGCCACCCTGACTTCCCCGAATTCACTCAAGAGATGCTCGAGGTTGCGAGTGAAGGAATCGCGATGATCGATGAGGAGAATCATTGCAGCGCGTCCAGCAAGGCTTGGGCCTTGATTTGGTTCTCCTTGCGTTCGTACTCGGGCGTCGAGTCAACCACGATACCTCCACCGGTTTGCGCGAAACTGCGTTCGCCGGCAGTCACGATGGCCCGAATAATGAGGTTGAGGCGAAGGTCTCCATTGTCCTCGATCGTCCCGAATGAGCCTGTGTACGGGCCCCGGAAACAGGGTTCCAGTGAGTCGATCAATTCCATCGCCCGGTATTTCGGGCAACCGGTTATGGTACCCCCAGGAAGCATGGCTCTAAGGATTTCCGGCACTTCCACGCCGGGCCGAAGTCTGCCCTCGATGGTCGAGGTAAGGTGATGCAGGTGGGAATAGGTCTCGACTTCGCGAAAGCGCATTATTTTCACCGATCCCGGAAGGCAGACGGTGGATAAATCATTACGTTCCAAGTCGACCAGCATATTGTGCTCCCTCCGTTCCTTGACGTTGTCGAGAAAGGATTCGTCCGCTTCGCGGTCCCAGGTGCCTCCTATGGGGCGGGTCACGAGATGGTCGCCTTTTTTGATGAGGACGGTTTCAGGTGAACAACTGACTATGGAGAAGTCTTCTCCGCGCAACACGAAGGATTCGGGCGAGGGGTTGATGGTTTCGAGTTGGGTGTAGGCGGTGATTGGGTCGACCCCGCCTTCGACTTCAAATCGTTGGGAAATCTTGATCTGGTAGACGTTGCCGTCCAGGATTTCCTCGCGAGCCTGCAGGAAAATCTGACGATAGGACTCAAAGTCGAGGTTGCACCTGGGCGAGTCTCTTTGCGCGGTGGCGTCATGCCCGGAACCTTTCGTTTCCTCGTTCAAAATGGATTCGAGGGCGGCGGTTCTTTGTGCCGAATACGACTCGACCTCGATCCCTTCGGGCGTGACCCGGAGGACGGATCGCGGGCGGCCAAACCAGCCTCCCGGCAAATCCAGATCTCGCTTGGCTTGGCATTGCAACCCGGCCAACCCGGCAAGGAATTCATAGGAGAAAAACCCTACCCACCCCGAGAAGCTCAGGTCACTTGGTGAGCGCGGAGCCAGGAGTTTTTCCAAGGAATCAGAAGGGGAATCGGCGTTCAGTTCGAGGACTTCCTCGAAGTCGAGGAATGCGAGATGCGTGCCGTCCGGTTCCCGACGCAAAGCCCACGGGGCTTCCAGCACTCCCAACAGGGCAAGGAAACTTTCATTCTCGAGCTTGGTATTCATGCTGCCAGTTTTTCTAGGATAGCAGGCACCTCGGGCAAGCCGCGGGCTCGCAAGCCCGACCCTTTTTGCTTGGTCAACAGGATGGCTTTCCATCCCGCGTTGCGGGCGCCGTCGGCATCCTTCGCTTGGTCGTCCCCAACGTGCAGGAATGCGGAGGACGGCAAGCCCAGCGCTTTCTCCACGGATCGAAATATGGCGGGATCCGGTTTCGCTTGTCCGAGTTCGAAGGAAACGAAGACCCGTTCGAAAAAGGCGGATACCCCCAAGTCTCGCAGGACGTTCTTCAAGCGGGTATCGTTGTTGGAAAGAACGGCCATTCGAAAACCGCGGTCTCGCAGTTCCTTGAGCGTGGATTGGGCTCCCTCGAGAAGTCGCCAACTGTCTCCACGTCCGAAAAATTCCCAAAGCTCCTCGAAGACCGAATCCAGTTCATCGACTGGGCAGAAGCCCGCCAACGAGCCGGCCACCACGCTTTTCCAATATACTTTCGGAGCGAAGGCGGATTCTTTCTGGCTGGTTTGCGTAGCCTCGAAGGTTGCCCGGAAATTGCGCTCGATCGCCTCGGGATCGGCGGCGAGTCCACGGTCTCGCAACACCTTGGCATAGGATTCGCCGACCGATGGGTCGGGAACCATCAGCGTACCGGCGGCGTCGAAGGTGATAACTTGGATTTCAGGCATGGAACTGATAAAGGTAATGTTTTCCCGTGTGGACGTTTGCAATCATTCGCGCAAGGAAAACCCTATAAACGAATATATTTTCGAACTAAACAAGCGAACTAGGAGACTGTGAAGAAGTTATTGGCAGGGCAGGCGTTCACCATCGGACTGGTCTGCGTGATATGCTTGGCCTATTGGTTTCCCGAGCATGGACTCGAGGGTGGATCCTTGGGTGCGGAATACACGACCTTGGCCGGGGTCGCGCTGATTTTCTTTCTGCAGGGACTGACCTTGTCGAGCGCTTCCCTGCGCAAGGGTTTCACTGCTTGGCGACTTCACCTCTTTGTACTCTTTTTCGGTTTTGTCTTTCTTCCCTTGGCCGCTTGGTTTGTCGTCGAGCGGGGTTGGGTGCCCGAACGAGTGGCGCCGGGATTGATATTTCTCGCCATTTTGCCCACCACCATATCCACGTCGGTGATTTACAGCGCCGAGTCGAAAGGAGATGCCTCGGCTGCCACCTTTTGCGCCGTCCTCTCCAATCTGTTGGCCATTTTCGTGGTGCCGGCTTGGGCCGCTTACTTGATTTTCCCCGGTTTGGCGGAGCATGCGCCCGGGGACGGTGACACCGCGTTTCTGACGCATTTCCTGTGGCGCTTGTTTTGGTTGATCGCCTTTCCCTTGTTCGTGGGGCTTTTTTCCCAGCGTTTTCTGCATCGCTTCGTCGCCGGAAAGGAAGGATGGGTGCGAAAGACGTGTTTCGCTTGCGTCTTGTTCATTGCTTACGCCGGTTTCTGCAAGGGGGTGGATCAACGCGGTGATTCGTTCGGGGGAGACTTTTTTCAAGAAGTGTTCTTTTGGACGTTTGCCTTTGTGTTGTTTTCCAACCTCGCCGCCGTCATGGCCCTCAGGTTTTCCCGCCTGTCTTGGCCTCTCGTGATAACGGGTTTTTTCGCGGCCACGCAAAAGTCATTGGCGGTCGGTTTGCCGATGGCATATTTGCTCTTCGGGCAAGGTAACCTGGATATACTTTTCCCGCTTATTGTCTGCCATCCTGTGCAATTATTGCTAGGAGCGGCACTTTGTTCACGGCTTCGCTCCGCCTCGTCTCGGTCTTCATGAGAATAGTCTTTTTTGTTGAACCTTGGGCGGTTTCGTAGGATTGACGAACGAATGGTTTGTAAAACTTACAAGCAAAAACAGAAGATGCGCGACGCTTGCAGAGCGGCGGCTACCATCTTGGACAAGCTGTGCAAAATGGTCGCCGTGGGCGTCACTACCTACGACTTGGACCAAGAGGGTAAGCGCTTGATGGACGAATGCGAGGTCAAGAGCGCCTGCTACGGATATCGCGCAGGCTCACGCATTTTCCCGGCCCATACCTGCCTTTCCGTGAACGACGAAGTGGTGCACGGCATTGGCGACAAGAAAAGAGTCCTGAAGGACGGCGACGTCATATCGGTAGACGTCTGCGTTTCCATGGATGGGCATATCGGCGACAATTGCCGCACCGTGCCGGTCGGCTTGGTTAGCCCGGAGATTGATCGTTTGTTGAAAGTGACGAAGGAGGCCATGTACCTAGGCATCGACCAGGCGATCCATGGCAATCGGGTGGGGGACGTTTCCCATGCCGTGCAGAGTTGCGTGGAAGGCGCAGGCTTTGCGGTGATCACCAATTTCGTTGGGCATGGCGTGGGCAAGTCCCTGCACGAGGAGCCGCAAATCCCCAATTACGGGAAGCCCGGCACCGGGCCCAAGTTGAAGAGGGGCTTGACGGTGGCCATCGAACCCATGGTCAACATGAAGAACAAGGACATCCGGATGGCTTCGGATGGATGGACCGCCCTGGCCATCGACGGTATGCCCTCGGCTCACTTCGAGCACACCATAATGGTCGGCAACGACCGTCCCGAGATTCTTACCATACCCGAGGGAGCCGAGGCTTCGCCGGGAGAATGAGTGTACGGACATGTTGAAGTCCATACAGCCCACGGTCCTATGCTTCGACGTGGAGTGGATACCGGATCCCAAGGCGGCGGAGGTCCTGCATTACGTCGACTTGTCCGAGCCGGGCAACGAGCTCGAGGCGTTCGAGACCCTTTGGAAGGAGGAAGGCAAGGCGGACGAGAAAAACCCGCAACCTTACCTCAAAACCATCCTTTGCCGCATCGTGTCGATTGCAGGCATCGTGCGGGAAAAAAACATGGGAAAAGTCAGTTTACGGTTGTTTTCCATGCCCACGGATCCGGATGACCCTGAAAAATGCGAAGAGGCTCGGATCTTGTCTGGATTCATCCGCGCGGTAGGTGAGAAGAAGCCCCAGATCGTGGGATACAACTCGGCTAATGCCGACCTGCCCATCATTACCCAGCGAGCCATTATCCATGGCTTGAGCGCTCCTGGCTTTGCCGAGCGCCCCAACAAACCCTGGGAAGGCGTCGACTACTTCGATTCCCGCAACAGCGAGTACAACGTCGATCTTTGTCCCATGCTGGGGCGGTTCGCCCAAACTCCCAGCTTGCACCAGGCTGCGTCCCTTTCGGGTATTCCCGGCAAGATGGGAGTGAGCGGAGCTTCCGTGGCGGAGCTCTGGCTGGAGGGCAAAACCCGGGAAATCGTCGAGTACAACGAATACGACGCGTTCACCACCTTTTTGCTTTGGGCTCGTGTCGCGCACTTCGCCAACCTCCTTTCCGATCAGCAGTACGCCGACGAGCAACGCCTTACCCGCGAACTTCTCGAGCAGGAAATCGCAGGCGGCAAAGAGCACTTGGTTCCCTACGTCGAGGAGTGGGATCGCTTGCGAGAGCTAACCGGACAAGCGGATATTTAAGCCAGCTTTGGGCGGTTTCCCTTTAATCGTAACCTTGCAACGCGAACACCAACGGAGACACACGCCATGCTGAACTGGAAATCATTGCTCATAGGATTAGCTCTCGGACTAGTGGTCACTTTGACCATGGGCTTCGACGACGAAGGCCAGGAAGGCCGCTATCAACTGGAAGGGGCGGACGTCTACTTCCTGAACTCCCAAAGCGGGAAAGGGTTCGAGCAGGCTCATCTCGTGAAGATCGATACCAAGACCGGCAAGGTCTATATGCACACCCAAATCCTGGCTGCAGGCGCCCCGCCCACCGACAAGTGGATGGATATCACGGGCAAGGCTTACCGGACTCGCTGAAGGCGGCTCTCGTGCCGCTTGCGCTGCCCCGGCTCCAATGGTGGCAGATAGGGTAGTTCCTCGCTCCTTGCGTTTGTCTCGCCAAGGGCCCGGGCCTGAGTCTGCAATTCTTGCCAACGCTTCCACTCCATGCTGGGCGCATTCGCGATAAGCGAGAGGATGGACCTCCATTCCAAGATTGCTCGTTCCAGGTCACCCGGCCGTAGTTCCTCGTCGAAAAGGTCGCGTTTGCCTTCCGGGTGAACCAAAGCTTCACGGACCGCTTCGGCCGCCCCGTCCCCGTATTCGGGAGGCACGCCCTTTCGGAGATAGCCTTCGCAGGTGACGTCGCCGTAGGTTCGTCGGCAAATCGCGCCGAGACGACTCCCTTGTCCCGCTAGGGCAGCGAAACGATGGCCCGCCCGTAAATTGGCCAAGTCCTGGATCATTTCATCGATCGGATAGGCTTCGTCCTCGAGGGCGGCGGCTACCGCCAGGCCTTCTCCTTGATGAAAGAAACTGAACACGATGCCTCGTCGGGTGGGATGAGCCTGCGCATCGATCAAGCCTAGGCGGAACCATGCTTCCGCCAGGCAGTTATCGCTAAAAGGTTCGCTTGCGGCTTCGTTGGAGAAAGGAGAAACCCATTCCTGTCGACGTTTGCGTAGGGGGGGATTCAGCAGAATCTTGCCGTTTTTGTCCTTCCACCCGAAGGCTTGCGCTTCGAGGTACTCGAGGCGCACGCTCAGGATACCGTTTTTCTCGATCAGTTCCTTCCACCTGCCGCCAAAGGTGAGTTCCGGAAACAGTGGCCCCAGCATGCGTTCCAACCTGTCCAAGTCCCACAGCTTTTTTCCATACCTTCCTAATTTCTTGGGATTCGTTTCCAGGAAATGTTTTCGCAGGCGGCGACGAAAGGACTTCAACAACTCCACCTGCCCTTGGCCTTCCTCCTCCGGGAACCGCGCGATCGGCAATTCCCGGCCGTATCTACGGTTTTCGCCGCGACCGGTTTTCCAGACCGAGCCCGCCTTCACTTTCTCCAATGTTTGGGGACACGAAAGCGCTTCCCTCCATTCCTCTCCAAAATAAAAGAAAGCCTCGCCCAAAGGCCCTTTTACCGGACCTCCCCGGCGCTCCCATCGGCCCTCGGAATTCAGCATCTCGATGACCTCGTCGCGAGAGGGGTCGCGGTCCTCGGACTTAGGGGCCTTTGCTTGGTTCGCCTGGGTTCGTTGTTTCGACAGAAAGGCAGCGAATCCGAGAGGAATGGGCTCTTCGCGAAAGAGTCGGCCGCCGAATTCTTCCGCCGCTTGGGCGGGGGAACGCTTGTCGTCCGCTGCCGCCCGCATTACTTGAAGCAAGGAGCTCCAGTCGACGCGGGCCGAGGGTCGGAGGGGGAGGGGACGAGCCTCGCTCAAGCGGGCTTTGTTCGGTACGACGATGGCGTAGCCGCGTTCATCCAGTCCCCGCCGTCCGGCCCGGCCGAACATTTGCAGCAACTCATCCGGACGCAGGAGTCGGCGTTCGTCTTCGACCCGGTATTCGCGATCCGTCACGATGACCGATCGCATGGAAAAGTTCACCCCCGCTCCGAGTCCTGTGGTGGAAACGACCGCTCGCAGTTGGCCTGCCTTGGCCAAGGGTTCGATGAGTCCAGCCCGCTGCTTGTAGTCCAAGCCGCTGTGGTGCGGGGCGATGCGTCGCTTGAGCAGTTTGGTCAAGCGCTTCCCGGCCAATTGCTTTTGTTCCGAACTGAGGGAAAGCGGTTCGGTCTCCGGTAATTCGTAGGCTAATTGTTGGGCAATGTCTTCGGCCGCCAATCTTTTCGGGGCAAAGAGCAGCAAAGGTCCCATGTTCGCCCGCAAGGCAGCCGCCACGATCCTCGGCCAATGCCCGCGGACGGATTCCGAGAAATGGCGGGGCAGGGCATCGGCGAAAACTTCATCGAGCGGGACCGGGCGCTTGCCTTCGCTTACCAGTTCCACTTTGCGACCATTTGATTCCAGCCAGTCGGCCACTGTTTCGGGATTCGCCACGCTGCCGCTCATCAGCAGCAATTGGGTCTTCGGTGGAGCCATGGCCAGAACCACCTCGTAATTCACGCCTCGCTGCAGGTCGCCCAGCATCTGGTACTCGTCGACCACCATCAGGTCGGGGCCTTGGCCCCTGAGGATCGACGATCGTTGCGTCTCCAAGGTGGCCACCGTGACTTGGGCATCGGGATGAAAACGGAGGTCTCCCGTGCATACCCCGACGTCCCAACCTTTCTCCATCCATTCCCTCGCTTTGTCGTTGGCGAGGGCTCGGGTGGGCACGGTGTAGATGGCTCTGCCCCTCCAACCCGAGTCCATCAGCATCTCGAAGACAAAGGTTTTGCCGGCTCCGGTGGGTGCGTGCAAGACCACGTCGAGACCTTCCCTCAGGTAACGCAGTGCTTCCTGCTGCCAGAGGTCGGGAACCAGCAATTTGTGATCGAACGCCTTGTCTTGGTCTTGCATTGTGGGTTACTTGCCAAAAGATGTCTTCTGCTTGGAAAACGCAAACCGTTCCCGTTTCATCCCTTAAACAAAAAGCATGATCAACCTCATAGTTGCCTGCGCCCGCAACCGAGTGATCGGCAAGGATGGTCGCTTGCCTTGGAGGATAAGCGAGGACTGGGAGTATTTCCTCGAGAAAACCAGGCAAGGCACCTTGGTCATGGGACGTCGCTGCTATGACGAGATGGGCAAGCACCTGCTCGACCGCAAAGTGGTCGCCCTCAGTCGCAATCCCACGCAATCATTTGAGCATGCCCGCAAGGCGAGTTCCTTGCCCGAGGCCCTCGAGATGGCCCAGTCAAACGACGGCGACGTCTGGATTTGCGGCGGACAGGCCATCTACGAGGAAGCCATGCCTTTGGCCGACCGCTTGTACCTCACGCTCATCGACGCCGAATACGAAGGGGACGTCTTCTTTCCCCCATGGGAGGATCAGTTTACCAACGAACTTGCACGCCGTGAAATGGTTTTGGCTGGGCTTCGCTTGGTATTTGTGGTCCTCGAAAGATAAAAATAGGGAACCGATCTCCCAAGTTTATGACGTTGAATGAGATTTGCGTTTTCCAGAGGAAACGCTTTAATGGTTCGTCTTTCTCATGATACCAGCGGAGTTATATCCCACCACCGACGTCTTGATGTCTCGTTCGGCAAAGGAGGAGCGCTTAGGGCAACGGGCCAAGGTGTTTTGGCTGTATGGTTTGTCGGGTTCCGGCAAGACCACGCTGGCCGCCGCCTTCGAGCGACGCCTGCACGAGGAGGGCTTGTTCAGCGTGGTGCTGGACGGGGACAACGTGCGGAGCGGCTTGAACAAGGACTTGGGCTTCAGTGACGAGGATCGTTCGGAAAATATCCGGCGCATTGCGGAAGCGGCCAAACTCTTCGTTGAGAATGGCGTGTTGACCATAGTTTCATTCATCACGCCGCGGGAGAGATTTCGTCGCATGGCGCGTGAAATAGTGGGAGAAAACGACTTTCTCGAAGTGTACGCGAAAGCTTCCTACGAAACTTGTGAAAAACGAGACGTAAAGGGCCTTTACGCCAAGGCGAACGCAGGAAAGATACGAGATTTTACGGGGCAGCAATCGAATTTCGAGGAACCATCCGCCCCGTGGCTTGTCCTCGATACCGAGGTTTCCACGCCGGAAGAGTCCTTGGAGCAACTTTGGGAGTCTTCCCAAAAGTTGGTTTTGCCCTCGGCCTGAGGTAACCTGCCTTCTTTTTCGTCATGCGAACCTACAACATCACGCACCTCAAGCAATTGGAGTCGGAAGCTATTTTCGTGATGCGCGAAACGGCGGCTCAGTTCGAGCGTCCCGCCTTGCTCTTTTCCGGTGGCAAGGACTCCATCGTGATGGCTCACTTGGCGGCCAAGGCATTCACGCCCGCCAAGATGCCGTTTCCCTTGGTCCACGTGGACACGGGGCACAATTTTCCCGAAACCTTGGAATACAGGGATCGTTTCGTGGAAAAGGTGGGAGGCCGCTTGCTGGTCGGTTTGGTGCAGGACTCGATAGATCGAGGCACAGCCCAGGAGGAATCCGGGGTGAATCCCAGTCGCAACGCTCTCCAATCGGTCACTTTGCTGGAAACCATAGAAGAACACCAGTTCGACGCTTGCCTCGGCGGTGGCAGACGAGACGAGGAGAAAGCCCGGGCTAAGGAACGGTTCTTTTCACATCGCGACGCTTTTGGCCAGTGGGATCCCAAGAACCAGCGGCCCGAATTATGGAATCTCTTCAACGGACGCATGGCTCCGGGAGAAAATTTTAGGGTGTTTCCCTTGAGCAACTGGACCGAGATGGATGTTTGGCAATACGCCTTGGTCGAGGAAATCGACTTGCCTTCCCTTTATTTTGCCCATGAACGCAAGGTGTTCGAGCGCAACGGCTCTCTCTTGGCCGAGTCGGAACACGTTGAGCTTGCCGAAAACGAAACCGTTTCCACGGAAACCGTTCGGTTTCGCACCATCGGAGACGTTACCTGCACGGGTGCCGTGCGATCGGAGGCCTCCACCCTCGAGGAAGTGATTCGCGAGGTCGCTGCCTCCCGTGACACCGAGCGAGGCAGCCGGGCGGACGACCGTCGCTCGGAAGCGGCCATGGAAGACCGCAAGAAACAAGGCTATTTTTAAATGGAGCGAACGTTTGGACGTTAGGTGATGAGCGAGGAAAAGAGCTACTTGGACATGGATTTGCTGCGGTTCAGCACCGCGGGCAGCGTGGATGATGGCAAGAGCACTCTCATCGGGCGCCTCTTCTACGACACCAAGGCGATCTTCGAGGATCAACTCGAGGCGATTGAGCAAAGCAGTCGGCAACGAGGGGACGAGAACGTCAACTTGGCTCTGCTCACGGACGGTCTGCGGGCCGAGCGAGAGCAAGGGATCACGATCGACGTCGCCTACCGCTACTTCGCTACTCCACGACGCAAGTTCATCATCGCCGATACGCCGGGACACGTCCAGTACACCCGCAATATGGTGACGGGCTCTTCCACCGCCAACTTGGCCCTCATCCTCGTCGACGCCCGCAAAGGCGTGATCGAGCAGACCTGTCGGCATGCCTTCATAGCCGACCTTCTCGGCATCAAGCACGTCGCTCTTTGCGTGAACAAGATGGACTTGGTGGGATACGAGCAAGAAGCCTACGAAAAGGTGCGTCGCCAATTCGGTGACTTCGCTTCTCGCCTCGAAAACGTGGTGGATCTCACCTTTTTCCCGATCAGTGCCCTGCAAGGCGACAACGTGGTGGAGAAATCGGCCAACATGCCTTGGTACGACGGTCCCACCTTGCTCTATCACATGGAGACCGTTTACGTCGGGTCCGACGCCAATCACGTCGACGCCCGGTTTCCCGTGCAGTGGGTGGTTCGACCGCATTCCGACGAGCATCACGATTACCGTGGATATGCCGGGCGCGTAGCAGGCGGGGTCTTCAAGCCGGGAGACGAGGTCGTTATCTTGCCCTCGGGTTTTCGATCCCGCGTGAAGAACATTCAAGTGGGAGACGAGGAGCTCAACGAAGCCTATTATCCGCTTTCCGTTTCGATTACCTTGGACGACGACGTCGACGTGAGCCGCGGTGACATGCTGGTCAAGCCCAACAACCAACCTCGTATCACGCAGGACCTGGACGCCATGATCTGCTGGTTTTCCGACGGCAAGACTTTGCGGCAAGGCGGTAAATACCTTTTTCGGCACACCACCAAGGAGGCTCAAGCCATCGTCACCGACGTCCGATATAAAGTCGACGTCAACACGCTCCACAAGATCGAGGACGATTCCGAATTCAAGATGAACGACGTCGGGCGCATTGCCTTGCGGGTCTCTCAACCCGTCTTTCACGACACTTACCGACGCAACCGCAACACCGGTAGCTTCATTCTCGCGGATCCCTTCACCAACGAGACCCTCGCCGCCGGCATGCTGCGCTGAAGCCTCTCGGCCAAACGCTAGTTCAGGGCGAAGCCTCGAGGAACTCGGAAAAACCCGTTCGGATCGCGGGAGAGGCTTTTTCCCAAGCGGCCTCGGCTTTTGTTTCTTTCAGGTCGACACCACGCACGGTGAGCAAGGCGGCGACTTGCACCGCCACCGACGAGTCGAAATCACTTAGCTTGGCCAAGGTTTCCGCAAGCATGGGCTTCTTTTCCACGAGGCGTTCCGCATAGCCGCGAGGCGAGGTGTATTTACCATCGCCGTCGAAATCGAGCCAGATGGGGTTGGTGGCCCCGATTACGCGGGAAACGTATTCTTTGCTTTTATGCTGATAGGGACGTGGTATTTCCCAAAAAGGCTTGGTCACGCCCGACCCGTTGGCAATGGCGACGAGATGAATGTCATGGGTGAATTTCGGCAGTTCCACCTTCAAGTCGGCCTTGGTGATTGCGTTGGGGGCGGATTCCACCTCGCTTTCCCAAATCGGCAAGCCGTTTCCGTAGAGGACGACTCGAGTCGCATCCACCCAACGCGGACCCAACACTTGGATGCGGGCCGTCGCCTTGGAGGGAAGTTTCGTGGCCAAGTCTCCCACCTCGAAACGCTCCTCTACCCGGAGATGCGTCAACAAGCCCATGCTTACGAGGGCCCGTCCTTCGCGGAATGCTCGACAGGCCGCGGCCAAGTCAACGTTGGCGGGGTCCTTGTCCGGGCACTGCAGGTAGGTGCGGCCTTGTCCCAAGAGGTAGCGATTGACGTCGTGTGTGTCGCTTGAGCCGGCCGCAGTCACGCGCTTGCCGGCATTCAGCAGGGCGAACCAATCCTCGAAAGGACCCGTGTAGTCCGCTTGGAGGGCGGCCGAAGTGATTACCTCGATCGCGTCCATCTCCAAGCCTCCTTCCCGTTGGCTCTCCCCTGACGCCCGGTTGAAATGGGAGGGATCGGTGGGAGAGAAGTTGGAGTGCACGTTGCGCGGATGGTTCAGGAGAATGACCTCGACTCCCGGGGTCGCCCGTATGGACTTGAAAAGCTCTTTCCAGCTTTCCGTTTCATGGTTGGGCAGGGGAGCGCCTTTCTTGATCGGGAATGCATTGAAGTGACCGACTTTCGTGGTGACTTCGTTGCCTATTACGGTGGTGAAGAAGGCACTTGCCCCAGCCGCCTCTTGATACGGGCCGTAATCCGCATGGTGGTTATGGTCGGTCGAGATGGGCAACTCCAAGCCTTCTCCCGCAATGGTGGGAATGCGCTCCTCCACCGTGGAATCGCCGTGACCGCTGAAGGTCTTGACGTGAACGTGAGGATCGCAACTGATCCAGCCTTCGGTGGGAACCTCGCGATCAAGAGATAGCCGAATGGATCGAGTTTCTCCCTCGGCGACCCGGACCTTGGCCGTGGCTACGCCGTATTCGAAGCCTCGCGAGGCATAGACTAGGTACTTGCCAGGCAGCACGCCCGCCGTTGTCTTTCCTTCCAAGGAATAAACCACGCCTGTACGAACGGCGACTAGGGGTGAAGCCTCCACCTGGAGAGGCATGAGGTAGTCCTTTTCATTCGTTATGGTGATGCGACAGGGCAGGGGGGCTCCTTTCGAGTCAGTGACTCGTACCTCGAGAAAGCTTTGTCGGAGGGCGTCTTCACGTGCTTTGTTCACTAGGAACGCGCCCCCCACGAAAACGTCGTCCAAGGCGGTGGGCGCTGCAATCGAGAGCCTGTTTTCCCCGTCTTTCAAGGTTTTGGCAGGCACCTTGAGGGTGTGCAGCATCTTGGACTCAAAGCGCTCCAGATTCCCCAGTCGCTTCCCGTTCAGGGACACTCTCCAACCTTGTTTGACGTCGTCTTGCCGAATGAAAAGGGTGGATTCTTCTTGGTTTGCCTTTGCCTCGAATGTCACGGAGAGGTTGCGCCCGTGCGGTTCGCTGCTCCTGAATTCATTCCATTCCGGCAATCCCTTGGTTCCCAAATGGAAAATTTCCGAGGTTACTTCCTCACGCTCGGCAAGCAGGGGGAAGGTAACGAAGAAAGCGGCGAGGGTAAGGGCTAGAACAGGCTTCATGAGTAAAAATATATCACTCCCACAAGAAAACAATTCGAGTGTAATAACGCACGTCCAGCCTTTCCTTGCCGCTTGCCGGGCGGCTGTTGTAGTCGTTTGCGATGCCGGTCCGAAGTTTCCAGAAACCGCTGGAACTCAGGGGTATTTCCAGTCCGGTGTCATGGGTCACGCGATAATCGGGGAAGTTCTGTATACTGGGAACGTAGTCTAACTCCGTCACCAGAGAGAGGAAATCGTTCATTTTATAGGTATGTTCGAGTCCAATGTCCAAGGCGGGGGCGCTTTCGTTTCCGTTTTCATAGGACTCGAAGCGGAAGCCGAGACCGGAACGGAGGTTCAAGGTTTGGTTTTCGCGAGCCATCAACGCATACTTTATGCCAGCGGCTGAGGTGGAGCGCAGGTTGACGTCCTCGAGCTTGTCCGATTCCAGGTCGCTTTTTACGTACCATGCGGTTTTTTCACCGAAAAACGAACTATGCTCGACGCCTGCCTTCGTCTCGTCCGTCGTCGTTTCGCCGCTTTTGTTGTTTTTATGTGATGAAAGATGGAACTTGGTCGTTACTTTCTCATTGCCGTAACTGGCCTTGAATTGGGAAGCGAGGCCGAAGTCTTCCGAATTGCCCGAGCTTCCGGTGAGGTCGAAGGAAATGCTGGACTTCCACTTCTTGCGAAGTTTCTCCTTGGCTTCCCGTTGGGCGATCAAGACCGGGTCCTCGTCAGCGGCGCGCCATAGTTGGCGAATGCCTACAGGCGGTGTTTGCACGGGATCGAGGCCGGATACCAAGACAGGTAGTCCGGGCCTGTCCAATACCTTGCCTTTTGGCTCGCGACCATCTTCCAGTCTCAGGAAAGCCTCCTCGTCCGTCGATAATCCCAGCACTTCGGACAGTTCGATGCGTACCGCCCCGGCGAAGTTCGTTTCCATGTCGAGGAAGCCATCATCGATGCCGACGATGCGACCTTGCAGAATGGAGCCGTCTTTTGTTCGGACGACGTCGGCGGTGAGAGAAAGCCCCGTTGCCAGGGCGGAAAGGCAGATAAACAGGCGAAAAGCATTCATTGTGATTGAAGAGAGAGTGAGAGACTTGGCGTCGAGAGCCTCAACCCGGGGGCCAAGACAACGGACGTCCTCCGAGGACGTGGACGTGAAGGTGAGGCACGGACTCACCTCCATGAGACCCGTTGTTCACTATGATGCGGAAGCCTTCTTCCAGGTTTTCGGAAAGGGCGGCCTTGCGAGCTACAAGTAGCAGGTGGCCAAGGAGTTGAGCATCTTCTTCTGCGGCTTCCCCGATGCGAGGTATGGGCTTTCTCGGAATGACGAGCAAATGGGTGGGGGCTTGCGGGTTGACGTCGCGCAGGACGACGCAGTGGTCATCTTGATGAACGAAGTCACCGGGTATTTCCCCTTCGATGATTTTCGTAAATAGCGTTTTATCGGTCATTTCCCGTTATACGAAGAGTATGGTTAAGGTGTTTTGGGGAGAGGCCTTTTCGATCGCAGTCTTCTCTATGAAGGAAACGAGGTCATGGTAGAGAGCCGCCCGGTTCCTTGTCCAACGTTTCGGTGGCGGGCAAAGCTTTTGACGGAGCCCGCTGACTACGAGAAGCCCTCTGGAATGAGCGGTGAGCTTGTCTAGTTTTTCCAATACGTTGGCACGCAACCACAAAGGGTCGATGGAGTCCTGACGCAAGTCCCAGTGGACGATGGATGAAAACCGACGTTTGCCGGGATCGTGCAACTCCACGATTCTCGCAACGTTGGCATCGTAGTCGGCGGGTGGAAGATCGGGCCCATCCTCGGTTCGGAGAAACCGAAGCACCGCGGTGATTTGCTCAGTCTTCGAGGAGGCTCCGCCAGTGAGCAACGACAGGAGGGAGTTCAGGTACGTGAGGCGCGCAAAATCGTCCGGTCTATTCACTTTGCTCACGCCCCATGTCTGCGATGCCACGGGAGAAATCCTCGGCATCGCGATAATCTTCGTAAAAGCTGGCGAAGCGCAACCAAGCGATCTCGTCGATGCGTTGGAGTCGAACCAAGATGGCTTCGGCGATGGCGCGACTGGGGAATTCCACGTCATATTCGTTCTCAAGGCGTTTCATCACTTCCGAAACAAGTAACTCGATTTGCTCGAACTCGAGGGGGCGTTTTTCGGTGGCCTTGCGTATGCCTGTGATGATTTTCCTGCGATCGAAACTTTCTCGTCGACCGTCTCGCTTCACAACCATGGCATCTTCTCTCAAGATCTCCTCGATAGTCGAGAAACGGTGTCCGCAGGCGATGCATTCCCGGCGTCGACGAATCGACGCGGATTCCTTTCCCGCGCGGGTTTCAAGAACCTTCGTGTCGGTCGATGAACATTTTGGACAGCGCATGAGATGAAATTCCTCAGGATGCCTCGCTTTGGCAGAGATCAATGAAGTTTTGCAGGATGCTCATGCCATGCTCCGTAGCCAGCGATTCGGGATGAAACTGAACGCTCCAGACTGGTAGTTCCTTGTGTTGCAGAGCCATGATTTCGCTTTCCTCGGTTTCGGCCGTAATTTCCAGGCATTCGGGCAGACTTGGCCGATCCAGGATGAGAGAATGATAACGAGTGGCGGAAAAAGATGCCGGAATGCCCGAAAAAAGACCTTTCCCGTCGTGCTGGATGGAAGAGGTCTTGCCGTGCATCAAGCGGTTGGCCCGAACCACCTTGCCGCCGAAGTGTTGCCCCACGCATTGGTGCCCGAGGCAGACCCCAAGGATAGGTTTGCGGCCTGCAAAGGCCTCGATCACTTCAAGGCTGACGCCTGCTTGATCGGGATCGCATGGCCCTGGAGAAACGAGTAAAGCGTCCGGATTCAAAGCGACCGCTTCCTCTGCCGAGATGGCATCGTTGCGGTGTACGTCTTGCTCCACTCCAAGTTGGCCGAAATATTGGACCAAGTTGTAGGTGAAAGAGTCGAAGTTGTCTATGACGAGCAGCTTCATGGCGGTCGGAATCGGGTGTGCTTCAAGAACTGGACCGCCTTGTGGCCAAACGCTTGCGGAAGGCATCGAGCGAGAAATTCTTGCCGGGGCACACGGTGTGTCCCGGGTGTAGCCCCTTGTGCGAGGTGATCTTGGAATACGGGATGCCGGTTCGTCGGGCTAGGTATCGACATAATCCCTCCAGGCTTTTCAGCTGGCTTTCAGTAGGTTTTCGCAACTCAAAGTTTCCGATCAAGCAAATGCCGATGCTTTCCCTGTTCCACTGCAGTCGTTTTACGTGGCCACCATCCTGTTGATTCTTCCAGCGACCACCTATGTAAATTTCACCGTTCTTCGCCTTGCGCGATCCGTTCGATATCACAAAGTGATAGGCCAATCCATTCGCCATGCCACGAGCTTTGTGAACTCGGTGCATATTGAGGGCATCGTCGACGTTGGTGGCGCTGTGATGGATCACGATGCGTTTCCATTTGCCTTTTTTCGGCAAGGTTTTGTCCAGGGCCTTGATGACGGCGGCATCGAGCAGGGGAGGGAGGGACCCTCCCTTTCCCAAGGGGATCATGAGTTTCTGGCCGACTCGAATCAGGTCCGGTTTACTGATCTGGTTGTAGGCGGCCAACTTGCTGGAACTTATTCGGTAGCGCGATGCGATCACGCTCAGGCTTTCTCCTGGTTTTACTATGTGCGGAGCTTCCAGGACGAAGCCATCCGGTATTTTTAATTTCTTTCCGGAAACCAAGAGGTTGGGATCGCGAATGCCATTTATTATCTGGAGGGCGTTTACGGAGACGCCGTAGCGATTGGCTATGCCGCCCAAGGTCTCGTTTTTCTTCACGAGGTGGACACGCTCAGCCCACGCGGTCATGACAAAGACCAGCGCACCCATCGAAATCCCTACCCAACGGAGAAGCATTTGTCCCTTTGACTCTTTCTTGTGGCAATTCGTTCGATAGCGCAACCGCTAAACTCATTTTGTGGATAAGTTCTCTTTTGTTATCTTCGCGAAAACGCGCTCTGTCGCAGGCTTTCACACCCTTGTTTTTTTTGCAAAATTTTCCTTTCGAACGGAGATTGATGAAATCCGATGAATTTAAGGATTGTCATAGTCTACCGACTTATAAGAGTAAGTCGCACACGATGTCGCTGCTGCCCGCCATGCCAATAATTTTCACAATGCCGTGAGGTTCACTTTTCCCCAGCTCCCGGTTTTCGTTGTTTTCGCCCTTGGTTTGCTCCAAGCCGCGTCCCTTCTGCACGGTGGTGTCATTTACGTAAAGAAAAGCGGAGGCAACGACAGCAACGATGGTTCCTCTTGGGCGAACAGCGTCCAAACCCTGAAGAAGGCGCTCGAGTTGGCCAACGACGAAATCTGGATGGCTTCGGGTCAATACGGAGACACCGTCACGGACAACAACACCGATGACACCAAGACCGATGAACAAGCTGATTCCATGTTCACGGTATCCAGCGCGATAAAAATCTATGGGGGATTCAATGGCACCGAGGCATCACCCGATGATCGGACTTGGTCTGGTAACAAATATTCCGGACACCCATCGTCCGCCACCACGATCATGGGGAGCTCCAGCATCAGACCCTTGTACTTGAAGGCCAACGTTCGATTGGATGGTCTGACTATTTCAGGAGGTACTAGCGTCGCCGGTAATGGAGGGGGCGTGTACGTCAAGAGCGGCGCGACCTTTTGGAAATGCAAAGTTCAAAGCAATTCCTCTACCGGCAATGGTGGTGGCATCTACGTTAAATCGGGAACCGTCAACTTCATCTGGACCCAAGTGATTAGCAACACCGCTTCGGGAACCTCTCAAGGTGGAGGCGTCTACACGGAAGCCGGAACCTTCAAGGCGTATAATTCAACCTTTCAGAGCAATACCGCCTACCAATTCGCCGCCGGCAAATTCCAAGGTACGCCATCGTTCTATTGTTGCTTGTTCAAGTCTTCCACCACGACTGGAGGCAACAGCGCCATCGGTAAATCGTTGGAAGTAGTGGGAGGCGCCCAATTCCATTATTGTACCTTTGAGGAATCCCTTGGTTCCACTCTCTATATCGTGTATTCATCGGGCGAGCCGACTTTTAAGGGATGTCTTTGGACCGCGGCGTCTTCCGGCTTCAAGGGCACCAAGCACAATGATTCCGTGCAAGGGTCTTCCCCCGCTTCCACTGTATCCACCGATGCCTTGCCCACTGACTTGCATGACTTCGACAATGACGGCAATACAGTGGAACGTTTGCCGGTGGACTTGAACGGCAAGGTGAGAAATGACGATGCGAGCGACAATTTCGATAATCATGGAGCCATTTCGAAGGAAGCTGCGACCTTCACCACCTACACAGTCACCGTGTCGGGTATCAGCACTTCACCCTTGTTCGACGAGGAGGCTTGGGACGGGATCAAGGTCGGCAGTTCATCCACCACGCTCAAGAGCTTCGAGGCTCAAATCGGAGAATCGCCGGTGCTCAAGGCTAACCCTCCCACGCACTGGGAATTCGCCGGATGGAATGGCGATCCCTCCAGTCTGGGCGATTTGACTCTTCCCGCCGTGAGCGCTCCGGTGAGCGTCACGGCATCCTTCACCCCGATTGAGTACACCGCCACTTTGCTGTCGCCCCAAACCCTGATCACCGTGGGTGAACAAATCCTCGACGTATCGGCTTCCTACACCGCTGGGGAATCAGGTACTGCGGAGTTCGACGGCGGACTGCAGGCAACAACTGGCAGCAACCCGAACTTGTTGACCGTGACCTCCATATCCCCGGAGGGATACCGCCTGAAGGACTGGATAATAAAGAAAACCACCTCCGACAACGTGGAGACCACGGTGAATGCATCGGAAAGCAATGGTGAATACAACTCAACCAGTCCCCTCGTTTTGAGTTGGGAGGCGAACTGGGAGATCACGCCCGTTTACACCATAGCGGTTTATGACCTTACGATCGAGGAATCCGTCACGAATTACAGCGACGACACGGCGTCTTTTCTCGCTTCCTTCGGTGGCACCACGGGTTTGGTCAACGGCTCCCAAGTGACTGTCGAAGTCAAGCCAAGTGAGGGCCACCAGCTGGAATACGTCACGATTACCGATGCCTCGGGGCAAGACCTTAACCACACGGCGCTGCTGGACGCGAACGGCAAAACCCCAGTCCTCAACTTGAGCGAGACGACCGGCGAGGGCACCCTGACTTTCGCCTTGGGGGGAGACATGGGATACGACGTCCGTATCAAGGGCTACTTTCTTCCCGTATCCTATCTCATCAACGTGGATGCCGTGATTGCCCAAGACGTGGAACCCCTGGACGTTCTGCCAGGCAGTGAATACACCATCACCAAAGTCGAAGGTGATGATCCCTTGCCCAACGGATGGTGGAAGAAGGGTACCGTCCTGAAGCTGGACGCGAACATCTTGTCGTATGCCACGGATCCCAACAAGATCGAGGTGACTTGGGAATTTGAGGGCACGAAGACCAAGGAGAAGACTTACTACCTGACCGTTGACAAGGCCCTTGATATTACGGTCAGTTTCAACATCGATCGCTACGAGTTGAAGCATAGGGTTTTCTTTGACGAAGGAAACGCCACCTACGTCGAATTGAAGTCTCAGTACCTCTATGACGACAACGTCAGTACGGCTGTTGAATTCGATGCCACGGGATATGAATTCAATGGCACTAGGTTTGCCGATGACCCGGACAACCTCGCTCCGGACTCTTTTATAATGAGAGACGACGTTATCCTCGAGACCCGCTTTCTCCGTAAGGAACACGTGGTCTCCGTGAGTGGATGGACGAAAGACGAAAACGGCACCCTCATTCCGGGCGGTGGCGACGTTGCCATCACTCCTCCTGGTTACAAGTTTGATCATGACGAACCGATTTCGCTTAAGGCGGAGCCCGACACCTCCTATCAATTCGCCTATTGGCTCAAGGACGACAACGTCACCAAGTGGCCAACCGACCTCAGAAGTTCCGACAACCCAGTGTCCGTCGACCTGACCGAGCCGCTGACCCTGAAGGCGGTTTTCGAGCCTCGCCAGTATCAATTCAATTTCCTCTCCGAACCACGAAGCGGAGGTGGTTGGTTCGCCGAGAACGTAAGCTTCGCCGATGGTACCACGGCCTTCTTCACTCATGGCGACGTCATAGAGATTCAAGCGGCACCCGCCGCGGGTTACGACATTAACGGATCCATTACCTTGGTGGACTTCGCAGGCGCTCCGCTTTCATACCAGTCTCATTCCGGCACCACCAAGAGGATCACCCTCACGGTTCTTTCGGATGCCAACGTATCGGCCGTATTCTCCAAGGATTACGGCGACTACGACGGGGATGGCTTGGATAATTACACGGAGAGCATCTATGGCAGCAACCTATACCTAAGCGACAGCGATGGCGATGGCATGGACGACAAGTGGGAAATTACCTACGGTCTCAATCCCATCGATCCCAACGATTCTCAATACGACGAAGATTACGACAATTTGACCAACTTGCATGAATACCAAAGTGGAACCTTTCCCCGGAATCCCGATTCAAATGGCGACGGCATAGTCGACGTCTACGACCCCAAGGATATTTCGGTAGCGTTGCAGGAAGGATACTTTTTCGTTCGCATCGACGTCGTGCCATTCGGCGCGGGTATCGTTACGGGGGAGGGTGCCTATGAAAGCAACGCCACCGCCTCCATCACCCTCTTCAAGGAAACCCCTGGTTACGTCTTCGTGAATTGGCAGGGCGATCTTTCCGGCAGCGATCGAAACGGTACCGTGTCGATCGATTCGAACAAGACTATCATCGCTAATTTCGCCTTCGACAACCGTGACAGCGACGGGGATGGCATAGACAATTATACCGAAGGCCTTTATGGCACCGATGCTTCCAAGACGGACACTGATGGGGACGGCATGCGAGACGACGTCGAGATCGCCGCTTTGACTGCCATTGCCGACCTTAACGTCACGGGTGTTTTCGATCCGAATAAGAGCGACTCCGCTTTCCTTTCATACTTAAGTGGTCTCAACGTTTCGACTGGCGGCGCAGGGGCGGACTCCAATGGGTCGAGCCTTCTCTACGACTTCATCAACGGCTGGTTTTACACCTCCGCCCATGGTTGGTCTTTTGCGGCTTCCAGTTCCTCGATGGTTTACAACGCCAACGTGGCGACTTGGTTGAGTTTCCAGAAAGACAGCAACGCCAACTTCAAGATTTTGCAGTGGGACAAGCCGACGAGCCAGTGGGTCGATTATGGAAATTCTTCCGTCTCCGGGCATTACAGTTTGACCGTGACGAAGAACGTATCCGCGGGAGGTGAAGTTTCGCCAAGCAGTTCCTATCCTGCGGGGACTAATCTTCAAATCGAGGCGCGGGCGAATCCCGGCTATAAATTCATTGGATGGGAGGGCGACGTCATCTCATCCAGTCCATCCGTCACTTTCCCCATCAACGAGAACACCGCGGTGCAGGCCATTTTCCTTACCGATGAGCAGGTTTCCAGCCTCCTGGATGGAACGCAGGGCAACTGAATCATTCGCACCTTCTTGTAATGAGTTCACGCTCTACGATCATTTGTAGTCTGTTTTCCGTCGTTGCCTTCTCGGTCCTAGGAGGGGTGAGCTCGCTGCATGCCGTCAACGAAGAGGACGTCAATACAGTCACGAGCTTTCCGCTGGCTTACGAAGACCTCGAAGAGAAAAGCGTCTATCACCAGAATAACCTGCGGAAAATTAAAAGCGATCTCAATGATTACGGGGATGAGGTGCATGATCTGCGCCGAAGGTTCGATCGTTTGTTTTACGACAAGGATACGAATTTACCCAAGGCCAAGAAGTTCGAGGTGGGCCAAAAAATCACTTTGCCTACCGGTGACCGCTCCTCCCGCGACAGGTTTGATGATTACGGAACGGTGCGACGTCCGGTCCGATCCGATTATCCCAAGCCAAGGTCAAGAAACGACCAAACCCCTTCCCCGCCCGTGGTGATCAGTCCTCAGGCCTCAGTAGAGAAGCGACCTCCCAGTGAACGGCCGCCGTTACCGAAGAACGACGACAGGCCTAACCAGCCCCTCGCCTCCAATGCTCGGCCTCAACCCGAGGACGAAAATTCTCCCCTTGCCATCATCGTGAAGGATTCCTCAACCAGTGATTCCGGTGAAACCATCAACTTTCCCGTGACCGCCGTCGAGTCCACGAAAGACTCTCCTTCACGGAAATTCGATTATTACGTTCTACCCCGAATCGGCTTTGCAGTACCTACCGAAGGCGATGCGGAAGCAGGGATGTCCTTGGCAGTGGCTGCGGGCGTCATTCGGGGAGATTGGCGTTACGGTGTGGATTTCTCTTACCTGTCGAGCGAAGCCTCGTTCACCGAGAACATCATCGTCGGTAGCACCCCTTTTCCCCATCAGGGTGAATATGAGCATTCGGCTTACTCTTTTCTCGTGAACGTCACCCGGGAGATTGAACTCCCCGCCAATTGGATAGGGTCGATCGGCTTCGGTGTCGGTGGAGGCTGGAGTGTTTCCGAGAAAACGCTTCTAGTGAAATTGAACTCGGTGAAGGATTCCGGTTTTGCATGGCAGTTAGGATTGGGAGCCCGACGTCCATTCGGAGACTCCACCTCTATTTACCTTGGCTATCGTTACCTTGGCCATCCCTCCGTGCCGTCTCACAACTTCGAGGCGGGAGCCGAGATCGATTTCTGAATCCATGGCCGATGCTCCGCAGCGCGAGACGCCGGCGGGGGGCGAAGTCAAGGGACTGAGCCTTGGCAAACGACTGCTCGTTTTTCCCATTGCCTGTATTTTTCGACTTTGGCTGCGAAGCTTGCGCATGCGCTTGTCGGAGGAGTTTCGTTCCGAATTGGAGGACGTCGAACACCCTACCGTGGTCATCGTTTGGCACAATCGTCTCAGCGTCGCCGCGGAGTACGTCCGCCGCTTTCGTCGCGGTCGTCGGCTCTGTGGCTTAGTCAGCGGTAGCCGCGACGGCGCTTGGCTGGAGACTTTTTTCAGGGCGATCGGGATCCTGGTGACTCGCGGATCCCGCAAACGAAGAGGTTCGCAGGCAATAAGGGAATTGATTGGCCAATTGAAGGAAGGTCACGACGTCGGGATTACTCCCGATGGTTCACGTGGACCTTGCTACGAAGCCAAGCCGGGAGCTCTTCTCGTGGCCAAGGTTTCCAAGGCCCCCGTGTTGTTGTTGTCCTTCGAATTCTCTTCGGCCTGGCGCTTGAATTCCTGGGACGGCTTTTACCTGCCGAAGCCATTCAGTCGAGTCACGGTGCTTGGCAAGCGTCTCGAGGGCGGGTTTTTCGACGACATGGAGACCGAGGATGCGGTTGCCACCGTGAACAGTGGCTTGATGAACATTACGAAGGATACCGTGAAGGCTCCTCCTCGCGCCGTACGCGAGAAAAACGATTAAAGCTTTTCCAGTTTCTCGCAGACCGAGTCGATTATGAAGTCCGGCGTGGAAGCCCCAGCCGTCACGCCCACCACATCATAATTTTGGATGGCATCGAGGTCGAGTTCCTCGGCCGTTTCCACGTGGAAGGTGGGACGGTTTTTCGTGGTAGCCAATTTCGCCAGTTTCTTGGTGTTGGCGGAATGACGACCGCCGATGACCACCACGGCCTCGGCTCCCTCGTCGACCAACCATTGCAGGTCGGACTGTCTTTCCTTGGTTGCCCCGCAGACCGTGTCGAACACGACGAGGTCAGGGTATTTCGATGAGAGGTAAACCGCGAGTTCCTCGAACTCATGCGAAAACATGGTGGATTGCGATACCATCGCTACTTTTCCCTCGAAGCTCGGCAACGCGTCGATGTCTTCCTTCGTTTGGACAACGTGCCCGCGTTCTCCCGCATAGCCAAGCAAGCCAATCGCTTCCGGATGATCGGGGTCTCCGAAAATCACCACATCGTAACCTTTCTGGGCATGCCAACGAACCTTGCCTGCAATGATGCCGACGTCGGGGCAAGTGGCGTCCTTGAAGGACATGTCGAGGGATTTGAGGTATTGCCGCCGCTGAGGGGAAATGCCGTGCGCCCGCACCACCACCACGCCGTCCTCGGCATCCTTTTCCGATACTTCGATGTCCGACTGGCTCTTGTAATCACCGACTTCCCGTATGCCTTCTTTACGCAAGGCGTCCATCATTTGGTTGTTGTGGATCAAGGGGCCATCGGCGTAGGCCTTTCGCCCCGCCTTGGTTTCATCGCGAGCCAAGTTGATGGCTCGTTCCACGCCCCAGCAAAAGCCGGCGCTTTTTGCTCGCAACACTTTCATCAGTGAGTTGCCACCCTAACGACCTGCGACTTGTGTTCAATATTGATTTGCCTTGTAGGCGCAGAAAACCACAAGGTGTTTCGCATGAACCACCGCTCCTTGTCCTTTTCTTTTCTCAGCCTCTTCGTCCTTGGCTCCTGCGGTTATGCCGCCGACAAGCCGAAAGCCGAAAGCCGCTACCAAAAAGCCTCGGTCGCCAGCCGCGACGGCATAGGCAAGCTGTACATGGGCCGCGAAATCTCCCAGGTCATGGGTCACTTGGGCGCTGGTTGGCTGGAACGGTCGGGGCGCGAAAAGGAGGAACGCACCGACCTGCTGGTCAAAAACCTCGGTCTCAAGCCCTCCGACGTCGTGGCCGACATTGGAGCAGGCTCCGGTTACTTCAGTTTTCGCATGGCCAAGCTCGTGCCCGAGGGGAAGGTCTACGCCGTCGATATCTCCAAGCAAATGCTGGCCATCGTTCGCGCCCGCATGGGTAAATGGAAGGTCGACAACGTGGTTCCCGTCATGAGTGAGATCACCGACGTCAAGTTGCCCCCCAACTCGGTTGACCTCGCTCTCATCGTGGACGCCTACCACGAGTTCGATCATCCGTGGGAGATGGCCACCTCCATTCTCAAGTCACTCAAGCCGGGAGGACGCCTCGTGCTCATCGAGTATCGCATGGAGGATCCCACCGTACCGATCAAGCGCCTGCACAAGATGACCGAGGCACAAGCCCGCAAGGAAATGAAAGCCGCCGGATTCGAGTGGGTCGAAACCAAGACCATGCTGCCCCAGCAACACTTCATGGTCTACCGCAAGCCGATGCCGAAAAAGCGGGTGGATTAAGTTTATGAAATGCTGCTTGCGACAATTTTCGAGTTAGCCAACTGATTTTTCACTCCTAGCGTAGCGACATGGCCGAAACAAATTACGTCACAGCTCCGATCAAGAGCAAGGAGATGCCCAAGGGGATCCCATACATCATCGGCAATGAGGCGGCAGAGCGGTTTTCGTTCTATGGCATGAGAGGCATTCTCATGGCCTACATGACTTTTTACCTCACGCAACCCAACGGTCAACTTGATGTGTTCTCCGAGGACGAAGCTCAGGTGTGGACTCACAGGTTCATAGCCTCGGCCTACTTCTTTCCCATCATCGGAGGACTGCTCAGCGATGCTTTCTTTGGCAAGTTTCGAACAATTATTTCATTGTCCTTGGTATACTGCGCCGGTCACGCATGTCTGGCCATGATGGAGATGTTTGGCGACACGCATGCGTGGCTTTTCATGGGATTGGTTCTAATCGCAATTGGCTCCGGTGGCATAAAACCATGCGTCTCCGCTCACGTCGGCGACCAATTCGGGCAATCGAACAGTCACTTGCTATCACGGGTTTTTGGCTGGTTTTACTTTTCCATAAACTTCGGGGCGTTTTTAAGCGGTATGATCACTCCCTTCCTGCTCGAGGCAACCGCAGGAGCTGGAATGGGAGCCAAGGTGTATCCTTATTTCGTATGGCTGGTCGGGGAACGCGCTCCTGACGAGGTTATATTCGGTTCCCATTACGCCTTTGGCTTGCCGGGTGTTCTCATGTTGCTGGCGACTTGGGTATTTTGGCTGGGCAGGAACAAATTCATCCATATCCAACCACGTGGGGGCCGTGCTTACTTCAAGGAGACTTTTTCTGTAGAAGGGAAGAAAGCGATCGGTCGAATTTCGATCATTTTTGCCTTCATCATCATGTTTTGGGCATTATTCGACCAAATCGGCACCTCTTGGCAGATTCAAGCGCGCAGCCTTGACCGATCGATCCCCGATTGGATTCCTGTCTTCGGTGGAGGCGAGATGTTGGCCGCTCAGGTTGCCGCTGTATTCAATCCCCTTTTCATCCTGCTGCTAATTCCTTTATTCAACTATCTTATATATCCTTTTCTGGCCCGTTTCTTTACCCTCACGCCTTTGCGTAAAATAGGGATTGGTTTATTCGTAATGGGCTTGGCATTCGCCATGGTGGCATTTGTCCAAGTTGCCTTGGACAACGGGCATACCCCGCACATGGGTTGGCAAATTTTGGCCTGTGCCCTGTTGACCTCCTCAGAGGTGATGGTTTCCATTACTGGCCTGGAGTTTGCCTACACCCAGGCTCCACGCCAAATGAAGTCGTTCATTCTCTCTCTTTTCTTGCTGACCGTCTCTCTGGGCAATATCCTTGCCGGTGAAGTGAAAGCCATTCTGATCAATACCGATGGTTCCTCTAAATTGCCGGGAGCTCAGGAGTTTTGGCTTTGGACGGGGCTCATAATAATAACTGCTGTAGTTTTTGTTTTCGTCGCGCGCTCCTATCATCCTAAGGAATATCTTCAGGTGGAGAAATAGTCTACCCCTCTATCCTGATTTGCATCCATTTCAGCGTTTTTTTGAACGTCGGGACAAATTAGCTTGTCAGTAGCTATTACCCGTGGTTATCACGGACTTAGGAGGACAGTTTAATGAATGATGGGAAGAATGAAGCTTCGGCGGCGCCGCGTTTGGGTGTCGTTGGATGGGTGGTTTTGAATCTGATCGCGATCCTTTGGATCCGGCATGAGTTACTACAGGTCGTGGGTGGCGACGCGCCTCCCCCGGGGCACGAGGGGCCGCAGTTGCGGGTCGTGGCGATGTCACCGGATGAGACCGCCGATGCGGACGACGCGGATCGTCTCACCTTTGTCTTCAACCAGGACGTCGTGACCGAGGAGGAACTCGGCAAGCGATTGACTTGGACTCCTTTCAAGCTCGATCCGGAGCCACGCCCTTCCGGCCAATGGAGCTGGGTCAAGCCTGCCGTGCTAGAGTACAAATTGGCTGAACGATTACCACCCGGCAATCGCTTCGACGTATCGGCGAGCGACGATTACGTTCGCTGGGTCGGAATGCCACTGGTGGGAGACAAGAAATTCAGTTTTTCCACCCGTGCTCTCGCGGTGAAGGAATGTTTTCTTCATTCCCAGGATCACCTCACTACCAAGATCAAGCTGCGTTTCAACCAACCGGTTGATCCGAACGCCCTCGACGAAGGCTTGGTTTGCCGCGTTCCCGGCTCCGACGAAAACTTGCAATGGGAGCTTCTCGCTCCCGAGGTCGGCTCCGAATTCTCGCTTTCCGTTGCCACGCCGGAGGATCGTCTCATTGAAATGACCTTGGCCGAGGGCTTGGCTCCCGTGATGGGGTCGCTTGGCTTGAGCGAACCTTATTCCCATACCGTACGTCTTTCGCCCGTCTTCGGGGCCACGGATGCCCGCGCTCCTTATTGGCGAGGCATTGAGCGCAGTGTTTCCGTTCATCTGCGTTTCAATCGCGAACTCGACGCCACTCAGCCCATTCCCGTAGTCAAGATCACCCCGGAGACCGATCCCTTCACCGTCAGCATACATGGCAATTCGCTTGTCTTGAACGGCCCTTTCGAACGAGGTGACGGTTCCTACACGGCTCGCGTGCCAGGCGCCGTCCTTGCCTATGACGGAGAGTCTTCTCCCCCGGGCGCAGGTTTTGCCTTCAACGTTCCGCAACGGAGCCCGACGGTTAATTTTCCCCATTCCAATGGATTCCTCAGTCCGCGCGGACACCTTGGCCTGGACTTGGAGACCGCAGCGGTGGGCACGATTACTTTTACCGCTCATCGCATCTACCGCAACAACCTTGGGCATTACCTGCGAGGAAGGACGCGTTTCATGGGTAAAAGCGTGGCCAACGAAGAAGTTCCCATCGCCAAGGATGGGGGACAAGTGGTCCAAACCGTTCTTGATTTGAAAGGATTGCTGGGCAAGGAGCCCTTGGGGGTTTATCACATCGGGGCCAATGCCATCGAGCACCGCTGGACCAATGATCATGCATTCGTCACCATCACCGACCTTTGCCTGACCACCAAGCGAAGTTCGCAGGGTGTGTTCGTATGGGTGACTTCCTTGAAAGATGCAGCCCCCGTTGAGGGCGCCGTGGTCGTGGTTCACTCCGACAGCAACCAATTCCTCGTCCAAGGCCGCACGGACGCGACCGGGGTAGTGGAACTGAAGGTGCCCGCCGATCATCCCGATGGTCAACCTTGGCTGGTGACCGCGGAAAAAGATGATGACCTCAGTTACCGCATTCTCGATAGGCGCAAATGGCACCTTCCCGACGTGGCCCAAGGAGGTCGTGTTCCAGCCGAGGCCTACGACCTCTTTCTCTATCCCGAGCGTGGTGTCTATCGCCCCGGCGACGTGGTTCGTCTTTCAGGCATTCTCCGAGAACTGGATGGCTCGGTTCCTCCTGAAATTCCCTTGGAAGCCCATGCTTGGCAACCCGATGGCCGCAAGATCAAGACCTGGAAAGTTCCTTTGGGTGAAGATGCTTTGTTTCACACGGAATTCGCTTCCGATCAAGATGGACAGACGGGGTACTATCGTTTCGCGGTGGGATTGGCGGGTTCGGAGGAGTTCTTCGGCGAGACCAAGGTCATGGTGGAGGCCTTTCAACCGATCCGGATTGAGGCGCATGCCACTGCGGAAAACCCTTTGTTTTCACCCGGAGACGAACACGTGGCTAATTTGTCGGCCCGTTACCTCTTTGGTACTCCGGCAAGCAACGCGATTTGGGTAGTGAACGGTTCGTATCATCGCGTTCCCTACGTAAGCGAACGCTATTCGCGGTTTAAATTTCAGGTTCTTGACGGGGAGTCGGTTCGTCGTTCCTCGCGGAACGATGGTATAACCGACGAGGCTGGCAACGCCGCGATCCGGCTGGATGACACGCGTATCCGCAACCTGCCGGGCCTTTGGGAGGGCCGTTTTTACGCTACTGTGACCATGCCGGGAGGGCGTTCGGTGAGCGACTCATTTACCTTTCGGTCCGATCCCCTGGGACGGCACCTGGGGCTCGCTTTTCCGTCCGATTTCCCTCACCCGCCGGGTAAATCCTTCGACATGGAAGTGGTCATGGTGGATGAGAAAGACCAGCCCATCGATCCTGTGGAACTCGAGGTTTTGCTCGAGCGAGTGGACCGTAGCTGGGTGTTGCAGCAAGTGAACGGCGATCGCGTTTGGCGAAGGCAGGAAACCTTTACCTTGATCAAACGCCTTTCCCTGCCCGCCGAGGCCGAGGCCGATCCCGTGCGCTCGGTTTCACTAAGTTGTCCGTCGGCCGGATCCTTTCGCGTCACCGCCCGTGATCTCGAGGGGGGAGCGAGAGCTCAGGCATCCTTTTACGTTTCCGCTTACGGAGATCGTACCGATCCTGCCTTGGCCAGTCCCCATCGCGTTACGATGAAACTGGAAGGCGAAAAGCCTCGTGCCGGCGAAATGGCCAGCATACGAGTCGTCGCCCCGTTTGCTGGTCGGTTGCTGGTTTCCTTGGAAACCGATGCTCCGATCGGGCATCGCGTGATTATGATGGAAAAACCCGAAGCCGTGGTCGAATTACCGATTCCCGATTCGGTGCGTGGAAGCGCCTTTGTATCGGCCACCGTGATCCGACCTCTTGACTTGGAGTCACCTGATTGGAAACCACACCGCGCCTATGGCTTGATGCGCTTGCCAATAGACCATTCCGCCCAACGCCTGGCGGTCGCCGTCGAAGGCCCCTCCAAGGTGGAACCGGAAGAGGAAGTGAAGCTCCGCGTGGAAGTGCCCAAGGATACTCTCGAGGGAGGTCCCGCCCAGGTTCACTTATGGGCCGTGGACGAGGGCATACTGCTTGTGAGCGACCACGCGACCCCGGATCCTCACGGCCATTTCTTCGCGCCAAGGCGTAATCTTGTGGACTCCGGGGATCTCTACCTCGAGCTGTTGCCCGATTACAAGCGCCCCGCGAGCATGGATCGAACCGGGGCCGGAGGTAAAGGGAACGTCCCTCCTTCCTTGGTCAAGGCGCAACCGCGGAAACCGAACGTGCTTTGGCATACCTTTGCCAAGACCGACCTCAATGGGTCTTACGAAACCACCTTTACCACGCCTGACTTCACGGGAGAATTGCGATTCATGGCCGTGGTCGTAGCCGGTGACGCGTACGGTTCTTCCGAACATGCCCTGACCGTTACCACTCCTTTGCTGGTGGAGCCGTCGTGGCCGCGTTTCGTTGCTCCCGGCGATCGTTTCCGCGTGCCGGTCAAGGTCTTCAATGAAACCGAGAATGCTTGCTCCGCCCATTTGGACTTCTCCCTGGAAGGTCCTGTGGAGGCGGATTGGGAGTCAGGCTCCAAAGTCCGCCTCGGACCCAAGGAGTCCAAGACCCTGTGGTTGTCAGGCAAGGCCACCGACCTCGGTCACGTTTCCGCCATCGTGCGAGTGAAGGCAGGCGAATTGCATGCCGATTCCAAGGCCAAGTTCTTTGTTCGTCCCGCTTCGACACTTCTCGTTGAAAGAAGCGTCCTGGAGGTCGAGGCAGGCGAGGAAAGCCTTATCGAGGTACCTGATTCCTTCGTGGGTGAAGGTGTCCGCACGACCGTCACCGTTTCGCCTCATCCCTCGGTGGACCTTCGCCCGGTCGTGGACCGATTGATGGCTTATCCCCATGGTTGCCTAGAGCAAACTTCCAGTCGCATAGCTCCCATGCTCTTCGCCGCCGATCTATTCGAGGGAGCCAAGTCCGAATACTTGAACCGCATGGTCAAGGCCGGGTTGCAGCGCCTAGCTTCCATGCAGACCGTATCCGGAGGCCTCTCCTATTGGCCTAGGAATCCGGCTCCTTATACTTGGGGTACCTGCTATGCCTCGTTTCTCGTCTCCGAAGCCAAGGTGGCAGGGTACGAAGCAAAGGGTCTGGATCAAGCAGCCTTGGCCAAATATCTCGAGCTTTGTCTTCGCAAGAACAAAGTGGACCTCAACCAGCAGGCGTTTCTTTGCCGTACTCTAGCGGTCTTCGACAAGCCGCAGGTGTCCCGGCAATCCTTTCTTCTCGACAACCTGGAAAAACTAGACCTGGCGGGACGTTCCCACTTGGCCTCCGCGTGGTTGGCTTGCGGGCGTCCCGACAAGGCTCAGCAGTCCTTGCCCGAGGGTAGCCTCGAGCTTGATCCCGTGGCTCGGTCGACCGGGGGCAGACTTACTTCCCCCATCGCTCAGGACGCTTTTCTCCTGATGACTCTTCTTTCACTCGATTCGAAGCACCCATGGATACCGAAAGTAGTGAACCGGATGGAGCTTTCCCGAAAGACGGGAGGATTGCGGAGCACCTTGGACGATGGCCTAGCGGTCGCCGCCCTGAGTCGTTACCAAGCCGGTATCCAAAAGCCCCAAGGAGACTTCAAGGGCACCTTGGGTGAGAAGGATGGGGAGACTCATGCCTTTTCCAGTGAAAGTCCCAAGCGAGTCGTTTTCAAGGGTAGGGCCCCCATACGCCTTACTAGTGAGGGATCCGGCCCGCTTTACGTTTCCATAAAATCCGAGGGAGTGGGCTTGGTCGCGAGCGCAGCTGAAAAAGACAGCGGCATCCAGGTTCGCAGACGCTGGCTGGATGAAAACGGCGAAGTCCTTCGGGATTGGGCTCCGATTGACTCAAAGAAAGGCTTTCTGCCCTTGCGCTTGAAGGTCGGCCAACTCGTGCGGGTGGAGGTCAAGCTGTCCACGCGTGGACGCGGCAACCTCAACAACGTCGCGGTGGTGGATGCCTTGCCCGGTGGCATGGAGGTGGAAAATCCTCGTCTGTCCACTTCCGCGCCGAGGCATCGACAGCGCTTTGCCGAACCCGACCGAGTCGAGTTCCTCGATGACCGGGTGGTTCTCTTTGCTTCCGCCAATGGCTTCCCCCAGACCTACTCCTACTCCCTGCGAGCCATTTCTCAAGGTGACTTCACTCTGCCGCCCGTGCAAGCCACCTGCATGTATGATTCCGCCCTGTCTTCCATACATGGCTCAGGCGCGCTCAAGATCGACCCGAATCAATGATTCTCCGCTTTTTGAAACGGCGCTGGAAAGCGTTGGCTCTCGTGCTCGGGGGATGCTTCTTGGCCCTTGTCGGCTTTTACCTTTGGGCTAGGTATTATTCTCCTTTCGATGAGGAGTTGCTGGAAAATTTTCCGCAAAGCGTCGTCCTCAGGGATCAACAAGGCAACGTCGTGTTCGCGACCGTCGGTTCGGATGACCAATGGCGTCTCCCCGTCTCCTTGGATGCCATGTCCCCTTGGCTGATCCAGGCGACCATCGCCCTCGAGGATGAACGCTTCGAATCGCATGGAGGTGTCGACGGATTGGCCGTGCTGCGGGCAACCAGCAGCAACCTCCAAACTGGTCGCGTGGTCTCCGGAGCCAGTACTCTGGATATGCAGGTTTGCCGCATGTTGACGGGAGGCCCGAGGAATTTTTCCAGCAAAGCGAAAGAGGCCGTGGCGTCGCTCCGCTTAAACGAGTTGCGCAGCAAGGACGAAATCCTCGAATTCTATCTTAACATCGCTCCTTATGGAGGCAACTTGCGTGGGGTCGAGGCGGCGTCCCGCTCTTATTTCCTTAAAAGCGCCAACCAGCTCAGCTTGGCCGAGGCATCCTTGTTGGCCGGGTTGCCCCAGTCTCCCGAGAGATTACGACCGGATCGCCACTTGACGGCCGCCTTGACGCGCCGAGACAAGGCCTTGGATCGTATGGTCGAGCTCGAGATGATATCCGAACAAATGGCGGAGGATGCGCGTACGGAACCGATGAAGATAGCAGGAAGGTATCCCGTTGAGCCGGTTGCTCCGCATTATTCCTTGAGAGCCTTGGCCCGCAGGCCGGAAGGAGGAACGGTTCTTTTGCAGGTGGATCTCCAAAAAGAAGTCGAACGAGTCCTCCAGTCACACCTTCTGCGATTGCCGCTTGGCGCGGAAATCGCAGTCTCGGTCATTGAGGTCGAGAGCGGGGCTGTGGTCGCGATGGCAGGCTCCAGTAACTTTTTGGACCCCGTCCACGGTCAAGTGAATGGAACCCTTGCCTCACGCTCCCCTGGATCCACCCTCAAGCCCTTTGTCTTTGCCGCCGCCATGGAGCAAGGCCGAATCAACCGCAATACCAACCTCAAGGACGTTCCCGCTACCTTTGCAGGGTGGTCGCCGCGGAATTTCGACCGTGGGTTTGCCGGTGAGGTCACGGTGGAGGAAGCGCTTCAGCGTTCCCTCAACCTGCCGGCGGTTTTCCTGGCTCGCGAGATGGGGCTGACCCGTTGCATTGGCTTGATGGAGGCCTGTGGCGTGGGCTTGCCTGATGACGCCGCCACCCGAGGAGGCCTGGCCTTGGTCCTGGGCGCCACTGAAACCAACCTGCTCTCTCTCACCAATGCGTATGCCACGGTAGGACGCGGGGGTATACGCGTAAAACCGCGCTTTTTCGCCGACGAGACGAAGCAAAGCTTTCGCGTCCTGCAGGAGAGCACTTGTGCGCGATTGGACTGGATGCTTTCTTCTTTTCGGGTTTCTCCAGCCAGTCGCGCTTCTCCTGGGAATTCCTGGTACATGAGCAAGACTGGCACTAGTTCCGGCAAAAGAGACGCTTGGTCCATTGGCCACAACGGCAAATTCGCCGTGGGTGTTTGGGTCGGGCGTTTTTCAGGCATGGGAGACGAGGCCTTCGTCGGAACCACGGCGGCGGAACCTTTACTGGCCAAGTTGTTCGACCTTTCTCCGATCCGCGTCGACCAAGCGCCTCCCGAACCCGAACCTTTGCTCGTTCGTCGCCCTCTCGCTCCCTCCTATGCCTCCAAGGCAAAGCTGGACATTTTGTTTCCCGAGGACGGAGCCGTGTATCAAGCCACTCCCGATTTCGTCCTCTTGTTCCCCAAGGCTTCGCGGCCAAATGGCCTGAAGTGGTTCCTCAACGATCGCTTGTTGAGAGATGACACCTCGTCCCATCTCAAGGTAGGGAAGGGTACCCACGTGCTGAGTTGCATGCCCCCCGACGGCGACGGGGCATCCATTCGCTTCCAAGTTCGCTAGGGCTGGGGAAAGCCTTTTACTTCTCCGCCGGCAACGGGAAGGTGGGGCGCGTTGGCCACGCGCCATGCTTCCGCTGCAGTTACGTTCAGTCGGCTCCAGTTTCTCAGGACCTGACGAACGGATGCATCTCGACGATTGTTGTCCATGATGGCGTTTGCCCAGTCGGCGGCGGTTTGAGGTTCGCGGGAGGTCACGCGGTTGACGAAGGTCTGCAGGACGGGATCCGTTTCCTCGGTTCGTGGGTAGTCGTTGAGCCATTTCGCCGTGGCGGCGGGATCCTTGAACGCCCAGTAATTGACGACTTGCGTCATGCCGTGCACGCGAGTGGCACTGTCCTCCAGACTCCCCGCCCACTTCGCGGCGTCGGGTGGGCTCTTGCGGCTCCATTGGGCCACCAAGGCGCTGACTACCCGGTTGCACCCTTCACCCGGTTCGAGGCTTTTCACCCACTTCGAGCAACTCTCGGGGTCGCGTTTGGCTACGGCCGCGCCTACTTGCCCAAGCAGGCCATTCCGAAAATTGGGATCATCGTTGGGCAATGAACTGGCCCAAGTCATGGCCTCCTCGATGCCTTTCTCAAGGTAGCGCTGGGCGAGCAGGTTGGAGGCTTGCCAGCGGGCATTGCGATCCTCGAGCGAGAGCAGGAGTTCGTTGGCCCGGTCGAGGTCGTGGGAGGCAATGCCACTGATTACTCCTGGGAGATAACCTTGGCGATTGGCTTCCGTTTCCTCCAAATTCTCATTGATCCATGCCAAGGCTGCATCCGGAGAATTCTTCCCCCATGCCGTCATTGCTTCCGTGATCGCCAAGCGACTTTCGGAATTTTCCAAGGCTTGGGCATAGGACAACGCTGCTTTCGGGTCAAACTCGGCCCACGCCTGCATGAGCAAGCGCATCTCCATGTTGCGTTCGTACCCGGACGGAAGGGTTTCGAATGCCGCAACCACTTGTTCGACGTTGTTTTCGTCGAGGGTTCTCACCGCGTCTAAAAAGGCCCCCCATCGATTGATCAGGTCGGGGCTAGTCATCGCTTGCACGAGGTCGGCCGGTGGGTCGATCTTCGGCCTGAAGCTACTGGGATCCCCCTTGTCCCTCGGGGTGCGCCGCGAAGAGGTTTCTCCTTTTGTCGAATCCGTTCTCGAATAGTTTTCCCCATCACCTTTCGAAGGTTTTTTCTCATTGTCTCCGCCAGGGACTTCCTTGGTGTCTCCTTTTCCGGCAGTCGAGGCGTAATGACCTTCCCCTTCCGAAAAGCCGCTTTCCTTTCCCATGTAAAAACCCAAGAACATACCTAGGGAGGCTCCTCCAAGGATAAAGGCGAGAATAACGATCTTTTGGTTCATTTGAGGTAAACGATGAAAGGCGATGATACCTATTTCCCAAAATTTTCCAAGGATGATGCGCAATTTGCATTAGCACGGTAGAAGGGGTAGCTGCGGGCTTCTGGAAAACCCAACAAAAAGGGCCGCCGCGATTTCCGCGGCGACCCTCTGTCATTCATCCCTGCCGTGATGAAAAGCTTTGGTAATTTATCTGCGACGCTTGGAAATGATCTCGGAGACTTTTTCATCGAAGCCGTCGCTTTTGCCTTCTTTTGCCAAGCGCTCCTTTTCCTTGGCTACGAAATCACGTCTTTCGACGAGTAGCGCGTCGAGTTCCTTTTGTAACTTGGCCCGCTTGGCGACTTGTTCCTTGAGGTAGGCTTCGCGCTTCTCAGGAGTCATTTCCTTGAGTTTTTTGGACAGCTTGTCCTCTTCCAAGTCGTCGTATTCGTAGCGTCCGTCGGCGAGTCCCTTGACGAGGTCGCCGTCGCCGTCGATGACGGAAAGGTTGACAGGAGCGCCACCTGCAGTGGGTGCGGAGGCGGCTGACTTTAAGGACAGTACGGAGAGGCGGTCGGCGGCCACTTCCTCTTTGGCTGACTCGGCCAATTCCACTTTGCTTGCCACGCGACCACGGAGGGCTGTGGATCCGTAGGCCACCACGGTGCCACCGAGCTCGCGGTTGAGTTCGGCTATCTTGGCGTCGACCGGTGTGCTGATGGCTGCGACGCCGCCGCTTTGGGCGATCGCCACGTAATCTCCCTCGGCCAATTTGGCGATTTCCTTCCAAATCGGCGTGGTTGAGCCCATGTTGCCGCATTGCACGGTGTTTATGATAATATCGTTTTTGGCCGCCTTTGCGCAAACGGCAGGATACTTGACGTCATCCTGGTAGTCCATGTGCGGGGGGGCGTCGCCTACCAGGAAGATCATCTTGAGTACCTTGCGGTCCTTGTCCCACTTCATCTTTGTGACAGCCTCGTGGATGGCCTGGTTGACGGATTCCGGTGTATCGCCTCCACCTTGTGCCTGAAACTTCATCAGCTTGGCGTAGATGTCGTCGATGTCCTCGCTTAGGTCGTAGGTCTTGGTGACGTAGGCGTCCTTGCGGTCGCGGTAGCCGATCAGCCCGATTTTCAAGTCCGGAGTGGGCTTGCTAGCCAGTATCTCGTTGGCGATGGACCAAATCTTTTGCTTGGCTCCCTCGATCAGTCCGCCCATCGATCCCGTGGTGTCGAGCACGAAGCAGACCTCGATCTTTTCCTTTTCCTTCTTGGCTGTCTTCTTGTCCTTTTTGTCTGCCTGCAGGGGCAGTACGGCGAGGGCGATAGCGAATGGTAGAATGAATTTTTTCATGATAACTATTCTTTTTGCGTTAGCGTACTCGATAAATTTTCCCATTTTCCAAGCAGTCGACCTTGTTGCCCACGCTGAGCCAGCGGCAGAGCTTGGGATTGGCAGCGAGGAAATCGAAGTATTCCTTGGATCCGAATTCGAGCTCCTTGATTTCCTTGTCTTTGTCGTCGCGCGCCTCGTCGTCGATCCAAAGGTCGCCGTTGCGATGGAAAGTCTTTCCGCCTATGATGATGCTTTGGATCGTTCCGTTGGCTAGTCCAGGTCCCTTCGAATAGGAGGAATTGACTGCCTTGCCGAGGTCGGCCAAACCCTTGGCGTTCTTCAGGTCCGAGCCGGAGGAAGCTACGCGCACGGCGCTTTCTCCGGATTTTTCTTCACTGAACTTACGGGCCTCTTCCTTTTCAGCGACGATGAGCGAATCGAAGGCTTCGCTCGCCGCCGAGTCGGCGGGAGCCTCGGCGTCGAAACGGGCTCCGCTCTCGTCCCGCAAGCCGCCGAAGTGTGACCTGCGATTGAGGGCGACCCCATCGCGGGCCTCATCTTCGAGGATCAAGTAGCTGGTGTAGGGAGTCACTATATTATACTTTCGCGCGAGGCGGGCGACTTCCTCCTTCAGTTCCTTCTTTTCGCCGCGTAAACGAATTTCCTCGAGGAGGTAGCCGACGCGGCGGGTGGCCCAGAGGCGCGGAATGAAGTCGTTGTCGCCGTTTGTCTTGGGGAAGTTCGCCTTGTAGCTGAATGTGCGGTCCTTGCCCATCATGGAGCCGGTCAAGGTGATGTTGGCTTCCTTCTTGCCTGACTCGTAGCGTCCGGTGACGACCACTTGGTCTCCCTTGAAGAGGTCGGGCAATTCCTTGGGATAGAGCTTGTGGACGCGCTCGGGCCCCTTGATCTTGATTTCCAGACCGGTCAGCACGGGTTCTGAAATCTTGGAATAGAAACGGGACACCTTGGTCTCGATGTTTTCCTCGGGCAGGACGTATTGGCTGACGGCATTGGTCTTGTCGGTGATCTTGTCGAGAAGGTGGGCGTTGACGTTGGTTCCTATGCCGAAGCAGAAGACCCGGATCTTGGCCTTGGCCTCCTCCAGTTCCTTTTGCAGGCCGTTGATTATAACGTCTTCCTTGATCGCCCCGATGGTGGGCTGGCCGTCGGTCAGGAAAATGATTTGGGCGGGACGGTCCTTGCTGGCTTTCTCAGCCAATATCTCACTTGCCGTCCCAAGGGCTTCCTCGATCGCGGTGCCACCTATGGCGCGGACGGAACCGAGAAACTTGGTGGCCCGCTTCTTCGCCTTGGCATCTGCCTTGGTCAAGTTGCCGAACACCGGTTCGGCCTCGGTCGAGAAGCGTACGATTTCGAAACGGTCGCCCGGATTCAGGCTGTCGACGCAGAACTCCATTGCCTTCTTGGCCTGCTCGATCTTGTTGCCCCGCATGGAGCCGGATGAATCGAACACGAAGACAACGTCCTTGGGCATGGGCGCGCGATCGGCTCCCCAGGCTCCCGGGCTCACCAGCAGCGTGAAGTAGCCGCTTTCGTCCTCGTCCTCCTTGTGGGTGATGGCTGCCACGTCGACGTCGCCGCCATCTTTGCCGCGAAGCGAGTAGTAGAGCTGGAGGTCGGAGTCGGGCTTGAGGTTTTCCTCTTCCAGTCCGACCACCACGCGCTGCTTGCCGTGTCGCTTGATCTCGACTTCGTGCGAGGGGGAGTAGACGGACTTGATTTCACCGGCCTCGGACTCGATTTCCATTTTCACGGAAAGGTCTTTTATCGGGCGGGTGGAATACTTGGCGAGGTTTAGGTGGTAGAGGTAGCGCACCATGTTGCCGTCTTTCGGCAGAATCTCGGTGTACTTGATCTTCACTTCCTTTTCCTTGCGCGGCTCGATCGGGAAAATCCGCACCTTGAAAAGGCCCTGTTGAGCGTACTCGAAGAGGGCCGGGTCCTTGGCCCGGCGTACGATGTCCTCGTAGATCTTGCGGGCCTTCTTGGCGTCGAGCAGTTCCGCTTCCTGCATCTTGCCGTTCACCTCCATGGAGAACTTGTCGATTTGAGCTCCGCGGGGAATGGGGAAAATAAAAGTGCCTTCCAAGCGCTGGTGCGAGGGGTTGAAAAACACTTGGCGGATATTCGTGGTGGCCACTTGCTCCTTGACCTCGACCTTAACGTTTTGGCTTCGCAATTCGAGCGGCATGAGGCGCTGAACGGGGCGAGGTCGTGGCCAGGGGCGCGGCGGCATCGGAGGATGCGGCGGGTGGATGATTATCGGCGGGTGCGGGTGCCGCGGTGGCCAGACGACGTCGGACGGCACCTTGTCCACGATGATGAGACCGCCGGCCTGCATGATCAGCGGGCAGAGCGCGAACACGGTGAGAGCGAGAATGACTGGTAGACGTTTCATAAGTTCCATTTATTGAATTGCTATATAGTAAGCGACACTCGAATCCTTGGTTTTCTTAGAAAATAAGTAATTTCCCCTCGTTTCCCAAGGCCAATGTCTCGGCTTGGCCAAGAGTTAGGCGCAAAAGGCTTGCTCCCGAAGCCTGCCTTTCATGCCATGCAAGCCTCTTTGTTAACCATTACCAGGTTCAACGCATGAAAATTGATCTCAAAGAAGAAGAATACCGTTCACTGGTCGACCTCTTGTCCCTCGCTGGTTGCATGCTGGAAGGATACGGGCGAGGCAACGATTCTAAAAAGTCGGCTTGCTTCGAGTTGGAGCAAAAACTTATGTCCTTGGCCGAGGACGCGGGTTGTCAGGATTTGATCGAGCGAGACGTCGAGACGGGGACCTATCTCAGGAAATGGTCGAGGCATCGCAAGGAAAACGCAGTCGAGTGGCTTTACCAATACAACGACGACGTGTTTTGGGAAGAACTCATCGTTCGCATGGCGGAACGCGACTTGCAGTCGCTGCGGGCGGTGGAGGAAGGAGCCGGCGATTCCCCTCGCCAGAAGGAAAAGCCTAGTCGATTGGTGGAATTGGAGAAACATTACGAGAAGGAGTTCGTGGCGAACGGCTTGGACAACCTCGTCCTTCGTAACCAAGCGGCCGAAGGCATTAATTAACCTCAAGGCTTCGCTCGTTTTCCATGTCAGCTTCAAAAAGACCTGCATTAATCGGGGTCGAGGGACTTACGATTGAACGCGACGGCTTAATCCTGCAAGGCATCGACTGGTCGGTCGGTGAAGGGGAACACTGGGTGATACTTGGGCCCAATGGTTCCGGGAAAAGCACTTTACTCAATGCTCTCATGGTGTTCATTGCACCAAGCGAGGGACGACTTTTCGCTTTTGGCAAGGAATTCGGCAAAGACGACTGGAATGAGGTAAAGGCGGCGATCGGCTACGTCGGGAGCGAGGTGAGCCGGATGATAGAGCCTGGCGAGTCCGCTCTAGACGTCGTGGCCAGCGGGGCCCGGGCAATGATCAACTTTTGGGGCGAGCCCGACCCCAAGGAGCAGAGAGCCGCTCGAAAAATCCTCAAAAAGATGGGGAGCGCATCCCTGGAAAGCCGTCCTTGGCGCCAGTTGTCGCAGGGCGAGCGTCAAAAAATCCTTTTTGGACGCGCCCTCATGGCCAAGCCCAAGGTTCTTTTCCTCGATGAGCCATGCGCCGGACTCGACCCCATCGCCAGACTCGACTATCTTCGATTCATGGAAAGCAACGCCGCCAATCCCAAGGCCCCCGCCCTCATCTTGATTACCCATCACGTAGAGGAAATCACACCGTCGTTTACCCATGCCTTGCTGCTCAGAGAAGGCCGCGTGACGGCTTCAGGTCCGATCCGGGAGGCATTGACCTCGGACGAGCTGAGCGACGCTTTCGGGCATCCCGTGCGCCTGCGCAGGCGCGGTGAGAGCTATTTACTGGAGGAAGGGTAGCCTTCGGGGCTATTTTTTCTTGGGATCCTTTTTCTTGGGCTTTTTCTGCCTACCTAAGGGGCGCGTGTCCTCGGGTACCTTGTAAAACTCGCGCAAGCGCGTTAACTCAGTCTTCAGCTCTTTGCCGAGGGCAGCGTATTTTTCCTGCCCATAGACATTGTTGAGCTCGTTGGGGTCCTTTTCGAGATCGTACATTTCCCATGCATCTAGGTTATAGAAGTAAATCAGCTTGTGCTTGTCCGTCCGCACCCCGTAATGCCGGCGCACGCTGTGGGCGCCGGGGAACTCGTAGTAGTGATAATAGAGTGATTTGCGCCAATCGTCGGGCTTCTTGCCGCGAAGAAGGGGAACGATTGATTCGCCCTGCATGTCCTTGGGGGCCTCCACCCCGCATATGTCGAGAGCGGTTTGGGCATAGTCGAGGTTTTGCACGAGGTCATGGTTTTTGGAACCTGCCTTGATTACGCCGGGCCAGCGAACGATGAGAGGAGTGCGAAAGGACTCCTCGTACATCCAGCGCTTGTCGTACCATCCGTGCTCGCCCAAATACCAGCCTTGGTCGGACGAATACACCACAATGGTGTTCTCGGCGAGGCCGGACTCTTCGAGGTAGTCAAGCAAGCGGCCGATGTTCTCGTCCACCGAGTCAATGCAGCGCAGGTAATCCTTCACGTAGCGCTGGTATTTCCATTTAAAAAGATCTTCGCCCTGAAGCTTTGCCTCGGTGAATGCCTTGTTCTTGGGGCCATATGCGGCGTCCCACTTGGCTCGTTGCTCGGGGGTGAGGTTGCCCGGCGTCCGCAGCTTGAGATCGCTGGCACTGAGGTGCCTGTCGATTGTCATGGCTTGGCTGGAAGCCGCCGCCGACCGCGTCTTGTAGTCGTCGCGCAGGGTTTCGGGTTCGGTGATCTCGATACCGTCGTACTTGGTTAGGTATTTGGGACCCGGTTGCCAATTGCGGTGCGGGGCTTTGTGTTGGGACATCACGAAGAAGGGCTTGTCCTTGTCACGCCCGTTCTTCAGCCAGTCCAAGGTGACGTCCGTGATTACGTCGGTGGTGTAACCTGTTATTCGCTTCACACCATCCGGGGTGTTCATGGGAGGATTGTAATAAGGTCCTTGTCCCTGCAGAACTTGCCAGAAGTCGAATCCGGTGGGATCGCTTTTCAGATGCCACTTTCCGATCATGGCGGTTTGGTAGCCGCCTTTTTGGAGAAGTTTTGGAAAGGTTTGCTGGGCGCCGTCGAAACGCATGCCGTTGGTCAATTGACCATTGAGGTGGCTGTGCTTGCCGGTCAGGATGACGGCCCTGCTCGGGGCGCAGATCGAATTCGTGACGAATGCCCGGTGGAAAATCATGCCCTCATTGGCTATGCGGTCTATGTTCGGTGTGCGGTTTCGATTGGAACCATAGGCCGAAATGGCTTGGTAGGCATGGTCATCGGTGAAGATGAACAATACGTTGGGTTTTTTTTGTTTGGCGCCGAATGCGGAGCCAAGCGTGGCGTGGAGGGCAACGCATGCGATGAACAGGTAAGGGATGACTTTCATGAGACTCGAGATTGTTGGATTGAAGGTGAAAGGCAAAGAGGAAATGTGAAATGGGAATTGAAAAAAAGAGAGGCTCCACAAGGATGCGGGAGTACTGCGATGCTGGAATTTTCAGATCAGGGATACCGTTATTTCCCTCCCAAGCCGAATCGATGGGTGGAAGGAGCTGTGCGTTGGTTGAACAAAGCGTTTATCTTGCCCGGTAAGGGACATCGTATTTCGGAGGTGGTGGTGGACAACCCCGAAGTGGTCAGCGCGGCCCGAGCCCAAGCGGGCAAGCGTTTGCTCTTTTTGCCCAATCATCCAACCCACAGCGACCCCCAGATCATGACCGAGGTGTTGCGGCAAATGAAGACGCAGGGATCATTCATGGCGGCTTACGACGTCTTTCTTCGGGGTAGGTTCGCGGCTTGGTGCATGCAACGCATGGGTTGTTTTTCGGTGGACAGGGACGGGAGCGACCGCGCCTCCATGAAGGAAGCCGTAGGCATCTTGAAGTCGGGAAAACGTTCCTTGGTTATTTTTCCAGAGGGTAACGTTTACCTCATGAACGACAGCGTGACGCCGTTCCTCGAGGGACCTGCCTTCATTGGCCTCAAGGCCCAAAAGGAACTGGGCGAAGAGACATCCGTTCTCGCCATTCCGGTGAGCATAAAGGTTACGCACCTGACTGATGCCCGTCCCGCCGTCAATCAGCTGCTTGAACGATTGGCCCTGAAGGTGGGTGCCGAAATCAACCAGTCCACCGACGTTCTGGTTGAATTGGTGCGTCTTGGCTTGCTCGCCGTGCAAAAGGTATTGTCGGGACTCCTACGCTCCTTGCCGGAAGGAGCGGAGCATGAACACGTTTTCAGTACCTTGCGGAACGTTGCGAGCGAAATGATCGAGAACTTGGAAGATCAATTGGATATTGTTCCTGCGGAAGGCGAGGAACTGACCAACCGCATTCGAAAGGTTCGTCGTAAGGTGCATTCCCTTCGGATCGCAGATCCGCCCACCTTGGCCGACTTCAAGGCTCGCACCCTAGCCGCCGAGGCGATGGTGGCGTACCGTTTGCTTACTTACCCGGGCGATTACCTGATTACGAACCCGACGCTCGATCGCATGTCCGAGACGGTGGAAAAGATCTTGGAGGATTTGCGTTCCGAGCCGTTGCCTCCTCTTGCGCCTCGGCGCGCCTTGGTCCGCTTTGGCGATCCCATCGATTTGGTCGAAGAGCGGAAAAATGCGAATGACCGTAGCTTGGTCACCACCTTGACCAAGCGTTTCGAGAGCGAAGTTCAGACTGGGGTTGACCACCTGAACGCGGAAAACGATTGCCTTGGGGCCGAACTCTTTCGGCAGTAAAGAAGTGAACGAGGCTCCAAAACGATTCCGTGACTGCGTTTGGCTTTTGGCTGCTCAATCCTTGGGGGCTTTCAACGATAACGCGACCAAGGCCATGCTGCCCGCGTTGGCCGCCCTCGTGATCGGCAAGGGACAGATGGACTTGGTGAACCAGCAAGTCTCTCTCATGCTGATTCTCCCTTTCGTGCTCTTCGGTCCACTGGCCGGTTGGTTGTCGGACAGGTTTTCCAAGCGCAAGGTAACGAGCGTGGCCTTGTTCGCTCAAGTCGTGGGGCTCGCCATTCTTTGCCTTGGCATGGGCATGCAACTGTTCTACCTGAGCTTGGCCGGCTTTTTTCTACTCGCGGTGCAGTCGGCCATGTTGTCGCCGGCCAAGAAAGGCATATTGAAGGAATTGGTGGGTTCGGAAAAGCTGGGCATGGCGGTGGGCTGGATGGAGATGCTCACAATGGTGGGCATTTTGGCCGGTGCCTACGCAGGGGCCAAGGGGTTCGACGCCTTGGTGAAAACCGAAGGAGGATGGGGAGCCGGTTTATTGGTTTCGGCAGCGGTTGGTGTATTGGCGGTTTTTTCCTGGATCATCTTTCGACCTACCCCTGAAGTGTCACCTCGATCGAAAAAACCCTTTCAGGCAGCCATTTTAGTCAGTCACTTCAAGGATTTGGCTTATCTCTGGAAAGAAAAGCCGCTTCGCTTGGCAGCCTTGGGGGATGCTTGGTTCTGGGCTTTCGGTTCCTTTTTTTACCTAGTCTTGGTCAAATTAGCGGGAGAAGTAGTCGAAGGCGACGTCGGCATGGCGTCCCTCTATGGCTTTTGGTTTCTCCTGCTTGGAGTCGGCATCATGGCGGGCAGCTTGATAGTGGCTTATTTGAACAGGGGACGGGTTGACTTGGGTTTGGTGCCGCTCGGCGCCGTAATTATGGCAGTGGCCCTTTATCTTCTTACAAGAGTCGACCCGGAAAGAACTCCCTTTGAACTGTGCTGTGTGGCATTGGGCGCGGGTGGAGCCTTTTTCTTTGTGCCTCTGAACGCTTTTCTTCAAGACCGCGCAGGAGAAGAGCGTAGAGGACGGGTGGTGGCTGCTTCCAACTTGTTGACCAATTTACTGGTTATCGCGCTGATCGGGGTACACGCCTACTTGTCGAATTCGTTACAACTGACCGCCATGGAAGAGCTGTTGATCATGGTGATCCCATCCGCCTTGTTGGCGGCATACGTAGCGATTAAGTTGCCGGAAGCCTTTTTCCGGACTTTCGCCACTGTGGTTACCCGAATTCTATATCGGGTAAAGATAACCGGGGCTCGCCGTTTTCCGAAAGAGGGTGGGGTTCTCATTCTGTGCAACCATCTTTCTTTTGCCGATCCCGTGTTGCTGGGATCCAATGCGCCGCGCGAAGTCCAGTTCCTCGCATTTTCCGGATTGGCCGAAAGCCGTTTCATGAAGTTGGTCTTTCGGTTTACCTCCACTATCCCGGTGTCTCCGACACGAGCCAAGGATGCCATATCAAGCGCGTCCAATCGATTGAAGGCAGGCTCTGTGATCTGCATTTTCCCCGAGGGAAGTATTTCCCGAGCGGGGCCCTTGCAGGATTTCAAGAAAGGCTTCGAGTTGATTGCCCGCAAAGCGGACGTCCCGGTCGTTCCCGCTTGTCTCGAGGGTGTCTGGGGGTCCATGTTCAGTTTCTCCAAAGGCAGGTTCTTTCGCAAGTGGCCGCGTAGCTTTCCTTATCCCGTTCGCCTCCGTTTCGGTGAGCCCATTCCGGCCAACGAGGCCAAGTCCGATCGAGTGCGAAAAGAGATCCGGAGATTGTTGAGGGAAGCTTTTTCCGAACGCCCGGAAATGCAGGTGTCACTGAGCCAGGCCTTGCAAGTTTCCTTGAAGCGACGGGCCAAGGAGCCTTTCCTTTTCCACAAGGCTCAAGCCCCTTGGACGCGAGCAGAGATGTTGCGTTTGGCCACGGAGACACCACAGCAGCGGGATGATGCCGAGAGGGAAAAGCAAACTTCAGAAGAAGAAATCCTCCATTTGCTGACCTCTGCATTGGATGGAGCAACAGTGAAGGCCGACGGGGTTACTTGGCCTGCGCCCGAATTACTGGCCAGCGTGATCCGCCTCAGTGAGACCCATTTGTGGAACGTGCCTGCTTTTCGCGTTCGTTTGGAAGGATCCATCGATTCTCCTTGGGACCAGACTTGGCGCCTCTGGGCGCCGGTTCTCGGCGGGTTGGCGGTAAGGGAGGAGGAGGACGGTCTGCTGACTTTAGGTCGTCCGCACGCCATCGACTCCTGCGTAGACGAACCGTTTTCGGGATTGGCCGTTCCGGGGCTTGGCGTAGTGGCCATCAATTTACCCGATCCTCCCCCCAGTTCGGATGGGGACCAGCAAATCGGCGCAACCGATGGTTCTCTCGGTTTGGTTTTGTCCGGATTGGAGATCCGGATAATGGAGGTTGGCGGTCAGGAGGAGGCTCCGGACGGAGAAAGTGGTGAATTGGAATTTGCAGGTGTCGCGGGAGAATGGATTGCCGCCAATCGGCGAGGCCGTTTGGACCAGCAAGGGTTCCTGTTTCCCTCGGACAATTGAGAGCGCCGTTTTTCCCTTTCTCGAAATTACCTTTCCAAAATTGCCCCGAACGTCTATTTTCGATTCTTTGTTTTGATTCATTCAAGGACCAATGAAAGAACCCTATTTCCCAGAACCCTCTGCTCGTTTCGCGCAAGCCGTTGAAAGCCTGTTCGAGCAACGCGTGGTTGTGCTGGGACACCGTCGACCGGATGGAGATTGCATCGGGTCGCAAGTAGCCTTGGTCCGATGCCTTCGGGCCTTGAGGATCGATGCGGTTGCCGTCAATCCCGACCCCATTCCCCGAACCTTGCAAAACTTCGTGGGCGATACGCCTTTCCAGAATTGCGACTCCTTGCCCGAAGGTGAAGTCGCGGCGATCTACGTCGATTGTTCGGATCGCGAACGTTCCGGTCTCGAACTGGCGGAGCGTTTCTCCAACCCTGTGCTTAACGTCGATCATCACGTCAGCAACGAAGGCTTTGCTGCCACGGACCTTGTTATTTCCGATGCCAGCGCCACGGGAGAGATCCTCGCGGGTTTCTTTTTCGACAATGAATACCCCGTGGATGCCGTCACCGCCCAGGCTTTGTACCTCGGTATTGCAACCGACACCGGGCAGTTTAGGTATCGCGGGGCAAACCAGCGTGTATTTCGCATTTGCGAAAGGCTATGCGGATTAGGCGCCTCGCCGGCTGATGCAGCCAATGAATTGTATGAACGCGAAAAGCCAGGGCGCATCCAGTTGCTGCAACGTTTTTTGGCCAGTTTCCGCTACGAGTGCGAGGGGCGCGTTTGCATTGGTATGTTGGATCCGAGCGTGTACGAGGAAACGGATACCTTGCCGGAGGATTCCGAAAACCTCGTCGACTACGCTCGTTCCCTCGAGGGAGTGGACGTAGGCGCGTTGATCGAGGAACGCGATGGCATGATCAAGGGGAGCTTGCGAGCCAAGGACAATCGCTTCCGAGTGGATTTGTTGGCCAAAAAATTCACCGGAGGCGGTCATGCGTGCGCCGCGGGTTTCAACTTGGACGGTACCTTGAGCGAGTTTTATCCGACTTTCACTCGAGAGGTAGAGGCCCACTTGCTGCAAGTGGATGAGGGGAGCTTGGATCAATGAGTACTTCTCCCAACAACCAATACGAGGGCGTACTCCTCGTGGACAAACCGACCGGTATGACTTCTCATGACGTGGTGGATCGGTTGCGGCGCAAGTTCCAGATGCGTCGCATAGGGCATGCTGGCACTTTGGATCCCAATGCCACTGGCTTGTTGATCATGTTGATTGGCAAGGCGACCAAGATTTCCCAGTTTCTCATCAGCTTGGACAAGACTTACGAAGGCGTGATCCGTTTCGGACAATCCACCAACACTCAGGACGTCGACGGAGAAATTCTCGAGGAAAAGGAAATACCGGAAGATTTGGACGAGGACGCATTGAGAAACGCGATGAAGGAGTTTCTCGGAGACCAATACCAGACGCCCCCCATGTTCTCGGCCAAGAAAGTCGATGGCGTTCCGCTATACAAAATGGCTCGCAAAGGGAAATCCGTGGAGCGAGAACCCCGTTTCATTCGAATCAATTCCTTCGAGTTGTCGGAGCCATGGGTTCCGCCTAATGCGACTTTCTCGATGACTTGCAGCAAAGGCACCTACGTTCGCACCGTGGCTCACGACCTTGGTCAAAATTTAGGGTGTGGAGCCCATTTGGACAGCTTGAGACGCACCCGTATCGACGAGTTCGATTTGGCGGAGGCTCACTCCTTGGAGGAAATATCCGAAATGGGACATGCCCAACTCAAGGATATCCTGATTCCGGCTCACCAAGCCGTACCCCCTCACGTGTTGTGAGCTTGCCCAAGGTTTGTCACGCCCTGGCCGACCTTGGGTCTCTGAATCTTCCCGTCCATCTGGCCATCGGTATGTTTGATGGCGTACACAAAGGGCATGCCCGAGTCTTGGCGAGCTCCATGGATTCAGCTCGCGAGGACGAGAGCATGGCGGTTGTCCTGAGTTTTCCCAATCATCCTAGTCGGCTTTTGCGTCCTGAATCACCCATCCCTCTTCTGATGTCGCCGGAAGCAAAGACTTCGGCTCTTTTGGCAATTGGTTTGGATCACGTCGTCTTGCAACCCTTCGATATACCTTTTTCCCAAATCGAGGCCAGCGCCTTCGTAACTCATTTGCAGAACGATCTTCCTGTTCTCGAGAGCGTGAGCGTGGGGGGGGATTTTCATTTCGGTCGTGGACGCGAGGGCGATTCCGACGCACTCGTGGCCTTGGCTTCCGAACTGGGCGTCGAGGTTCACGTTGTCCCGCCCGTACGGTATTTGGATGAGCCTATCAGCAGTTCTCGCATTCGCGAAAGTCTTGCCCAAGGTGAAATCACCCTCGTGAACGATATGTTGGGTCGACGCTACGAGGCGTCGGGAACGATTCAGTCTGGAGACGGACGCGGAGAAGAGCTCGGTTTCCCAACCCTTAATTTGCCTTGGAATCCCGAGGCCAAGCCTTGTTTTGGGGTCTATGCCGTGGAATTGACTCATGCAAGAAGCGAGTCTTCATTTCCCGGAGTGGCCAACTATGGTGTGCGGCCTACCTTCGATCAGGCCGAGGAATCACCATTGCTGGAAACTCATCTGTTCGATCGCACTCAGCTCAAACCGGGAGATTTCATCCGGGTGTCCTTCGTTTCCTTTTTGCGCGAGGAACACAAGTTCGACTCGGTCGAGGAACTGAAGAAGCAAATCGCGCAGGACAAGGAAACCGCCCGTCTCGACTTGTCGCTTTAGTGGGCGAAGATAAATTTCACGGCCACGAATCCTCCGACTAGAAGGAGGCCGAAAAGCAAAGCCAATTTGTTGAAATGGCGGTCGATCTTCTCTTTCATGGATTCGCCGAACTTCGCTATCAAGATGGCCACTAGGAAAAACCTCGCGGAGCGACTGACGGCCGAAGCCAGGACAAAGGGGAGGAAGGCCATCGCAAGGGCGCCGCTGGCAATCGTGAATATCTTATAGGGAATGGGGGAGAACCCGGCCAGAAACACGATGAGCACGCCCCATTCATCGTACCATAGCTGGATATCCTCGAAACCATCGGGAGTAAACCCCGGCACGTAATTGTAAAAGAAATCCTGTACCCCTGGTGTGTCGTTCCAAACGAATTGTCCTATGCAGTATCCTGCTATCCCTCCCAAGACGGAAGCGATCGAGCAAATGAGGGCGAACTTGAGCGCTTTCCGTATGGCTCCCAAGCAAAGCGGAATCAAGAGCACGTCTGGCGGAATGGGAAAAAAGCTGGCTTCGGCGAAAGATATGCCGGCCAGCCAACCCGAAACCTTCTTGCGATCGGCCAAGGAAAGTGTCCAGTCGTATAGGCGCCGGATGACATTCGACTTTTTCCCCGTAGCTGGCGATTCGCTCATCAGGAATACATTTCCGGCTTGAGGATCCCGACGTAGGGAAAGTGCCGGTACCTTTCGGCATAATCCAGACCGTATCCCACCACGAAATGATCAGGGATTTCGAAGCCCACCCAGTCAGCCTCGAAGTCAGTTTGCCTTCGTTCCTTCTTGTCGAGCAGCGCACATGTCCTGATGGACGCGGGGTTGCGGTGACCGAGTTCGGCCACCACGCGAGACAGGGTATTGCCGGTATCGAGTATGTCGTCCACCAACAGTACTTCAGCACCTTCCACTGGCAGCCTCAGGTCACCGGTGATCTCAGGAGCCCCGGAGGAGGTCGTTCCGGAGCCGTAGCTTTGGGCTCGCAAGGTATCCAGCCACAGCGGGCTTCGTATGTTTCGAATGAGATCCGCGGTGAACACGATTGCGCCATTCAGCAAGGTGACGAGCAGGATTTCCTTACCCTCGTAGAAAGCGTCGATTTCCTGGCCAAGTTCAGCCACGCGGCTCTTAATGTTCTCTTCGGAGACAAGTATTCGTTCCAAGTCTTCTTCTCGCATTGTTAGATGAGTTCGTCGATTGATCGCTGAGCCGAGGAAGCGTAGCCGCCGCCGAATATATTGAAGTGGTTGAGCAAGTGGTAGAGGTTATAGAGGATTTTTCTTCGCTGGTAGCCGACGTCGAGAGGAAAAATCTTCACATAGGCTTTTCTGAAGTCCGCCGTGAATCCACCGAACATCTCGGTGAAGGCCAAATCCGTCTCGCGGTCGCCGTAGTAAGTGGCCGGGTCGAAGACGAAAGGGTTTCCTTCACGGTCACAAGCTGCATTGCCTCCCCAAAGGTCGCCATGCAAGAGGGAAGGGAAGGTGTCGTGCCCATCGAGCAAGGCGGGGACTTCTTTCAATAAATGTTCGGAGCCGCGGAAGCGTTTGCCTTTCTTTTCGGCCAACTCGAATTGGAAACGCAACCTTTGGTCACGGAAGAAAACCGCCCAGTCTTGCTCCGGTTGGTTGGGCTGCGGCGTGCTTCCAATTGCATTATCCTTGTTCCATCCATAGTGCGGCTTTCTCTCTTGATGCATGTGGGCCAGACATTCACCTAAACTTTGCTGCGAAGAGGCGGTCCCACTGCCGATCTCTACGTATTCCAAGACCAAGTAAGCGAGATCGGTGGTGGCCATGCCATGGCAAATAGGGCTTGGGACCCGAATGGTTTTGCTGGCGGCGATTTCACGAAGAGCATCCGCTTCCGCCTCGAAAAGAGGCAGAAAACTGGCATCGTTGGTTTTTACGAAATAACTGGTGTCGGCACCATCCAGGCGTTGGGCGTCGTTGATGCACCCCCCGGCAATGGAGCTCCTGTTCAAGATTTCAAACCGACCACCCTCGGCTTGCTCAATCGCTTTTTCGATCGTCTTCCACATGCAGGTTAAATCCCTAGCTCCTTGCGAAGGGAGGCAAGGAGATTGCTGCAACCATCTTCCAATAGGTCGAGCACGAGATCAAAGCCGCGGGCGCCTCCATAGTAGGGGTCTGGCACTTGCGTGTCCACGTGGTCGGTCAAGTAGTCGCAGAACGGGCGTATGATTGCAGCGCCTTCCGCATCCGGAGCCAGTCCGTTCAGTTCGGAGAAATTGAAATTGTCCATCGTCAACATGAGATCGAAGGTTTTGAAATCGTCCGGAGTGACCATGCGCGCTCCTCCTTGTACGAGGATATCTCTTCGTCTGGCTGCTTCCTGCATGCGCCCGTCGGGCGGGTTGCCATGATGTTGGTCGATCGTGCCCGCGGAGTCGCATGCGATTTTTTCCTGCAGGCCCTCCTTTTCGACCAAGGCTCGAAAGACTGCTTCGGCGCCGGGAGATCGACAAATGTTTCCCCAGCAGACGAAGAGAATGCGGTAAGGTATGGAATGATTGATTGTCATTGAAACCGGCGGCTATAGCGATCTCTGCGGCTTTGGTCAATGCCGAGAGGCTGTCTTGACTCTCCTTCGAACCCTCGTGATGGTGGAGGAATGGAACAGAGCATGGCTATCTTGGGGTGCGGATATCTCGGGTCGGAATTGGCTCGCCAGGCCCTTTCGAAAGATTTCCGGGTGGTTGCCCTTACCCGCAACCCCGCAACCGCCGAGGCCCTTCGCAAGCTTGGCGTGCAGCAAGTGATGGAAGCGGAACTGGACGATGACTCCTGGCATGAGGCGGTCAGTTCGGACCAAGACTACGTCGTAAACTGCGTGGGATCTGCAGGTGGTGGTCTTCAGGGATATGCGAAATCCTACTTGGACGGACAAGATTCCGTCGCCCGCTGGATGAAAAAGGGGCGGGTCGGAACATTTTTGTACACGAGCAGCGTATCGGTATATCCCCAGATGGATGGCCAATTGGTCGATGAAACGTCCTCCTGCGAGGGAACCTCGGATCGAGGAGCCTTGCTTTTGGCGTCTGAAAGCGTCTGTTTTCCCGGGCCTGCCTCGATCGAACGATCCTTTGTCTTGCGGCTCGCTGGAATATACGGTCCACAGCGGCATATCTACCTCAATCACTTGCGGGCGGGAGCGCGAGAAATTCCCGGAGACGGGGAAGCATTCCTCAACTTGATACATAGGGATGACGCATGCGCTGCAATTTGGGCTGTACTGTCTTCGTCCAGCGAAATCCCCGGACGCATTTACAACTTGTCGGATGGGCACCCGGTTCCTCGCAAAGAACTGGTCGAGTGGCTCGCTCGAAGACTTGGAGTCGATGTACCGCCTTTCACTGGAATTCCTTTGTCCCGAACAGGTGCGGACCCAACCCAACCCCTCCCTAACCGAAAGATAGACAACCTGCGGATCAGGGAGGAAGTTTTCTGGGAACCGTGCTATCCTTCCTTTCGCGAGGGTTATGCCGACTTGCTGGGCGATGCCTAGTTTACGTGCCTAAGGTCTTGACTCGGGATCCTCAACCGAGTGATTTCATAAGGCTTCGGGTGGCTCATCATCCGTTTGAACCCAATCCAAATCAACAAGAGGAACCCAACTCATGGTAGGTGTAGGCAAATTGCTCAAGCAGGCTCAGAAAATGCAAAAACGCATGGAGGAAGCCCAAGGAGAACTCGCTGATCACGTCATCGACGTATCCAGTGGTGGAGGCGCCGTCAAAATAAAGATCAACGGTCAAGGTGAGTTTCAATCAATCTCCTTCGATCCCGAATTCCTGAAGGAGGATGCCGAGGTCATCGAGGCAGCTGCTCTGGAGGCGGTCCGTGAAGCATCGGCGAAAGCCAAGGAGGCCAACGAGAAACTTATGCAAGAGATCACCGGCGGTATGGGTATGGGGTTGCCGGGACTCATGTGACTAGGGCATGACGCCCGCCTATGAGAAACTGCTCGACGCCCTCAAGCGTCTACCCGGTCTCGGCTATCGATCGGCCGAACGCATTGCCTTGAGATTACTGGTTGAAAAACCCGATTTGGGCAAGCGGGTCAGGCAAGCCTTGGAAGAAACCGAAGGATGCGTGCAAGCCTGTTTGGATTGCGGTAATTTGAGCGAAGGCGATTTGTGCATGCTGTGCAGCGATGAATCGAGGGACCAATCGACTATTTGCGTGCTGGAACACGTGCCTGACTTGTTTTCGATCGAACGAGCCGGAGTTTTTCGGGGACTCTACCATGTCCTGGGAGGCAAGCTTTCGCCCATCCACGGAATTGGCCCGGATGAATTGAACGTGAAAGCCTTGCACCGGCGCGTCCAAAGGGAAACCACCAAGGAATTGATTCTTGCCCTGCCCAACGACGTCGAGGGAGAGGCCACTTGTCACTACCTCCAGCAAGAGGTGGTTGGGGACCGCTCCATTGAGGTCTCGCGCATTGGTTTCGGAATTCCCAGCGGCGCTGGAGTTACTTATTCGGATTCAACCACCTTGCGCAGCGCCTTGGAGGGCAGGAATTCCTATTGACCGGACAGGAGGCAATGAACCTTATGCACGATATGGAAGAGGCTTTGCAAGTGATCACTGGTCGAGTGAAAGGAGACATTCGAGCATCCTTGGCTTTTCTGGACAAAGTGGTTGCTGATTCAAGTGAATCACTGCCTCCGCGCTTGCTCCATTTCCTGGAGAGACGGAGTTACGTCAAGGCCTTGGCGTTTCTCGAAGAAGGAGAAGAAGCCGAATCGTGAAGAAGGATCGCATCTCAATGGACGCTGAATCCAGCGAATTGGAGCAGCAGAACCCATTTTCCGATCTCGATGGCAACGCGTTTTCGAAGGCGCCGCAAGCTTCCGTCCGGAAGCCTAAGCCACAGGAGGAGTTGCAGGCCAAGGTGCCCAAACTAGGCAGGGTGGAAGTGCGGCGTGAAACACAAGGACGGGCCGGCAAGGCGGTGACGACGATTCGCGCTTTCCGCAGAGATGCCACCAAGTCGGAACGGCAGGCTTTGTTGCGGGAACTCAAGAAAAGCCTGGCGGTGGGAGGCTTCTTGCGATCCGACGGAGGACTCGAGGTCCAAGGAGATCATCGCGAACGCGTGATGACTATCCTGTGCGAAAAGGGGTACCTTCCAGTGTCGGCAGGGGGCTAATTAAAAGCCTCTTTCCGGGAAAGGGTTGTTTAACCCTTAAGTTCGTTCCTTTTCAGGCTCGGTGACGGTTTCGGAATGCACGTCGTCACTTTGGTGATCCTGATGATCAATGGCATTGTCGGGCTCTTGGTCCATGACGTTTCTAATGTCGCCTACGACTTCGTCTCGCCCTCTTTTGAACTCTTTGGTGGCTTTCCCGAAAGAACGAAACAACTCCGGCAATTTCTTTGACCCGAAAAGCAGGAGCAGTATCGCGCATATCACAATGATCTCGGTTCCACCGAGGTTTCCTATGAAAGCAAGTATTTCCATTTCTTGGAAGTTCATGATTGATAGCTTATTGCAGAGCGTGGTGTTTTTGCAACCTCATAATGAGATTGAGGGGCGGATCTCCATTGAGGGCAAGGCCGGTTTTTAGAGGTTGAGCTGACGCAGCGCTTCCGGTTTCGGCTTGTTGACCGAGCTTTGGTCGGCCTCGAAAAAGCCGTGCAGTTGACGAATGCGGGTGGGGTGGCGCATCTTGCGAAGGGCTTTGGCCTCGATTTGACGTATCCGTTCCCTGGTGACCTTGAACTGCCTGCCCACTTCCTCCAGCGTGCGACTGTATCCGTCTTTCAATCCGAACCTGAGCGAGAGAACGTTGCGTTCTCGCTCCGTCAAACTGTGCAGTACGTCGAGTATCTTTTCTCGCAAGAGAGAGTATGCGGTTTGGTCGTAAGGGTTTTCCGCGGCTTTATCCTCGATGAAGTCTCCAAAATTCGTGTCGTCTCCATCTCCGACGGGGCTTTGCAAGCTGATGGGTTGCTGAGCCATTTTCATGATGGTCTGTACCTTTTCGACGGGGAGACCCATCTCGTCAGCCACCTCGTCGCTCGTCGGTTCGTGTCCTAGTTCCTGAAGCAATTGCTTTTGAACCTGCATGACCTTGTTCAAGGTCTCGATCATGTGAACCGGGATTCGAATGGTGCGGGCTTGGTCCGCAATGGATCTAGTGATTGCCTGCCTGATCCACCAAGTGGCATAGGTGGAAAACTTGTATCCGCGCCGATACTCGAATTTTTCCACTGCTTTCATGAGTCCCATGTTGCCTTCTTGAATCAAGTCCAGAAAAGACAAGCCACGGTTGGTGTATTTCTTGGCGATGCTGATGACCAGGCGAAGGTTGGCTTCCACCATTTCGGTTTTGGCTTCGTGAGCCTTGCGCATGGCTTGCCGCACTTCCTTGAGCAGCTCGACCATTTCGTCCGGTTCCATGCGATACTTTTCACGAAGTTCGGCCAATTCCTTCTTGATCTTGTCGACTTTAATCTTTCTGCGCCGACGTTTCACCGAATCCTTCGCTTGGGCCAAGTTGTGGAGATGTTTGGCCATGAGCCGAACGTCGGGAGATATTTCCGCAATCAAGTCCTCGAACACCTTCAACTTGAAGCAAAACTTCTTGAACGTGGGCAGGAGGGCGGAGTGATACTTTATGAAACGGTTCTTGGCCCGTTTCAGCACGGTCTTGTTTTTCGCGCGGTTTATGTCGCTCCACGCCTTGAGTACCTTCAGGTGTCCAGTACGGGCAATTTCCACTTGTTTCGTCAGGAGCTTGAAATAGGCTTCTCGGCTATCAATTTTCTTGTCCAGAACTACTCGATCGAATCGTTCCTCCCGAGCCAGTAGCTTGTCCGCCAGTTCGATTTGAAACTCGGTCGTCAAGTCTACCGAGAACAGAGCCTTGAGGGCAGTTGATTCGGCGGATTCGATGCGCTTGGAGATCGCCACTTCCTCTTCCCTCGTCAGCAACGGGACTTGACCCATTTGCCTGAGGTACATTCTTACCGGGTCGTCGAGCAGGTCGCCATCCGTGTTGCGAGCCGTTTCCTCTTCCTTCTTCTCAAGCTTTTCCTTGAATTTCTCGACTTCGTCGGAATCGAGAATCTTGACTTCCAAGTTGGTCAGGATGGAAATGACGTTTTGAATTTCCTCGGGATTGCTGGAACTTTCAGGCAGGCACTTGTCGATATCCTTGTAGGTGAGGAAGCCTTGTTCCTTGGAAAGGTGGATGAGCGTGCGAATCTTGTCGTTCAGCCCAGGGTTGGCCAAGGCTTGTATTTCCAAGGCTCGTTTGCCCATTGGCTTCAAGTCGTGCTCCTTGACCAGAGCTGCTACCTCGGCGGACAACTTGTTTTTCTTCGTGGAGGCTTTAGCGGTTGCAGTTGGTTTCTTTTTGGACTCGGCCTTCTTGCTTGCGGTTTTCCTTGAAGCTGCAGCCTTCTTGTTCGTAGCAGGCTTCTTTTTTGGAGCCACCTTCTTTGCCGCCTTTGATTTGGTGACCCTAGGCTTGGCCGTGGGTTTCTTGGCTCGCGAGCCTTTTGCTCCTCCAGCCTTTGGCTTTGCCTTCGTTGATTTATTCGAAACCGAAGACGACGCCCGTTTGAGCGGCTTCTTCTTTGCGGTTGCCCGCTTCTTCGTCGCCTGTTTCGGTTTGCTCTTCGTACTGGTCTTGGTCGTGGCCATAAAGTTTAGTTGTAGGTAAAAGTGTAGGAGGATTTAAGCTTTGAGCGCGCAGTTGCCCGAGTTCGGACTGTAATGCCTTGGCTTGATCGAGATTATTGGGGTTTTGGTTGGCTAGCTGGTCGGTCAATTCATTTTCCTTACGACGCAGGAAACTTGCGAAGAGGACGCTCAAACATTCGTTGGCGGAGTCCAAAGGTTCGGGGAATCGTGAACCTTCCGCATTGATCTCGACCACGCATTTTCGTTCCTCCTCTGAAAAGTCCAGAGAATCCAACTGATCTTTTTCCCATATGCCCGCTTGAAGTTCGTTTAGGATGCGAGTAAGAACAAACCCTTCTACGCTACCAGTATTAATCCACTCTAAATCAATGACTTGCGATAAGGAAACCGCTATTTCCTCATAATGCAAAACATGGAATAAAAGGTCATATTCCACAGTTGTCAACTTTTGCGAGTGATTTTCAGCGGATTTTGGCTCTTCTTTCAATATAGGCTTTCGTCGTATTCGCTTGGATCGAAAGACTCGAAAATCTTGTTTTGCCGCATCTTCGCTCACTTGGAGCAGAATGCTGGCTTTCCTCAAATAACCTTCCTGAACGGCGATGGAAGAGCATGGGTAGAGGATCTCGAAAACCTTTCCCAGCACTGCTCCTTTTCGATCCGGACTTGGATTGGCATCGCCATCGAGGAGCGCCTCGATGGCAAAGGACATGGCGTCCTTGGCGGTTTTCCTCAAGGTATCCAATGCATCGGTTCCTTCGGCAGCGAGCAGGTCGTCCGGGTCCTGGCCTTGGGGGAGTTGAAGAACCGTGACCTCTAGCCCCGCCTCCATGGCGATGGGCAGAATGCGCAGGGCGGCGCTGCGACCGGCTTTGTCGCCGTCGAACAAAATCTCGATGCTTTCGGCTTGGTGTCTGGACATTAATCTTGCCTGCATCTCGGTGAAGGCTGTTCCTTGCGGAGCCACCGTCGCCTTGGCTCCTACTTCCCAACATCTCATGGCGTCCAGTTGTCCTTCCACCAGGAGAAGGCTCTTTCGCTCGTTCACGTGGCGACGAGCCTTGTCCAAGTTGAAGAGCAAGTTGCTTTTGCGAAAGATGGGGGTTTCGGCGGAATTGACGTATTTGGCTTCGCGGGCCGGATCATTTTCGGGCGTCACTTCAAGTTGGCGAGCGGTAAAGGCCACGATTCGACTTTGCGTATCGTGGATCGGAATCATCAGCCGCCCTCGGAATCGCTCTTTTCCTCCCGAAAAGAAAAGTTCCGAGGCTTTCAAGGCTTCGCGGGAATAGTCCGAGGAGGCAAGAGCTTTGCCCAATCCACCTCGAGGAGGGGCGAATCCCACCTCGAATTCCTCTGCCGTTTCAAGTGAGAAATTGCGTTGTTTGGTCCAAAAATCGCGGATGTAAGCGCCTTCTTCGTCATCGGCCAGGAATCGTTCCCGGTACCAGTTGGAGGCCTCCTCGTGAATGCGGAAAAGCTCGGCCCTGACGGAGGAAGCTTGAATGGCGTCCTTGGATGAACCTCTTTCGTATTGCACGGGGTAATTGAATGCTCGAGCGAGGGTTTCGACCGCCTCGATGAAGGTGAGGTTTTCGACCAATTCAACGAATCGTATGGCATCGCCTCCCGTGTCGGTACTGAAGCACTTGAAGCTGTTCCGTTCGGGATTAACGAAGAAGGATGGCGTCTTTTCTTGGCTGAATGGGCTGAGGCCCTTCCAGCTTTTGCCAGCCCGCTTGAGTTGAACGTGGGGGGATACCACGTCGAGTATGGACACTCGATCCTTCAGGTCACTCAGGTAATTGTCCTTGAATCTTGGCATGGCATTCAGGGATTTCCCAAGGCGGCTAATTCACGTTGGATCGTTTCTCGCCGCGGCTCGTTCAAGGGCGCCATTTGAAGGAACTGTCTATAGAGAACACTGGCCGCGTTGTAGTTCTTCTCGGAATGGTAGTGCTCGGCCTTGAGCAAGATCAAGTCGAGGGATTCAGGGAAGTCTTGGCTGGCTCGCTCGAGTTTTTGGATGAATCTTTGCGGGGTCAAGATGGGAGGGCGCGCAGTTTGGAGATAGAATAGGCGTATCTCGAGATTCTGCGGGGCCAGTCTGACTGCTTCCCGTCCCACTACTTCCGCTTCCTTGGCTTCATCGGCCAACAAATGAGTCCGGGAAAGTAGATGTCGCGCTTTTGCGTTGTCCGGTTCCGAATTGATGACGTCCATCAGAACCTCTTTGGCTAGCGTGAAGTTGCCGTCGTTTATCGCTTGTCTGGCTTCCGCCAAATTATCGGTCGGCGGAGGGCGGAGGAAAATGTCGGCCACGGAGGTGTTGTCGTCATCCGACGACTCTTCGTGGCCCGTTGCATTCGTCTCCGAATCGTTGGAAGAATTCGCCGTGGTGGCACTGTCCTCTTCGGTTGCCTCATCGATTCCAAGGGGCGTGGCTTCCACTTCGACTGGAGAATGTTTCCCAGGCCTGAAGGGCTTCTCTTTTGTGGTTTCACCGATTAGCTGAAACAATTTTTCCACCGTTTGGTTTTCCCAATCGATGCGTTGGGCGGCGAAAGTGGGGCCATATATGTCCGCAAGTAGGTTTTTCACTCTCCCGGCAAGAGGTGATTCATCCATGGCGCCGGGGAATTCCTTGTTGAGCTTTTGGGCCATGCGTTCGGCATCATGCACGTTGTTTTCCTCGAGATCAATGTCCAGCAGTTCCAGCAAGGCAGGAGCCGCTTGGTCGCTATTCCGATCGGATGCGACTTCTTTGAGCAACTTCTTTGCGTTGTTGATGAATCCCTTGTTGCGATGCAGGCTGGCCACCATGATTTTTTCGCTTGGGGTTGGGTGCCAATGTTTCTTGTACGTCTCGATGGCTTGCGATTCCAGTTCTTGGCGCGTTGCCTTGAGTTCCGCCTTTCGAGCTCTTTTCACGAGCAAGTGGAAGAGTTTGCGCCATCCATTTTCGTTGGCTGGCTCGAGTTGCTTGAATTTGGCGTATAACCGCGTGGCTTCTTTGTCGTCGCCGGCCAGTTCCCGGCACTCGCCGGCCTTGAGCAAATAAGCAGGATCTCCTGCTTTTAGTTCCGCGGCTTGCAGGTACCATCTTGCGGCTTGGGCGTATTCCTTGTTGGAGGTACAGGCCAATCCCAAAAGATCGATCACTTCCACGCTATCTGGATGTGTTCGGTTCAATGCCTCCAATTCGGTGATCGCCTCTTCGTTTTGGCCGTCAATGATTTTCAATCTTGCGCTCTCCAAGTGGTCGCCTTTTATGCTCTTTCCATCCACGGAATCCTCGCCTTCGTTGGAGCAACTTCCAGCGACCAGGACGAAAGACGCCATGGGGACGACAAGAAGAAATAACCGACGCAAGAGTGCCATGTCTCGATATTCACTTGGGTTCCTTGCACGTCAAGTTGTTTGGCTATTTAATCAAACCCTTAGGGTTTGCAGCATGCTTTCATTATGCTTTGCCACGACGGTTCATGCACGAGCAGCAGAGCCCGAGGGGCCGCTTCAAAAGCCACTTGCAACTTGGAAGACCGATTTGACGTCGTTTGATCGGGTGGCCTACCGTTTGGCTCTTTTGCGTTTGGTGGAAAACTACGAGAAGCATGCAACGGCCACTGTTTCCCCTAAGCATTTCGACACCATTGGGTTGAAAGTTCAGACTGCAAACGCCCCGGGTTTGGCCACTCCGCGCGCCTTGGTCGACGCCGCCATAGACCTGTTGCGTACTCGTGGTTTTCACCTGAAAGACCTGTTCATCCTGGACGCCCAAAGCCACAACTTGCGATCAGCAGGCTTTTTGCCACCCCTCAGCAAGGGTGGATCCAAATATCGCGGCGTGGAGGTAAAGGCCTTGGACGAGGGGAGTTTTTTCCGTTCCGAATGGTACCATGAAAGTCCCTTGCCTCCTTCTTCTGGGCATGTCGTAAGGGTCAAGATGGCTTTTCCCAACGATTGGGAGGCTCAAATACGCGAAGGGCGTCGCAGTTACCTGCCAACCCCCTTGTTGCTGGGCAAGGTGGGCTGGATCAATTTACCCGTGGCCAAGGACAGCGCCTCCCTTGGGGTAGAGGCGGCCGTGGCCAATGCCAGCCTGTGGAACGTAGGGAACAACCGACGTTTCTTGAGTCGTAAGTCGACTGCCCCGGCCGCCGCCATCGAGATTTTGGCGGTGCCCGAATTGTGGGAAAGACATCTTTTCTCCGTCCTGAGCTTGGAGAAATTTCAGTGCGCCGGGGGACGTAACTTTCACGCTGGCTACGTCAAATCGAGAAAAAGCCTCTTTCTTTCCGCCAATCCCATTGCAATCGATGCCGTCGCTTTCGAAGTTTTGCGCGTAGAACGCGCCAAGCTGGAGCTTCTTCCTCGATCCAGAGATCAATTGCTCTTTCAGTATGCCCGCTCGCTCAAGTTGGGGGATGCCCGCGAGGCAAAGATAGCCTCGCTTCCTTGACCTGGATTCAGCTGTCGAAGATCGACCGCAGGTAGGCCAGACTCTGGTTGGCTATGGTCTCGGGATCCGGCGAATAGTCAAACACCTCGACCGATACGTAGCCTGTGTAATCGATTTCCTCGAGAGCAGTGGCAATGGGTTCGAACTTCACTTCGCCGAAGCCGGGTCCGCGCAGATTGGGGTCGTTGGCATGGAAATGAGCGAGGTGATCCTTGCTCTCTGAAATGATCTCGGGAATATCCTTTTCCTCGTCGCTCATCGCCTTGACGTCGAGATGGAGGCGAAAGGCGGGGTGGTCCACTTGCTTGATGAGGCGGACGGTCTCAGCCGCGGTATTAAGGAAGTTGGTTTCTCTACGGCCGAGTGGTTCCATTGCGATGGTTACGCCCAAGTCGCCGGCAATCTCAGCTACTTGACGGAGGGCGTCGGCCGCGCGCTTGGCGGCGTCCTTGTAGTCCCAATCGGGTTCCAAATCGCGTTGCTTCGGGCTTCCCCATACCATGACGTCGCCTCCCATGGCGGCGCAGAGGCGAGCCAAGTGGCAGGCAAAATCGGTAGTTTCCTGACGGAGGGCATCGTTGTCGGTGGTGAGGTGCAGGCCCTCTGGCTTGACCAGCAGCCAGTGCAGGCCGACTAAGTCAAGCCCGGCGGCCCGGGCGGTTTGTCCGTGGACGGCGGCCTCCTTTTCGGTCAGTTTCCGTGGGTCGGTCTTCAAGGTGAAGGGAGCCACTTCTATGCCATCGTATCCGGTGTCGGCGACGTGGGCGCAGGTGCGGGCGAAATCCCAGCCTTGGTAGGTCTCGTTGCATATGGCGAATTTCATCGCCGACAGATTCAACCTCCTTCCGCGAAAACGCCAAGCACATTTCGTCTTTCTCCTTTTCTTTGTCCTCTCTGAGTACTTGAATGTCGGCATGTTGCACAACGCCCTGTTTGTCTTTTGTCTGCTGTTGGCCGCACCTGTCGTGGCCGCCGACTGGCCGCAATGGCTGGGTCCCAACCGCGACGGGCATGCCGATGACAAGATCGTAGCCCCCGCCGGCGATGGTGACTTCAAGGAGCTTTGGAAATATACCGTCGGAGTTGGCTGGGCCACCCCCGTGATCTCGGACGGTCGGCTCATCATTCACCACCGGGTGGGAGCCGATGAGCGCATCGACTGCCTCGACTCCAAGACTGGCGAGCTGTTGTGGAAGCGCTCCTTCGTCTCCAATTACCGGGACCGCTTCGGAATGGAGGAAGGGCCCCGTTCCACCCCCACCATCGCAGATGGCAAAGTATTCACCCACGGTCCACAAGGACTGCTGTCATGCCACGACCTCAAAACCGGCAAGCCGGTCTGGACGGTGGATCTGGCCAAGCGCTTCGGTTCGCCGCAAGGATTTTTCGGGCGCTGTTCCTCGCCTCTTGTTCTAGGCAAGCGGGTTATCGTGGACGTCGGGGGACGCATCGACGGCAAGGACGCCGGGGTGGCCGCCTTCGACCTGAACAGCGGCAAGCTGGCCTGGTCCTCGACAAAGGAGACCAATGACTACTCTTCGCCCCAAGGAATGCAGGTAGGGAAGCGTTCCTGCGCCTTGTTCTTCACCCGCGGAGGGTTCACCGGGGTGGATGCCCAAACCGGACGTCCCTTGTTCTTCGAGGCCTTTCGCTCACCCATCGATGCCTCCGTCAACGCCGCCACCCCGATGGTGATTGGCGACCAAGTATTCCTGACCTCCTGCTACGACGTAGGGGCTGCCGTCTGGCGCCTCGCCGAAGGCAATGGCGGGGGGTCCCCCAAGTTGCTCTGGAAGAAGGGTGGGGCGCTCGACGCCCACTACGCCACCCCCGTCCACCGAGACGGTTTTCTCTATGGCTTTCACGGCCGTCAGGAACGCGGCCCCGAGCTGCGCTGCGTCGACTTGAGCGACGGCACCGTCAAATGGACCTCCGGGCGCATGGCGGCCGGTTCCCTGCTTTGCTCCGACGACAAGTTGGTCGTGGTGACCGAGGACGGCGAACTCCTGTTGGTGGAGGCCTCGCCCAAAGCCTACAAGGTGCTCCATCGTCAGCAAGTTGTGGGCTTCGGGGCCCGGGCCGCTCCCTCCATTGCCAATGGATTCCTCTATGTGCGCGACAAGCGCCGACTGTCCTGCTTTTCCCTGAAGTAAGGCGGGTCCTTAGTTGGGCCGGTTCACCACGTTGGTCGGCTGGCCCTCGAGGAATTTTTGGAGGTTCAGCACCGAGATCGCCATCAAGCGTTCACGCGATGCCTTCGTGGCCCACGCCAAGTGCGGTGTGATGAAACAGTTCTTCGCCCCGATGAGCGGGTTGTCTGGGGCGGGCGGTTCGCTCGACAATACGTCGAGCCCGGCTCCCGCCAATTGACCCGCCTCCAAGGCGGCGGCGAGGGCGGCTTCGTCGACCAACGGACCACGCCCCGTGTTGATCAGAAAAGCGGTCGGCTTCATGGAGGCGAGGGTCTCCGTGTTGACCACTTGGTCGGTTTCCTCGGTCAGCGGGCAATGCAAGGTGAGCACGTCGCTTTCCCTGAACAGGGTGTCACGGTCGACTACACGCACTTCGCCCTCGATGCTATTTTGCAAGGAACGACTGTGAGCGATCACCTCCATGCCGAAGGCTTTCCCCAATTGGGCCACAGCCCGGCCGATCGCCCCATAGCCCAGTATGCCGAGGGTCATGCCCTCCAGCTCGACCAAGGGATGATCCCAAAAGCAAAAGTCGGGACAGTCCGACCAGCGGCCCTGCTTGACCGCGTTGGCATGGTCTCCCACCCGCTGTGTGAAATGCAGGACATGAGCGAAGACCGCTTGAGCAACCGAGGCCGACCCGTAGTTGGCCGCATTGGTCACCGTCACGCCACAGGCATCGCACGCCTCCAGGTCCACGATATTGACTCCCGTCGCCGTCACGCCGACGTATCGCAACTGGGGCGAGGCCTCGATAGTTTCCTTGGACAAGACCGCCTTGTTGGTGATGACCACCTCCGCTCCCGCAATGCGCTCCGCCACTTGATCGACCGGCGTACGCTCGTGGACGATCACTTCGCCCAGTTCGCGGAAGCCGTCCCAGGACAAGTCACCGGGATTCAAGGTATGGCCATCGAGTACGACGATTTTCATGAGGTGGGAGGTATGGAAAAGGGAAGGGGAGCATGAAAAGGATGACCCCGTGAAATGTCACGCATTTCCCACCTGTCCGTGATGGGATCGTAGCCACAAGGAAAGATTTACACCGGGCTTCAAATGCGGCCTGAATTTCAGTCAGCGGAGGCTGCTTCCGGACTGAACTTACTCGGGTGGAGGTTCGATTTCGACGGCGAACCCCGTTCGGTCTCCGATCCATCTCCACCTTTTTCCTTTTTCCCAATATTCCTCGCGATTCTGCCTCAAACGCCGGGTAGGGGATCCCTTCGTGATCATGGCGATTTTCTTTCCGAATTCGGTGGCAGGTTGCACGGTCATTGGTTTTTGGTGAAGGAAGGCGTCCCTGCGGAGGCGGTCGAATTCGCCGAAGGTGATTTTTCGGGTGATTGCCTCCCCATCTCTATGCCTGACGATTTTGCCTTCTTTCAGCATGACGATGTTGAAGTGCTGATTTTCATTCTTTCTCAGGCCTCCGGCAAGTGGACCGTATTGATCAAATGCGGGTTTTCTTCCGGAGAAAACGTGAGCTCTTAGAAGAGCCATTTCCTTTCTCTCTTTTTGTACAGGGTCAGGAAGTGGTGGAATGTTCAGCTTCTTCAAAATCTCTTGCGCGGCCACGGACCCCTGTCGAGCTTGCTCCCTTATGACCTCGACTCCACCTAGTAACTCGATCGCCCAGATTGCTTCCTCGGAAGCGCCTTCCCAGGCGATTTTCTCGAGTTCTTCTTTTTCTGCCTGGGTAAGTGAGGCATAGGACTTCAACTTATAGGAAGCCGCTGCGCTTTGATCGGGCAAAAAGTATATAGTGTGATTGAGCGCGGCTTGCACTTGGACTGGGCTGGTTTTCGGATTAAAGGCGCCGAGAAGATGAACGACCTTTTTGTTGCCTATGCGAGAAGTGGAATGAGGGAAAAAGGAAAGGATGGGTCTGCTGGGAGAGATTTCATTAAAGGGTTTACCTAACCCGTCAGAGAAAGACACCTGGAGAAATACTACCCGGTTATCAAACCAGAGGCTGTCCGGAATGGGCTTCATCTTGTCTCCTCCCAACACGGTGGAATAGACGCCGTTTGCGACTCCCAAGGCTATGGAGGATGCGGGATCGTCCGAATGCGACCAAATAGTGGTTCCCTTGACGTCCAAGATACTGAAACGGAAGTACCCCGATCCATCGTGGTTTGCTTCGGCACCAGTCAGTTTTCCGGAATAAGCAACCTTAGCGGCTGACAGCTCGGGGCGCTCCCACGCAAAGAGGGACAGAAAGAGAAGCACGAGCCAGCGCGACCGAACCATTCTCCCGAGTTGGCCTTCGCTGTGCAGGCTAACGGGTTTTTCGAGGAATCGAAGAGGTTTTACGAGGAGTCGTGGACTCATGAGGTAAAAGATTTACTTTCGTGCAAGCTAACCAAGATTTCAAGGAGAGAGTAAGCACTTTCAGCAATATGTTTTTTGCGGAACCGAGTTAATTGGCAAGGGAGTTCATGGCCGGAAACAAAATTTGGTTTGCAAACACCGCTGGCGCTTTGTCCCCCAACTCTTCAAAACCTCGAACTTGCCATTTGCCCGGCAAGCCCTAACGTAAGTTGCGTGAAAAAATCCTTCTCGGCTTATACGATGATCTTGGCGTTGCTTGCATTTGCAAGTTGCGGGGAAGATTCAAGCAGTGAGAACACTAAAACGGTGAGCGAGGCGGGTCGGGAGGAACCTCGCAAGATTCGTAAGTCCACGAAGGACAAAGAAGATCTAAATCCTGTGGATTCGCCTGACAATGCTGGTAACCAAGTGGATGAAACGATTCGTCCCCCATTGCCCCCCGAGGTGGTTCCGCCTGAGGGCAGGTACGCTGAATATTTCAACCAGTCTTTGGAATTCACGGACTTGCATCCCGGCAGATGGAGCCAAAATGAGGATATTGAGGAGCCTGCCTTGCTTTTTTCGGCTGCTGGAGCCGAAGCCACGATTTTGTTTCATGGTCGAGACCAAAGACCGTTCACTGGATGGGTGAAGGCATGGCACTCCAATGATGGCTTGGCTGTACTTTGTCGCTTCAAGAATGGGGCTAGGCACGGGGAGATGTTGCAATGGTACCCGAACGGTAAATTGCGGGCTCAAGGATTCTATGCAGATGGCAAGCCGGAAGATACTTGGTATTTTTGGGATGAGGAGGGCAACGAGACCGATTCCAAGAAATTTGAAAACGGACTTCGGGTGGATCCGTGAAGAGGCAAGCCCGTAGGGGTTTTTTCCGCATCAAGTAAAGCAAGGATAAACGCAAAATGAATGAATGGTCGGTTATTAGTCTGAAATTCGAATTTCTGGCGTCTTGGTGGAATCGCCTCGGGGTCGATGTTCTGGACGAAGAATTATTCCAAGGTAATGCCTATGGAGATTTGGTGACCTCGTTGCTGATCATCCTCGGTGCCATCATACTCACTCGTACGGTCTATTGGTTCATCGAGAAATACGTCAAGCGGGTGACGGAAAAAACCAAGACCAAGCTGGACGACGTCTTGCTCGAGACCTTCAAGAAACCCTTGGTTTTCGCGGGAGGTTTGGCCGGTGCTTGGTTTGGTCTTCAGATTCTCCAATTCCCCCCCGAAGTCGACCTTTGGGTCAATGGGTTCTTCTCCGTTCTCGTCACCTTTCTCGGGGCGTGGTTGGTGTGTCGGGTGTTCGAGGCCATCTTGGACGAGTACGTCGGGCCTTACTTCGCCGACACCGAAAACGACTTGGACGACGTCCTTCTTCCAATCGTTCGACGCGGGGTCAGAACCATAGTCTGGGTGGTCGCAATTATCATGGCTTTGGACAATTCCGGCTACGACATCACCACGGTACTGGCTGGTTTGGGTGTGGCCGGCATGGCGTTCGCCTTGGCGGCCAAGGATTCACTCTCCAACTTGTTCGGCGGATTCACGATATTCACGGACAAGCCGTTTAGCTTGAAGGATCGCATAAAGGTTAACGGTTTTGACGGGAGCGTAACCGAGATAGGCATGCGCAGCACTCGCTTGAAGACCTTGGATGGGCGCATGGTGACGATCCCGAATTCCAAGATCTCGGACAACGCCGTGGAAAACGTTTCTTCGGAACCTTCCCGAAAGGTGGTGGTGAAACTGGGGCTGACCTACGACATGGACGATGCCAAGATGGCGCGGGCGATGGAGGTGCTACGTGAAATCGTCGAGGAACACGAGGAGGACGTCGAAGAAGATTTCGCGATTGGCTTCAATGAATTCGGGGATTTCTCCCTCAACTTGATCTTTGTCTACAGGATCACCAAGGGGTCCGACATTCTCGGTACCCAGACTAGTATCAACATGGCCATCCTGAAGCGTTTCAACGCGGAGGGTCTCGAGATGGCCTTCCCGTCCCAGACCATCTACAACAAAGAGGCCTAGCCCTGCCACCGGCCCAAGGCTCGTTTGAGCAGAGCGAGGCTTTCGGGAAGTCCGCCGGGTCGGGCTCTTTCCAACCACAGGCTTTCGTAACGGCTCGGCAATTCCTTTGCGGAAGAGAGCGCGGTCGATGGGCTCTCCCCCAACAGGTTTTGACCGTGGGCCAGAGCATGGGCGGAGAGATCGAGCCCTAGCAGCAGCTCTTTAGCCGCCAACCCGGCGTTGCCGGAGTCGTCGGCCAAATCGGCCAAATCGACCCTGAGGGATGCGATTCTATCTTGGCCGTCCCGCAGTTTCTTGACCGGATGATCCCTTTCCAGGCGCTCAGGCAGTTTTTCGGGTTGGTCGGCGAAGGCGAGCAACCAGGGGAGGCTGGCGTTGACGATCTTGGGACCCAGGCAAAGGTCGAGGTGACCGATTTCGAGCATTGCCTGGCTGGGGGTATCGCTTTCATTGGAGAAAAGGAAATGGTCGAGAAGCGGCACGAGCTCGGTTTCAGGATCCGAAGTTTCATTCCAGGAAAGGCCCGCGGTTTGCAGCAGGGTGGGGTACAAGGTGGACCATGGTTGGTGGTTCCCGCAGTCTCCCCAACTTGTGAGCAAAATTCCAGCGGCGCCATGGGCCAGCCCTGCGGCTACCGACGAGCGTACGTTGGCCAGGGCGTTGGGCAGGCGTCCGGTGAAGCTGCGCCAATTCGCGGTTCCAGGCGCAATGTAGAAGGATAACCCGCAGGAGGCGACGGCTTGGGCTTGTTCCTGAAAGGGGTGTTCGGCCTCGTAACCCCAGATGACGGGGCAAGCCGTTTGCGGCACACGGGAGGCATTGCCAGATTCTTCAAGCAGGACGTCTGCCCAAAATAGCATTTCACGGCTGTGTTTTTCGACTAGCTTGCGTATTTCGTCGAGATGTTCGAGATAGATGGCCTGCTTCCCTTGGGCCTCGACTTGCGGTTTGCTCCATCCTTGCCCGAGTTCCCAAGGTTCGTCCATTCCCACGTTAAAGCGTCCAGAGGTGAAGTTCGGCAGGTACTCGGCGTAGAGGGAGTCGATGAAGGCCAAGCTTTCCTTGTTTGGTTTCAAGGTAGTGCCGTGATCACGCTCCATGAAGGGGTTCTCGCGGCGAAAGCCATCCGGGCATTCCGCTAACTCCTTGTAAGGTTCGTGCCGTAACCAACGCTCGAAATGGCCGAATGAGTTCAGGTTCGGCACCAACTCGATGAAGCGTTCCCGGCAACGTTCGTCGAGTAGTTTGATTTCATCGGCGGTGAGAGGGGAGGCTTCCCGCCAGACGGTTTCGTGGTCGCTGAAGGCGAAGGTATGCTCCACGTAGAGTTGCAGTTCGTTGTACTTCAGGTCGGCCAGCAAGTCGATTAGCTCGAACAGCGACTCCATGGTCGGCACCTTGCAGCGACTGACGTCCAACATGAAGCCGCGATGAGGAAATGCCGGATGATCCTTGATCTCGAGGCAGGGGAGGGGGGCTACGCCTTCGGCAAGCAAGGTCTTCAGTGTGCGGGTAGCCCGGAAAGCGCCGGTGGGGCTGGCTGCTTGCAGGAGAATGCCGTTCGTTTCCAAAATGACACGGTAGGCTTCCTCGCCGCCGGTCAGGTCGCCGACCAGTTCGTATCGCAACCACCCGAAACCATCGGTTGGCTGCATTGCTCTTTCTCGGCCAAAGAACTCGGCGACTTCGACCAAGGCGGTATGGTGGACGGAGAAAGTAGGTCGTTCGGGGATGGAGATTTCGCCGCCGAGGAAGACGACTTGGCGGGGGAGGGGAAAGAGCTTGGGAGCGCTCACGCCTTTATATAGGAAGACGAGAAGGTTGCTCTCGCCGTGGGATCAAGAGGCCGCACCCCCAAGTAATGAATACGGTGACGGGCCAGGCCCAGACGGAATTCACGATGGCCTTGGGTTTACCGTCCTCGGTGGGGGCTATGGTTGGGAAACCGGCAATGCTTTCGATTGTCATGAAGTCGAGGTTTAAAAGAATCGTCCATAGGTCGGTGCGGATTAATAGGACCAGTAAAAAGGACAGGGCGAAACCGACGACCAGTCCTCGCAGACTGGCTTGGGGCGTAAAGTAGGCGGCGAGGAAAAAGCCGAGCATCGGACCTACCGTGTAGGAGGTCATGCCAAAGGCGAGAACGACCACGTTGACCTCGCCACGCATGGAATCCAAGGCAATGGCGAAGGCGGAGAGCGCGATGCCCCAACCGATTACCAAGCTTCGAGACAAGGCGAGATCCCTGCCTGCGGATTCTTCGGAGTGAGCCCCGTCGGTTTTGCGGATAAGCGACATGGTGGTCTGGGACAAGGCCGCCAATATCGAGTCGAGGCTGGAGATGGCGGCGGCGAATATTCCTGCTAGGATCAGGCCGCGGAGACCTTCGGGAAGTTCCGTGACGATCCAGACCGGATAGTAGGCGTCTTTCCGTTCGGAAGGCTCGAGGCTGGCGATTTTCGCGTCGAACTGGGCAAAGCTCTCCGGCGGAACGGGTTGGTTGTAGAAAGCGAACAAGGCGGCCCCTACCATCAACATCAGCATGGTGATGAGAAGCCCGGCGGAACTTGTCAAGATGGCTTTGCGGGCATCACTTTCGGAGCGGCAGCAAAACATTCGTTGGGCATTCAACTGGTCTACGCCGAACATGCTGACGTTCTGGAAAGGAACCGCGATGATGGCGACCCACAGGGTAAAGCCTGCAGCTGGATCGCTCGTAAGGTTCAGCAAGTTGAACTTCCCGGCTTCTCCGGAAATTTCCGTCATGCCCGACCATCCTCCCTCAATGCCGCCAATCATCCAGAAAAGCGAAAGCAGGCCGGCGCCGACGAAAAGGAAGAACTGCATGACGTCTGTCCAGATGACGGTCCGCATGCCGCCCATAAGCGTCCAGCCGATGGCGAAGACCCCGATGATCATGATGCAGTACTCGAAGTCGAGCGGGGTAACCACCTTGAGGGCGAGGGCGGCGACCAGTACGCGCACACTTTGCCCTAGGATACCCCCGATTTGGAACACTACGGTGGCTAGACGCTTGACGCCTTCGCCGAGTCGGTTGCCCATATAGTCGTAGGGGCTGTAGATTTCGCGTTCATAAAAGGCTCGGACGAAGATGAACCCAACGATGAGACGGGCGATGATCGACCCGATACCCCATTGCAGGTAGGTGAAATCGCCTTGTGCCGCGTAGACCATGCCGGGTACCCCAATGAAGGTGACTCCGCTGATCTCGGTCGCGATGATGGACCCGCTCACCGCGGGCCAAGGCAGCGAACGGCCCCCGAGGAAGAAGTCCTTCATGCTGGCCTGCTTTCCCCGCAATAGATGGCCAACCAAGGTAGTCAGCAGCAAATAGCCCGCTACCACCGCCCAGTCAACGTAAGTGAAGTTCACTTTTGCAATCCCTTGGTCACCATTCCCTCTTTATCAAGTTATGGGTCTTCGTCCTCGACGGGCAACCCTTTCTTTCGCTCTTGGTAAAAAGAAATTTGAAGATTGCCAGAAGGAGCCTTTTGCGGCTTGCTCGTGAATATGCCAAAGGATTGGCTGAAAGGGGTTAACGACTACTACGACGTCGTTGTTGTGGGCAGCGGATTAGGCGGCCTGACGGGTGCGAACGCGCTCGCCAAGGCAGGGCATTCCGTGCTTTTGCTCGAGCATCACTACCAGTTCGGGGGATTGGCCACTTGGTTCAAGCGAGCCGGCGGTCACATCTTCGATATCTCGCTGCATGGTTTTCCCTTCGGCATGATCAAGTCCTGTCGCAAGTACTGGACCCAGGAAATCGCCGAGTCCATCGTCCAGTTGAAGAACATTCGTTTTGTCAATCCGCAGTTCGACTTGAAAACGACTTTCGACCGGTGGGACTTCACGAGTTTGCTGCAAAAGAAATTCAAGGTGGCGAAGGAGAAGGTGGAAGATTTTTTCGAGCACCTTCGGAAGATGAATTACTTCGACCGCGACGAGCGTACCACGGGCGAGATGTTCGAGGAGTTCTTTCCGGGGCGCGACGACGTCAAGCGCCTCCTCATGGAACCCATTGCCTACGCCAACGGTTCCACTCTCGAGGATCCGGCCATCACCTATGGCATCGTGTTCTCCAATTTCATGAACAAGGGAGTCTTCACCTTCCAGGGCGGCACCGACGTGTTGATCAAGAAAATGGTGGGCGAGTTGCGTTCCAACGGCGTGGATCTTCGCCGAAAATGCCTTGTCGAGAAGGTCATCACCGAAGAACGGAACGGCAAGCCCTGTGTTCGCGGCATTCGCGTGAACGGCCGAGAAGTGGCCTGTCGGACCGTTCTCTCCAACGCCAACGTGAAGGACACCATTGATCGTCTCTTGGGCAAGGACAAGATACCTGCGAAGTTTCGCAAGGCAAGCGACAGCGTGCGCGTCAACTCGAGTTCATGCCAAGTCTATTTCGGCCTTAAGAAAGGGGCTCGCATCCCTCACGTCGGGGATCTCATTTTCGTTTCCGACTCCGAGGTTTTCTCCAGCGAGGAACTGGTCGACAGGCGAACTACCAGTCGTACCTTCTCGATATACTATCCGGAAACGCGGCCCCACCTGAAGGAGCCTCGTTACGCCATCGTGGCGTCCCTCAACGCCCAATGGGCGGATTGGGACAATCTTTCCGCCAAGGAGTACGAGGCGGAAAAGAAGCGCCTGTGCGAAGAGTCTCTTGAATCGCTCGATCGCATCATACCGGGCATACGGGACAAGATCGACCACGTGGAGGCAGCCACCCCACGAACCATCCATCATTACACGCGTCACGTCGGAGGAACTTCTTTTGGCACCAAGTTCGAGGGGTTGGAGATTTCCACGCAGTTGCCGGAAATGGCCCCCGGGTTGTTTCACGCCGGCTCGGTGGGCATCATCATGTCGGGTTGGCTAGGAGCCATCAACTACGGCGTCATCACCGCGAATAAAATGGACCAATACCTTCGGTCGACCGAGCGAAGCGCATTACCCCCGGAGGACAAGAGCGCTCTCTAAGGCCGTTGACTTCGGAGCCAACGATTTTTGCGGTCCTATTTTGTCATGGAGGAAATTCACCGCCGCATTCCACATCGTCCCCCCTTTCTTTTTGTGGACGAGATTGTCGAAATCGGGGAAATGGGAGCTATTACCCGGTTACAGGTTAGACCGGACTTCCCGTTTTTCGAGGGGCATTATCCGGGAAACCCCATTATGCCTGGAGTCTTGCTTTGTGAGGCGGTTTTTCAGGCAGGAGCCATTTACTTGTCCGAGAAGTTGGCCAACGGATCGATCGACGCCACCGAGGTGGATCCCGTGCTTTCCCGTATTCGAGATGCCCGCTTCAAGCGCATGGTATTGCCAGGCGACGAACTTGAAATCCATGTTACCGAAAAAGACCAGATGGGGAAGTTTTACAACATGACCGGAGAGATTCGAAAAGAGGGTAAGACCGCAGTCACGGTGGCCTTCGCCTTGGCCATGGTGCCCAAGGAGGAGTGAGTGATGAGTTTTTTAGGCGTTGAGGGGAAACGATTTCTCGTTCTTGGAGTGGCCAACCGCAAGAGCGTGGCTTGGGCCGTGAGCAAGATTTTGGAGGCGGAGGGAGCGGAGGTGGTGTACTCCGTTCGCAGCGAGAAGCGAAAAGAGGAAACAGCCAAGTTGCTGGAAGGTCGCGTGGTTCATGTTTGCGACGTGGAAGACGAAGGGGAAATTGCTGCTCTTGGGCAAACTCTCGAGGCGGCCGGTCAATTCCCTTTGGACGGGGTCCTTCACTCGATTGCCTTCGCCAATTATTCGGAAGGTTTCAAGCCCTTCCACGAAACCAAGCGTGAAGACTTTCTCCAAGCCACTCAGATCACGGCTTTCTCACTTGTGGAGATTGCCAACGCCTGCAAGTCGCTCCTGAGTCCAGATGCCTCCGTGGTGACCATAGGCATATCCTCCACGGAAGTAACGGCCGAAAACTATGGTTACGTCGCCCCGATCAAAGCAGCCTTGGAAACCTCGGTTCGTTATTTGGCGAAATCGTTTTCTTCCGATTCCGAGGTACGCTTCAACTCGGTCAACGCAGGGCCACTCAAGACAAGTGCCTCCGCGGGCATACCCGGTTACCTTGAAAACTACCTCTACGCCGAGAAATTAACCTTTCGCAAACGAGCCTTGGCTACCGACGAGGTGGCGAACTTGGCCGCCTTTCTTCTCAGTCCGCGCTCCAGCGGCATCAATGGACAAGGCATCGTGATCGACGCGGGCATGGGATTCAACTATTTCGACAAGGAGGTTGTCCGCTCCGCCACGAAACCTGAATAGACGGGATATTCAGCATGCGCTTCAGCAACGTTGCAATCGAGGCCATGGCCTATTCATTGCCCCCCGAAACATGGACCTCGGCTCAAATCGAGGACCAATTGGCTCCTCTTTACGATCGCCTGAATTTGCCGCACGGGCGGCTTGAGTTGATGACGGGTATCAGGGAACGCCGCTTTTGGCCGGCCAGTTTCCGTCCTTCAGAAGCGAGCGCCGAGGCTGGCAACGCCTTGCTGGCGAATGGCGTGGATGCCGGCAAAGTGGATCTTCTCATTCACTCGGCTGTCTGCCGCGATCGACTGGAGCCGGCCACTGCTTCCTACGTGCATCGACTCATGGGCATGGGGGACCGTACGCAGATCCTGGACGTTTCCAATGCATGCCTCGGCTTCCTCAACGCCGTGGTGTTGGCCGGCGGCTTGATCGAGAGTGGCCAGATCAAGCGAGCCGTCATCGTTGCCGGGGAAAATGGTCGCCCCTTGGTCGACCGCACCATAGAGATTCTCAACCGCGGCGATTTGGATCGGCAAGCCATCAAACCTTATTTCGCCAACCTCACGATTGGAGCGGGCGCCGTGGCATGGTCGGTGGTTCACCGGGATTTGCTCGAGGAGCCTGCCCCCTTGCTCGGCGAAGGAGTGATCGAGACTGATACCAGCAGTAATGAACTTTGCCAGGGTGATTCGGCTGGTGATGCGTTGGAGATGCAAACTGATTCAGAGGAACTGTTGCATGCCGGCATTGCGGTGGCCGAACGAGCATGGTCGAAATTCACAAAAGAGACGGGATGGTCGGCGGAAATGCCGGAGCTTGTGGTGACTCACCAAGTAGGCAAGGCTCACACCCAAGCGCTTTTCGATGCCGTTGGATTGGATCCTGCCAAAAACCATTCGACTTTCGAGACGCTCGGCAACGTGGGGTCCGTGTCTTTGCCCATTACCTACGCGATGGCTCGAGAGGCAGGACTTGCCACAAGTGGGCAGTCGACTCTCCTCATGGGTATCGGCAGCGGCCTTTCGGCAATCATTCACTCCCTCACGAATTGAAACTGCCCCCGGAGGTCAGCGCGGAGTATCCCTTCAAGGGGCGCTTCGTTGAAACCGCATCGGGGGCGCGGTTGCACTACCTGGACGAAGGAAAAGGGGAGGGGACGCCCGTTCTCATGCTGCATGGCAATCCCTCTTGGTCCTTTCTTTATCGAAACCTCGTTCTCGCTCTTCGCGAAGATAACCGTTGCCTTGTCCCCGATCATCTTGGTTGCGGCCTTTCGGACAAGCCCGCCTATCCCGGATTTTCCTACGACCTAGCTTCTCACGTTGAGAATTTGCGTGATTTACTGGAGGGCCTTGGCGTCGAGAAGGTGCGACTCGTCGTCCACGACTGGGGAGGAGCCATCGGGTTCGGCGCTTTTCGAGACCAACCGGAAAGAGTCGAAAGCATAGTGATCCTCAACACGGCCGCTTTTCCCTCGTCCCGTTGTCCTTTTCGAATCCGAATTTGCCGCTATCCTTTTTTGGGAGCATTGCTGGTTCGGGGTTTTAATGGTTTCGCTGGTCCCGCGGCCCGCATGGCGGTTCACAGGCCCCTTACACAGGCGGTTCGCCAAGGCTTTCTTCTGCCTTATGATTCCTGGGCCAATCGTGTCGCGGTCTGGCGCTTCGTGCGCGACATTCCCCTTACTTCCAATCATCCTTCCATGCCATTGCTAAAGGAAACAGGGGAGAGCTTGTCCAAATACACGCAAACACCTGCCTTGGCTTGTTGGGGAGGACGGGACTTTTGTTTCAACGAAGTCTTCCTGCGAGAGTGGCAAGCTCGCTTGCCTCAACTCGAGACCAATCTTTACGAGGATGCCGGACACTACGTCTTGGAAGACGCCGGCGAAAAAGCGATCCGGGCGATCCAAGCCTTTCTTGGTTGAATCTCGGGATTATGTCTAATTGGGCATGGGGTTTACAACCGCTGATCGGCCCGTGATCTGGGCTTGTTCCCTTAGGTAAGGAGCTGTTTCATCCCGCAGTATGCCGAATTGTTCAGGAGTGATTCTCCACCGCCAGTTGCCTGTTGGCGTCCCTGGTACGTTGAACCGTGCCTCCGATCCCAGGGACAGTAGGTCCTGCGCGGTGACGACGGTTAATTTTGCGACCGAGCGATAAGCCGCCCGGAGAAAGTCCCAAGGAGCGTCTTCTCCGGAGGTGTTGAGGTAGCGTCGGAAGTTGTCGCGTACTTCCTCGGAAGCGGATTCGTACCAGCCTTTCGCCACGTCGTTGTCGTGCGTTCCCACGTAAAGAACGGTATCGGCATTCAGGTTATGGGGGAGATAGAGGTTGTCGGAGTCGCCGTCGAAGGCGAATTGCAAAACCGCCATGCCTGGCAATCCGACTGTATCCCTTAACTGATGAACACCAGCATTCAGGAGGCCCAGGTCTTCCGCGAGGAAAGGCATTGCCGGAAATTTCGCCCTGACGGCCTCGAAGAAGGCCAAACCAGGCCCTTTTTCCCATTCCCCGAGGCGTGCATCGTTTGCAGTTGCAGGAATGCTCCAATAGTCGTGGAAGGCGCGGAAATGATCGATTCGCACGACGTCGAACAGCTGCAATTGAGCTTCCAAGCGTTCGAGCCACCAGGAAAAACCATCTTGTTGGTGCATGGGCCAATCGTAGAGCGGATTGCCCCAACGTTGGCCTTCGGGAGCAAAATAGTCAGGTGGCACGCCGGAAACGCGAGAAGGCAAGGAATCCTCGCCCAGCTGGAAAAGCTCCGGTCTCGCCCAGACTTCGGCACCATCGGGAGCCGCGTAAATAGGGAGGTCCCCAATAATTCGCAACCCGAGGTCGTGTGCCTTCCTTCTCAAAGCGTCCCATTGACCGAAGAAAACGTACTGAAGGAATTGCTCATGCTGAATGGTTTCTCGGAGAGATTCGTCGAACCGTTGTTCATTGGCGGCGTCGAAGGAGCGCTCTTGGATTGGCCATGCCCACCAAGGCTGACCGTCATGGGATTCCTTCAAGGCCTTGAAAAGGCAGTAAGGCCTTAGCCATCGTTCGTGGATGGTGACGAATTCTGAGAAGTCTCCATATAGAGATGCTAAAACAGTAGGTTGCTCATGAAACTTTTTGGAAACTTGCTTGGAGATGGGGAGGAAGTGATGGCGAAGGGAATCGTAATCCACTACGTTGGTTGGCAGGGAGCGAAGGGAAGTAATTTCGGGCTCGCTAACGATTTGAGCTTCAAGAAGAGGCTCCCAATCAATGAAATAGGGATTTCCAGCATCCGATGAGAAGGTCTGGTAAGGCGAGTCTCCGAATCCAGTGGGTCCCAGGGGACAGGTTTGCCACGCGGAAAACCCGGCTTCGACCAGGAATTCAAGGAAGTCATGGGCTCCGGGCCCCAGGTTTCCGATGCCAAAGGAACCCGGTAGGCTCGAGACGTGAAGTAACAAACCTGTGGAGCGATGCTGAATCCAAGCCGGTGAATCACTTGTCTTGGCGTTGTCTTTCATTAAACGGGGAATAGGGAACGCTTTATTGCAACCGATTGCATGGCAAGGAGATGATAATTAGACATAATGCATGTTGTGCGAAATCGTGGTGCGAAAAAGGGTGTTTTCCCGTTGTGTGTCAGCCGCAAAGCGGTTTTCCGATCATTCCGCTAATCCCCAATGCTTGGTAAAGGGATAATAAATGAACAATGCTCTACCAACTATCTTTTGTTCCGGGACAAATCCCCAAGTTCTTCCGTCCAAGCTATGGTTCGAGTTGTCGCCCATGGCAAAGAAGCTCTTTTCGGGAATGGATAGGGATTTGTTTTGAGCCAACAAATTTTCAGCCCCATAACCGTTGTATCCTGCTGCTCGCTCCCGATTTCTCTCAAATGCAATGCTGCCTTCTATCGGTTTGTCGTTCCGATAAAGATTACCTTCCTTCACCTCTAGGACATCGCCAGCAATTCCTACGAGTCTCTTGATATAATATTTTTCCTCATTCCTCGATTTAACTTTGTAGCAGGTGCCTGTTTCATCGAATACGATAAGCGGCACGTACTTGATGACGTTATCTTCGTTTGGAGTTAAAAATATTCCTTCCGAGGGAGTCTTTTCATCATCTATGGGGTGAAGAAAATAGACATTTGTCCTTTGACGGGTATCAAGCAGAATTTTGCTCGGAGTAAACTGAGCACGGTAGATTTTCCCTTCACTGGGCCAATTATCGAGAACGTCTTTGCGGAGGCGACTTTTGCCGTGATCCGTCAAGGCCCATTCTTCTTTTCCGGTTTTAGTAAAAAGAGCTTTTCCGTTCTTTGCGCTGATTTGGTCAGCATTCTTTAGGTCGGACGGGAATTGAATCTTAATATCGGGTCTCTCCTCCCAATAGCCGCGTTGGTAATCCAATAAAGGTTGATAGACCCTTTGATTCAGGACGTCCCGATTATATGCTGCTATGTTTTCGGTCTTGAAAACAATGG
>PBLJ01000044.1 GCA_002721705.1 Opitutia bacterium
CGGTATAAGTCTCGCCGTGGATGTTCAAGTCCATGCTCTCCTCGATCAATTGGTCTCGCTCATCAATCAAGGCTTTAACTGCCTCTTTTTCATCCGGTTCCAGTTCGTCGTTGGATCTGGAAGGGACGGCCCAAGGGTTAAACCTTATGATGACTCGTCTTCTGTCGTCCTGTTGTTTGCAAACCATTAGCAAGACCATCAATTCCAAGGCTTCTTCGCCTTGAACTGTCCAGGGTTTCCCCGCCTGTTTGCGATATCTCCCGAAGAAGAAGTGTTGCGGGGCATCCGCTTTCCGAGCCACCGGTCGCAAGGTCCAGCTGAATACTTGTCGTTCGGGATTCTCGTCATCCAAGGTGATTAACTGAATATCCTCCCAAAGGTACAGGTGAGGCTTCCCCCACTTTATCTTGCCCTTGGCGTTCAAGGAAAAGAGCGATGCGCGATTGCCGATGCAAAAGCCTTCTGGGTTGAGCGTGACTGTCGGTTTCTTTACGCCTTTTCGTTGCCAGACCAAATATTGCACGATCATCGGGAGCAGCAGGAAGGCAGGTATTATATAGGCATCTGGGCGAGTCCAGTCCTTGATGCCGAAATGGATAAATCCCGCACACAAGAGGATGATCGCTATGACGGTGCATCCGAAAATCGCTTTGGCGGGATCGGGGTCGACCCATTTGATGATTGGTTTTTTCACAAAAATTAAATTATGAGAGTGAAAGTTACGCCACCGCCTGGATGGCCACGATAATTAAGTTTTTGATTTCTCTCAAAATTTCTTCGGCCTTGGCTGGGGCTTCGGTGGGAAGCTGGTTCAAGGATTGAAGCATTTAAGAAGCTGACCGCCTGAAGTTGTTCAAGAGCTGCCCTTCGGCTAATTGGCGAAAAAAGCCTTCCACAAAACCGTAATAAATCCGCAGATCAAGGCAATGACTACGGCTATCGTTATGATGGCTCCCAAAATAAGTTGTATTCGTACGCCTAAACTACATTTAGGGCGCGGCGGAGTGATGTTCTGCTTCCGGAGAATCCGATTGGCTTTCATGCCTCTCTCGAACAGCTCGCCCAATTCCTCCGTGTCCACGGACTCCGTCTTCATGGCCTTGGTGTCAATTTGGTGTCAATCAGCATGCCTAAAAGCGGTACAAAATGGCAGGAACTGGGTCAAATGAAAGTCCCCAAACAAAAACGGCCCCCTAATGTGGAAGCCGCTTCTGGCCTTGTTTTCGGCTTTAAAAGTAGTGGCGGGATAGACGGGACTCGAACCCGCGACCTCCGGCGTGACAGGCCGGCGCTCTAACCAACTGAGCTACTACCCCAACCGCGTAAGGAGGGGCATTCAATCGGGTCGTACCCACAAGTCAAGACAGAGATGTATCCGCAGGGGCTGTCAAAGCTTTTACGGCTTGACTCGATATTCCGCAACGCAAAGCTATCCAACGCCTTGTGGCGGAACCTCGAGAGAGGACACGTCATCGAGCTTCCAACCTTCAACCACCCGAAAAAAGCTGACCCTATGTCCGAATTCTTTCCCAACGTCTCGAAGATCCAATACGAGGGACCCGATTCAAAGAATCCGCTTGCCTTCAAGCACTATAACGCCGAGGAGGTAGTGGAAGGCAAGACGATGCGTGATCATCTCCGCTTCGGAGCCGCCTACTGGCATTGCATGCGCAACCCGCTGGGCGATCCCTTCGGGGGAGGCACCGCCCAGATGCCGTGGGACGACGGCAGTGACTCGGTGGAAAACGCGACCAAGCGGGCCAACGTGTTCTTCGAGTTCCTCGAGAAGGTGGGAATCGACTACTACTGCTTTCACGACCGCGACGTGGCCCCTGAGCTGGCCACCTTGGCGGAATCGCATGCGGCCCTCGACGCGGTGGCCGACGAGTTGCAACGCCTGCAGGACGCCACCGGCAAGAAACTGCTCTGGGGCACGGCCTGCCTCTTCGCTCACGAGCGCTACGCCATGGGAGCGGCGACCTCACCCTACCCCGAGGTTTTCGCTTACGCCGGCGCTCAAGTAAAGAAAGCGATCGAAGTGACGCATCGGTTGGGAGGCGAAGGCTACACCTTCTGGGGTGGCCGCGAAGGCTACGGCAGCCTGATCAACACCAACATGAAGCGCGAGCTGGACAACTTGGGTCGGTTCTTGCACATGGCGGTGGCGTGGAAGAAGGAGATCGGTTTCGAGGGCCAATTCTACATTGAGCCCAAGCCGAAGGAGCCGACCAAGCACCAGTACGACTCGGATTCCGCGGCCTGCTTGAATTTCCTGCGGCAGTATGATCTGCTGGACCATTTCAAGCTCAACATAGAGACCAACCACGCGATCCTCGCGGGGCACACGGTGGAGCACGAGCTCGACGTGGCGGCCTCGGCAGGAGCCCTCGGCTCGATCGACGCCAATGCGGGCGACGAATTGCTCGGCTGGGACACCGACCAGTTTCCGACCAACGTCTACGACACCACCAAGATCATGCTCATCCTGCTCAAGATGGGCGGATTCACCACCGGTGGCCTGAACTTCGACGCCAAGCGCCGACGCGAGTCGCACGAACCGGAAGACCTCTTCCACGCCCACGTCGGCGGGATGGACGTTTTCGCCCGCGGGCTCAAGGCTGCAGCGGGTATACGGGCGGACGGACGTCTGGATGAATTCATCGCCAACCGCTACTCGGGTTGGGACCAGGGACTGGGAGCGAAGATCGAGGCCGGCGAGGCCTCGCTAGCGGATTTGGAAGCCCATGCCTTGTCCAGCGACGAGCCCGGCGTATTGCCCTCGGGACGCCAAGAGATGCTGGAGAATTTGTTAAACGACTTCATATAGGCCGTAAAAAAGGTAGGTTTTTTCCATTCGACAACCGTTCTTGAAACCGTGAGGATAAAGCCATGATCAGGTCAGTTCAGCACCCCGACGGAGAAGTGATCCTGCCCGAAGGAGAACTTGGAAAAGGCTTTTGCGTACTGGAAACCGGCACCATCGAGGTGGTCAAGGGAGACAAAGTGCTCTCGACCATCGACGCTCCCGGCTCGGTCTTCGGCGAACTGAGCGAGATCCTCGGGATCAAGCGCGACGTCACGATTCGAGCCAAGGGCGACTGCGTGGTTCGTCACGTGGAAGAGAACCTCGAGGTCATCGTGATGAAGAACCCGAAGGTGGCGGTGAAACTGATCCGTACCTTGGGCCGCCGCTTGAACCGTATGAACGAGATCGCGTTCGGCCAGTTGCCATCGGAAACCGAAGCCGGCGCCGCTCTAGAAGAATCCCAGGAGGTGAAGTTGCTGGTGGTGGACGACAAAGCCGCCATCATCGAGCAATTGAAAGTGGGCTTGGCCCGCAATGGATGGATCGTTTCAGGAGCCGCGGGTGAAGCCGAGGCTTTGTCCCAATGCCAGAGCGAGGTATTCAACTGCATTTTGATCAGCATGGCCTTGCCCGATGATTCGGCGATCACGCTGCGCCGGAAGCTGAAGACCACGACCAACGCGATCAACGCGCCAGTAGTCGGCATGATCGTGGTAGGCGACGAAGAATCGCAAACCCGCGCAATCGAGGCTGGGTTCGCCGAGTGCATATCGAAACCCTTTGACCTCATCAAGGCGGAAGCCGCCCTCTATGGAGTCATGCAACTCGATTCCTCCGAGCGCTACTTCAAGGTGGAAGAAGATTACCTCTACTTCGAATTACCGGAAGAATTCACTACTTTCATCGTCAACGACATCCAGGAAAACATCGAGTCCCGTATCCACAACACCATCAACGAGGGCATCCTGAAGATCGTAATCGACACCACCCCGCTCCTCGAAATGGACGAGGCCGCAGTCGAGGTCGTGGGACATTTGGCCGAGGCTCTCGAGAAACTACCCATGATGCGCGTGGCGATAATCGCCGAGGGCGAAGACGGTGAAATGTGGAACAACTTGGACGGCGCCGAGGATTGGGGCATCTGCGCAGACGTTGCCGAAGCCAAGGAATATTTCGAGCAGGAACACGAGTACGAGTACGAGGAGGAAGAAGAGGAAGAAGCAGCTCCCGCCGAAGCGCCTGCCGAGGAAGCCGAAGCCCCCGCCGAGGAAGGGGAGGCAGCGCCCGAGGCCGCCGCTCCTGAAGAAGAAGCCTGAGCAGGACGAACCTGCAGGGTCGTCGCCCACTTTCGCTTAGGTCAAGACTGCAGAGCGAGGGTGATGAAGGTCACGCACACGGGAACGTAAAGGTTGTCGTTTAGAGACCAACGTCCCAAGCGTATGGGAAAGAGCTCGAGGATCGCTACCAAGGCGGAGATAAGAAGAAGAGCAGGCATCGTCCAAGCATCGGGAAAATCCTGCAGGCGCGGGAATACCAAGCAGGCGAGCAAGGCGCACAAGGTGAAGCAACCGAGGGCTCCTTCCAAGGTCTTGCCGCCAATTCGAATCCGACCGATCCCCTTCCCCACCAGTGCGGCCACGGCGTCGCCCAAAATAAAGAGCGTGAGGGCAAGAAAGGCGGCGGCCGGAGCCAAGCCCCCTTGCAAAGCAATCAAACTGCAGAGGAAAGAACCTCCCATAACGTAAGTGGCGCCGGTAAGGGAACGAGACTCATTGACTCGCAGCATGGAACCAAACCATTTGCGAAACAGCGCCCCGATCAAGGTGCTTCGAAAGCGCAGAATCTCGATCAAGAGAGCCAAGCCGAACAAACCGCCGATGACAACGGAAGCCATGCCTTGGGAAACCTGGAGCAGGTCGGGCCCGTAAAAAATCCCCGCAGGCATGGCAACCGCCAAGCCATGCAGGAGCTTGCGGTTGATTTCCTCGGAACGGAGGCTCACGAGCAGGAGGCGAAAGGTTTACAAGTCGAGTGTGGCCTGACCTTTGGAGTCGGGCTTGGCCCGCCGGCGGGATCGTTTGGCCGCAGCCTTTTCAGTTTGTTCCGTTTGAGAGACCTTGGGTGGCGAGGTTTCACGCTTGGGGGCTTTCGCCTCGGCTTTCTTGGGTGGCGAGGTTTCACGCTTGGGGGCTTTCGCCTCGGTTTTCTTGGGTGGGACCTTTTCGCTCTTGGGGGCTTTCGCCTCGGTTTTCGTGGGGGGGACCTTTTCGCTCTTGGGCGCCTTGGCTTTCTTGGAAGCAGGCTTGGAAGGCGGGGCCTTCTTGTCGTCGCCCGATGTTTTTTTCGGGGCATTGACCACCCGGTGAATCTTGTGGGTAGTGAGCGTGGTCCCCTTGACGGAGCGCCCCTGCAAATCGATCCAGTCGAAGTCGAACTCGATGACTTTCTCCTTCACGCGCTTAAGGCTGGGGTCGATATGAACGAGCACCCGACTGTTTCCCTTTTCGGAATCATGCACGGTGAAGAAGAACACCCGGGATTTATAGTGGGGCTTGAACAAATTGTATTCCTTGTCACGGGTAACGCCTCCAATCTTGAACTTCTTGGCGTAGAGGCGACCCGACTTTCCGTCCCGATACACCATGTTGTAGATTTTCCTTTCGTCGCGGCGAAAAATCGCGACGCGCAAAGGTCCCTTGCCCACGAACATCTTGTCCGCGACCTTCATCACCTTCATGACGCCGTCCTTTCCGATTACTATGACGTCGTCCAGGTTGGAGCATTTCTCGATAGGCTCGTCCTTCTTGAGGCCATAGCCGGCAAAACCATCCTTGCGGTTGAGAAACAGGGTCTCGTTGGCAACGACCACCTTGGATGCCACGATACGGTCGAAGGCGACGAGTTCGCCTTCCTCGTTACGTGAAATTTCCGTACGTCGCTGGCGCTCCTTGCCATATTTCTTTTTCAGTTCGCGAAAGTAACGGATGGCGTACTTAGTGAGTTGTGAGAGGTGGCGCTCGACCTCCTTGATTTCTTCTTCAATCCCCTTGATCAGCTCGTCCGCCCGAAAAGCATCGTACTTCGAGATTCGCTTGATGCGGATCTCGAGCAGGCGCAAAATATCGTCTTGCGTGATCTCGCGCTGGAAAAGTTTCTTGTATGGCTTGAGTCCCTTGTCCACCGCCGCGATGACGCCTTCCCAGGTCTCCTCTTTCTCGATGTCGCGGTAGATGCGTTTTTCGATGAAGATTTTCTCGAGCGAAGCGAAATGCCATTTCTCGTTCAGTTCGCCAAGTCGTATCTCGAGTTCTTGCCGAAGCAGTTCACGGGTACGCTCGGCAGCGGTTGCGACGAGGTCGTTGACGGAAAGGAATTGAGGCTGATTCTCGTGGATCACGCAGGCGTTCGGGGCGATGCTGACCTCGCAATCGGTAAAGGCGTAAAGGGCGGGCAAGGCATCCTCGGCGGCCACGGTGGATGGCAAATAGACGAGAATTTCGACCACCTCGGCGGTATTGTCCTCCACCTTGGACACCTTGATCTTCCCCTTGTCGTTGGCGGACAATATGGAGTCGATCAAGCTGGTGGTGGTGGTGGCATAAGGAATTTCGGTGATCTTGAGAAGTTGCTTCCGAACGATCTCGATCTTGGCCCGTACGCGCACCCGTCCGCCTCGAGCCCCACCGTTATAGTCCGTGCAGTCGGCAATGCCGCCTTGGGGAAAGTCGGGCAACAGGCTCACCTTCTTTTTACGCAACACGTCGATGAGGGCGTCTATGATCTCGTTGAAGTTGTGCGGCAGTATCTTGGTGGAGAGCCCCACCGCGATACCCTCGGCTCCTTGGGCCAGCAAAAGCGGGAACTTGACCGGGAAAGTAACGGGTTCCTTGTTGCGACCGTCATAGGAAGCCGCCCAAGTCGTGACCTTCGGACTGAACACCACCTCCAACGCAAACGGAGTGAGGCGAGCTTCGATGTACCGGGCGGCGGCGGCCGAGTCGCCGGTCAATACGTTGCCCCAGTTTCCCTGCGTGTCGATGAGAAGCTCTTTTTGGCCAATCTGCACCATGGCGTCGGCAATGGAAGCATCACCGTGGGGGTGATATTTCATGGTGTTGCCGATGACGTTGGCCACCTTGTTGTAGCGGCCATCCTCCATCTCGCGCATGGAATGCAGGATGCGGCGCTGGACGGGCTTGAGTCCGTCGTCGGAATGCGGTACGGCTCGCTCGAGTATTACGTAGGAAGCGTAGTCGAGAAACCAATCACCGTACATGTCGTCGACGTAGATACCGTCGTCGGCTCGACCGTTCCCGTTGGAACCGTTGCCGGTGGCGAGAGCCTCGGGGTCAAACTTTCCACCATCGGTGACGGTCAACTCCAGGGCGGCGCCTTCCTTATCCGTAAGCTCGTCGTCGCCATTGGACTCACCATCTCCTTGGGAAGCTTCCTCCTCATCCGAAATCGTCTCCTCATCGGTTTCTTCTTTTTCAGGGGGATCGTCTTCCTTCTTGGCCATTTCCCTCTATTCCTACTCCAAATTGGTCAAAGTCAGGCCGCCTCGCCGGCCACTTTCTCGCCCGGTCCCGAAACTTCCGCCACCTCGGCTGCCTCGGCTTCGGACTCCCCCTCAACCACGTCATGCTGGAAGCGGAGGTTGCGGATAATGTATTGTTGGCGCTCGGGGGTGTTTTTTCCCATGAAGAACTTGAGCATCCCCTTGATTGACTCGTTGGCGTCGATGCGGACGGGATCCAATCGCATGTCGTCCCCGATGAAATGCTTGAACTCGTCCGGCGAAATCTCGCCCAGGCCCTTGAACCGGGTAATCTCGGGATTGCGACCCAGTTTCCTGATCGCGGCTTCTCGTTCGGCTTCGTCGTAGCAATAAATCGTGGTCTTCTTGTTACGTACGCGAAAGAGCGGAGTCTGGAGTACGAAAAGGTGCCCCTCTCGGAGAAGCTCCGGAAAGAACTGCAGAAAGAAAGTGATTAGCAAAAGCCTTATGTGCATACCGTCGACGTCGGCGTCGGTTGCGATGACCACCTTGTTGTAACGCAAGTCCTCGAGTTCCTCCTCGATCCCCAAGGCCGCTTGTATGAGGTTGAATTCCTCGTTCTCGTAGACCACTTTGCGGGACAGGGAAAAGGAGTTGAGAGGCTTCCCCTTGAGACTGAAGACGGCCTGTGTGACCACGTTGCGCGCCTTGGTGATGGAGCCGCTGGCGGAGTCGCCCTCCGTGATGAAGAGCGTACTGTCGAAGCGCTGCTTGCCCTTGACGTTGAGGTGGGCCCGGCAATCACGGAGCTTGCGGTTGTGCACCTTGCTCTTCTTGGATCGCTCGCGAGCCAGTTTCTGGATACCCTTGAGCTCCTTGCGCTCATGTTCACTGCGCAGAATCTTTTCCTGCATGGCCTCCGCCGACTGGGGATTCTTGTGCAGATAGTTGTCGAGTTTCTGCTTGAGGAAATTTGCTACGAAGAGGCGTACGCTCTCTCCTTTCGGAGCCATCGTGAGGGAACCGAGCTTGGTCTTGGTCTGGGACTCGAAGACGGGGTCCTCGACCTTCACGCTGATCGCCGCGACAATGCCACCGCGAATATCCTTGGGCTCGAAATTCTTCTTTGTGAACTCGCGCACCGTCTTGACAATCGCTTCCCGGAAAGCCGACTGGTGAGTACCTCCTTGGGTGGTGTGCTGCCCGTTGACGAAAGAGAAATATTCCTCGCCGTATTGCTCGAGGTGGGTGAAGGCAACCTCGATGTCCGGTCCCTCGAGATGAATGATTGGATAAAGCGGTTCCTCGGAAAGGTTTTCCTCAAGCAAGTCGAGCAGCCCGTTCTTGGAGCGAAAGCTCTTGTCGTTGTACTTGAGGGTGAGCCCCTTGTTCAAGTAGGCATAGTAGCGCATCATGCGCTCGGCGTACTCGTTGCGGAAACGGTACGTCTTGAATAGTTCCGAGTCGGGAGTGAAGTTTATACTGGTGCCGTCTCCCTCCGAGGAAGCCTTGTCCTTGCGGTCCTGCTTCACCACCTTTCCTTGGGAAAACTCGATGCGACGAGTCTTTCCCTCACGGTACGCCTGAATGTCGAATTGGGCGGAGAGGGCGTTGACCGCCTTGATCCCGACCCCATTCAAGCCAACCGATTTCTTGAAAGCCTTGGAGTCGTACTTAGCCCCCGTGTTGATCTTGGAGGAGCAGTCCATCAACTTGGCCAACGGTATGCCTCGCCCATAGTCACGCACCATCACGGACTGTCCGTCGCAATCGACCTCGATCCTCTTGCCAAAGCCCATGACGAACTCGTCGATGCAGTTGTCAATGACCTCCTTGAGCAAAACGTAGATGCCATCGTCCTCGGAAGAACCATCCCCCAATTTGCCGATATACATCCCGGGACGAAGCCTTATGTGCTCCTTCCAATCCAAGGACTTGACGCTGTCCGCGGTGTACTTGTGATCAGCCACCTAAATACCTCCCGCGTACAATCGTCGTCCCGTCTCCCACCGACGCTGTAAAGTTCACTTATAATTTAATTGGCAAGAATTTCTCGAAATGTCCACGAGAAAATAAAGGGAAGAAAACCTTTTCCTTTCGCTTGGAACCAAGTCTTCAAGCGACTGATGCGAATCGATGCGCTACTTCCGAACCAATACGATCAACTAATAATCGACCGCGATCGGTCACCCGAAAGCCGTCTCCCCGCGCTTCCGTCAAACCTTCTTCGCCTAGTTGATGAAAAAAAAGGCGAAGAGGCTCGAGATCGGCTTCGGGACATAACTCAGCCACCTTCCTCAAGCCTATGCCTTCGTTTAACCGCAACCCGAAAAGCAGGTAATCCTCGGCCAGTTCCAGGGGTCCCAAGGACACGACGTCTTTTCTTGTCAAGCAGCCTAAGGAAAGGGCGTCGCTCCACGCCTGGAGAGACGCGACGTTGGACCATCGCTCTCCCTGCCACTGGGAAGCAGCCGATGGCCCCAGCCCAATCCATTCGTTCATTCTCCAAACGTTCCAGTTGTGCCGGCACCGCTTGCCCGAGCGAGCGAAATTGGCCACTTCGTATTGTTCGAAACCCGCTTCCTTTAAAAACTCCCAAGTGTACAGGTAGAACTTTTCCTCACGCTCCGGGTCGGGCCCTATCTCACCTGTTTTCACTTGCGCGAACAAGGCGGCTTTCTCTTCGTGAATCAGGCAATAAGTCGACAAATGGTCGGGTTCCCAGGATACGGCCGTCTCCAAGTCGAGACGCCAATCGCTCAATTCCTGTCCGGGGATACAGAAGATCAAGTCGAGGTTCAGGTTATCGAAGCCCGCCTCCCTCATCCAGTCGAAGGCGCGACGAGCTTGGTCGGGAGGGTGTCGGCGTCCCAAGGCTTGAAGCATGGACGGTTGGAAGCTCTGGACCCCCAGGGAAACACGAGTCACGCCGCTTTCGCGCAATACACGAAGCTTGGCGGGCGTGGTTTCGGCAGGCGCCAACTCAACCGACCATTCCACGAAACGATCCCCTGCCAACTCGCGGAGAATATCGAAAAAACGCGCGAAGTCGCTTTCCTGAAGAGCTCCCGGGGTACCTCCTCCAACGAATATAGTGTCCGGGACAGGGGGCTTGGAAACAAGGCTCCATTCGGTCGTCAATCCCTCGAGAAACGTTTTTACCGAGTTTTTTCTTGGTTTTTCTTGGTAGAAAGCGCAAAAGTCACAGGTGGACGAACAGAACGGGGCATGGACGTACAATCCAAACGCATTCCGTTCGAGAATTTTTTTTTGAACCTTCACGACAGTGCAACAGACAAACTCTTGGGAGAGACAATGATGATGACGATAAAGCAATACCTAGCGGCCTTCGGGCTACTCGCAAGCGCCGTTTTGCTCGGCGGGTGCAACGCGAGCTTCATTAACCTGACACCGGTTTACCAGAACCAGAATCCGTCCGGGATCTACACCTTGCAAACCGAAGTGGATCTGCAGGACAAGTCGGTGGCTCCAAAAAGCGTGAAGGTCAGCGTGGTGATCGGTGGGGAAGCCTACCCGATGGTCAACGGCCAAATCAGCGACAACGTTTGGAGCTATGACTACAAAATGCCCAAGGGGTTCGACGAGGCGCACTATTTTTATCGAGCCGAGTACAACGTCCTGAGGGAAAACTTCCTCAAGCCGCGCGTCATCAAAAGTCAGCTCTACCGCTTTCAGCTGGAAAACCGTTACGTCGCGAACCTGCTGGCTTATCGCGCCCCGATCGGGACGAAGATCGCCGTTCAAGGACGTGGTTTCACGAAATACGACAAGGTGGAATTCGGGGGAATCGAGGCGGAGACCAAAATGGTTTCCGCGAACGAACTCCAGTTCATCGTGCCGGCCCTGCCTTCCGGAGTGGATTACTCACTGACCTTGACCGGTGGGGCAGGCAAATTGCCCATTGGTGACTTCCGCATCGACGAGACCAGCATCACGGTGACTCCGTCCAAATTGGATCTGCGCACCGGACAAGTTGTCACGCTGACCTTCGCCATCGACTTCGATGCCCCCGCTGGAGGTTTGCCCGTTGCCATCGAGACCGACGTTGCGAAATCCGTAATCATGCAATCGGAAGTTCGCATTCAGCAAGGAAGCGACAGCGTGAGCGCAAAGATGCAAGCGGGCGTTCCGGGAAGGGGAAGTATTTTCGTGAAAGTCCCGGGGATCAAGGAAGTCGCCGTGCCGGTTACGGTCGCCCCGTAAGCCAAGGCGCACAAGTCAACGGCTATCGGGTTTCTCGAAGGAAAGATCGAGTTGCACCATGCGGTGGTCGCTGGCCAAGGCGGCTTCGGGAAGGTCCACCACCAGACCGCTTTTAGCCTTCACCGCTTGGAGCATGGCGGGGGAAGCGAGAAAGAAATCCACCCGTGAATAAAGGTCGCGCTTCTTCCAGTAGTGTGTCCAGACCTCGCCCCTGGAATCGGCGGCTGGCACGATCGAGGTCAACTGGGTGTCTCCACTCTTGAGAAAACGTCGTAGCGGGGCACTGTCGCGGTGGTCGTTGAAATCACCGGTGACCAGGTAACGCGGTGAGCTTGCAGGAGGATAAGTCTTCTTTATGAAGTCTCGGGCGGCCCGGGCTTCGCCGGTGCGCCAAACGGCTGCCTCGAAATCATCTTTTCGCTCCGTCCATTTGCTCTTCAAGTGAACAACGAAAAGCGACCATCTCACTCCGTTGGTCTCGAAGATCACCTCGAGCAAACCGCGTCGTATGTTTTCACGTTCGTCGAAATACTTGAAATCAAGATCGAGGTGCCGTCGCGTTTCCACGATGGGTATCTTGGAAAGCACGGCGAGGTGACGCACTTCGTCCTCCGCCTCGACCCATGCATGGTGAGGGTAATGCTGGCCTTCCGTTCGTAGATCCTGCCTGAGTTCATTGAGAAAAGGCAACGGGCCGATCTCCTGCAAGGCGAGCACGTCGGGCTTCGTCTTGGCGAGAATGGCGCGAACCGCCGCTTTTTCCTTTTCGGGCTTGGGATATTCCCTGCGCCAAACGCCTTCGACCGAGCGGTCGCAAACCAAGTAGTTGCGCAGGTTGAAGGTCGCCACGCGAACCGAATCGGCTCCCATCGCAACCACCACCATGACCAAAGCCATGGCCTTCCCTGCCAACAAACGCATCACACCCTTAGCTACCCAAGGTTCACGGCTACTCCCGAACAATCAACGATAAACGATCAAGTCGAGCCTCTTGGCCCGAGGAATCTCCGCGTAATCGCTCATATGGTAGCCGAAGTAAAAACCTTGGAAAGGAAACACCCCGGTATATCCCTTGCCCCAGCGAAAACTGGCTTCGCGGACCGTGCGAGGCGTAACCCGCAGCTTGAAATTACCCCATGGCTTGCCGAAGACCAAAGCGTTCTTGGCCGGGTTGGTGTGGCCGTACTTTCTTCGTAGCTCGTCCCATTTCACGTTGAGCGGCAAACGGGCCTGCTTGCCTTCCACGGGGGTGATGTGGATGGCGGCGTCTCCGAGCAAGGGATCCCAGTCCTTGGCCCGCATCTCGTCGGTGTAGTTGATGCATCTGGGTACGCGTACGCCGACGTGCACGCGAGTAGGCCACTTTTCGCTGGATGGATCGTCCACCTTCCCCCAGATGCCAAGGGTCTTGTGATTGAAATCGAAACCCACCTCGAAGGTGGCGTTGTTGTCCAAGACACCGCGAACGATCTTTATGCANTTGTCTACGTTGTCCGANACCTCCCATTCCTTCTCGAGAGAAACGACTTTGCGGGTACGNTGCCTGGTTCTACCATCGCTCTTATCGTAATAGCGCATATTGAAATTCATCGCGATGGGCTTGCCGGAACCGATCCGGGCNCCGTCGGTAGCTCCACGCCCACTGCCTCGATCCTTGAACCAGACGTGCATGCTAATGCCACTGTAATGAATGGCGGCNTCGAAGTTGGCGCTCTGGAACACGGTGTTGTAGTACTTCCAGTCACCACTGCCGAAATAGGCCATGCGACGACCAACGCCNTGTATGACCTTGGGCTTGGAGTCCTCCCATAATTTNCGCAACTGGATGGCCAATTTCTGGGAATCCTTGGAGAGGGAAGCCAATGGCATGGGATACTCACGGGTGCCGATGAGCAAGGTAACGTTCTCGGCGTCGGCCGACACGAAAGTGCCGCGAACGGGGCGACCGGCGGCGCTGACCCATTCGTATTCAGCCTTGAGATCGAGGGCGGGTTTCTTCGAGGTGTCGGCGGTAGATTCGGCCAGCTTGCTGAGTTTGGCTGCGAGCTCCCGGGACTCGGGAGAAAGGTTGGCCAAGGGATAAGGAATTTCCCTTCCGGCCATGGAGATAGTCACGGTGGAACCATCGGACCGAACGAATTTCGCGGTGATGACCTTGTCCTCCGTATTTTTCCATTGGTGCTCCTTTTCGAGCAAGCCCGATGCGTCTTCAGGCGTTTCGCCGGGTTCAGTTGGCGTGGGCGCCGCAGCATCGCGCAATTCGGCCGCCTGCCCTTGCGACTCCTCGTTCAAGGTAGACAACTGCAGGACGATCCGTTGCCCTTTGTACAACAAGGTCACGGTGCTGGCGTCGGCCTCGACGAACTGGGCCTCGATGCTCTTTCCTTGGCTGTTTGTCCAAGCCTGTTGGTCTTGGGCCAACAGCGGGCCACTCAAGCAAAGGAACAGGATACATGCGAATAACGGTTTCATGACTTTATGGGCTGACATTCTTCAACTCCATGCTCCCAAGGCAAGGTTTCGTTTACCGGCACTTGCTCCCAGGGACGAAAGGCATGAAACAATTTTCCGGGATTCAATATGCCATTGGGATCCAAGGTCCGCTTGATCGCCTGCATGGTCTCCCACTCGGCGTCGTTGAACATGAGAGGGGCGAATTCCGTCTTGGCCAGACCGATTCCGTGCTCGCCGCTGATCGCTCCCCCCAGCTCGACGACCTTTTTCATTAACTCGCCCAAGGCGACGCGGGCGCGCTCGGCCTCGTTTTCGTCCTCGCGGTCGTACATGAAATTAACGTGCAGGTTGCCATCGCCACAATGCCCGAAGGTGCCGATCCGCAGGTCGCGTTCCTCGCGCAACAGGTTGACGAATGACACAAGCTCCACTTGCCTTCGCAACGGCACCACGACGTCCTCGTTCAATTTGGTATTCGCCAGTTTTCGCATAGCCGGCGAGCCGGTACGCCTGACTTCCCACAATTCCTCCGCTTCTTCCTCGGACGCGGCGATCCTGCGGGCAACCGCTGTTTTCTCCAGCCACGAAGTCAGTTGCTCAGCGCTTTCCTCGACTTGGGCGGGATGGCCGTCCAGCTCGATGAGCAGAAGAGGCAAGCCCGAGACGCCATCCAACACGGTTTTGCCGGTGAAGGACTCCACACAGGAGACGGTCCACTGGTCGAGAAACTCCAGGATGGATGGTTGCAAGCCTAGGGCGGGCAAGGCGAAAGGGGCCTCGAGAGCAGTCGCCTCGTCGGGGAACGCAGCCAAGAAAGTTCGGCGGCAAGCCGGCTTCAAGGCCAAGCCCAAGGTGACCTCGGTGACGACGCCCAAGGTACCTTCGCTTCCTATCCAGAGATCCCGCAGGTTGTAACCGGTGGCGAATTTGCGCGTCGCCCTCCCCCACCGCACTTTTTCACCGGTGGGCAGGAAGCCGGCAAGGGCGCGAACGTAGTCCCGGGTCACGCCGTACTTCACGCAGCGCAAGCCCCCCGCGTTGCATGCGACGTTACCGCCTATGGTACAAAATTTCTTGGAGGACGGGTCGGGCGGATAGAACAGCTCAACCTCCTCGGCCTCCGCCTGAAGGTCGGCCACCACGACTCCTGCCTGGGCTACGCAGACGCGCTCGTCACGATCGATCGAGAAAGCGTTCATCCTGGACAAGTCGAGCACCCAACCACCCTTGAGCGGGGCCGCTGAACCGGTCAGCGAAGAGCCTGCGCCACGCGTAGTGACAGGAACTTGGAACTCGTTCGCCAAAACCAGCAATTGGCCGACCTGTTCCTCCGCAGTCGGCGTGACCACGGCCTCGGGCGGAAAGGCCAACTTCATGGCGTCGAAGGATGCCCGGCGAAGGTCGTCCTCGGTCGTGGAGACAACCTCTCCCAGCACTGAGAGCAACGCGGTTAGGCCGGCTCCGGATTCCTGTATTTCCCCACTCATGGGACAAAGGAAATGGTAAGTTCGCTTACTTGATCGGAGAATAATCGGTCGGGGTCAGGAAGCGACTGACCACCTTCTTGACGATGGGACCCGCGGAGCGGGAGGCCCTGAAGGCTTTTTGCCATTCGGGATCCTTCTTGAACGCGGCCCATGCCTTGTCGCGAGCCGCCTTGCTCTTATAGGCCAGAACGTAGACCAAGGTGTCCTCCTTGCCTTCCTCGGTCGGTGTCCAGTAGGCGATCAAGTCCATGCCGTGCTTTTGAAAGATACGGTTGGTGTGTTCGCGAAACCTTTTGTTCAAATCGTCCAGCTTGCCCGGATGAGTGATATAGGTGCGCATCTCGAAAAAGCGGTCCGCTTTCTTCTTGTCGGCGGCGGTAGCTGAAGCGATCGAAAACAGGATGCCTAAGGAAAGAAAGATGGTGAAGAGAAGACGTGACATGGGGACAACCTTTGTTTGAGTGGAAAAGGGTATAAGTTGGCGTATGGGTGAAGCGAGAGTCAAGTGAAGTCGAACTCTCCTTGCAAGGAACGCTTGGCCGGCATGACCAAGTCGGGACCTTCGTTCTTCATCGAGTTGACGAGACTTGAAACGGGGTGGCTTTGGAAATCACTCTCTCGTTCCTCGAGGATTGCCGCCACCTCGGAAATCGAGGTATTTTCATCGAGCCAGGCAACCCAGTGACACTGGGGCAGGATGACCGGCATGCGGTGGTGAATGAATCGAATTGGGTCCGTCGCCTCGGTGGTGACGATGGCATAGGATGAAAAGGGTTCGGCGGCTCCCTCCCATTTATCCCATAGTCCGGCAAAGGCGAAGGCCTGCCCACCCTCAAGCTGAAGGTAATGGGGAATCTTGGCCCGCCCGACCTCCTGCCACTCGTAGTAACCATCGGCCGGAACGAGGCAGCGCCTCTTCCGATAAGATTCGCGAAAGTACGGTTTCTGGGCGATCGTCTCCACCCGAGCATTGATGGTGGAAGCCTTGGCCGCGGGTTCCTCCAGCCAGTTGGGAACGAACCCCCAGAGCAAGGGCTCGCAAGTCGCGGCGGTAGCCTTGGGACCCGAGGAACGGACCACTGGGTTGTCCTGACCCGGACACACGTTGTAACGAGGTGAAACCTCCGGCATCTGCGCACCCAACAACTCCTCGAATTTCTTAAGGGACGCTTGACCAACCGTATATCTCCCGCACATGACGAATTCACTCTCAATAAGCAAATGACCATTCCCTCGAGGAAATGGTCATTTGCCGGCCCAACGGCTCATTTCCTCTCCTCGGGCCGGGCGGTGGACTCGAAGCGTTTCTCCAAGTCCTCCACTTGCTTGCCTAATTTTTCATTTGCTTTGCGCAGCTCGGTGACCTCCTTGCGCAAGTTCTTGAAATCGTCGACGGGCTTGCGGGCGGCGCGCAACTTCTCGATCGCCGCCTCCGCGTACTTGCGATCGGGAGAGTTCTCTCCGCCGGCGGCGAACTTTGCCAAGGCGGCGATGGCCTTGGGATCGCCCAAGTTCCCCAGAGATTCGATCGCGACCAAGCGTATGCGGGGGTTCAAGTGATTGAGACGGCCGAGGAGAAAGCGACGAACCTGCGACTTGTCCTCCTCGTTGCGGGCCAAGTAAGCCAAGGCACGCATACCTGAACCATAGCCACGGGAAGTAAATTTCCCAGCGTCGTCGCGTAGCGTCTTCAAGAGAATCTCCACCCCGGCGGGATCATCTTGTTTTCTCAAGGCGGTAACCGCGGCGTCGCCCAACTCGTGGCGATAGGAGTTCGAGGCAAGGGCCTTGCGGATAAGCCCCGCCGCGCCCGCGTCGCCGAATCCGGCCAAGGCCTTGATCGCGGCGGCCCGAACGGCTGGGTTTTTCTCTCCCGCCAAGGACTTCTTGAGGGCTGCCAAGGCCTCCGGTTTGTAGAAGCTCCCGATATCGGTGACCACTTGCCTTCGCGCCCGTGCGTCCGGCTGCCTGGCGGAGGTTCGCAAGGCGTCGAAGGCGGCCTCCGTCCCTATGCTGCGAAGCGCTTGGGAAGCGGCTTGGCGCACACCGTAAAAGCGATCCTCGTTCAAGGCCTCCTTGAGCTTGTCCACGGAGGTCTTGTCCTTTCGCTTGCCCAAGGCCTCGATCGCGATGAGACGACCCACGACGTCCTTGGGGTCGGCCAGCTGGGCATGCAGCATGGCGACGGGTGGCGTGAAAGTGAC
>PBLJ01000090.1 GCA_002721705.1 Opitutia bacterium
AGGTCATACAGTTGCTGGGCTCGGCCGAGGTCGCTCTTTTTGAGTTCGGGGATCCACGCTTCGTTGAAGTAGAACAAGTCCCGAAGTTGTCTCTTCAGGCGATCGGCCTCGGGGTTGGCTAATCTCTCGATATTAAACAGGCGGTTGCGAAGATCCTTAACGTCCCTTCCGTCCAGCACTTTCTCTAGATCATCGCCGAGGACTTGCTTGATTTGCTCGGTGAGTCGATCGGCGGCTTTGAAGTCGATCGGTGATTTCGCAGTGCCGGAGGCAAAAATAGTGTGGTCACCCATTCGAAGGACCATGTTCGCGCCAGTCATCCAAAAGAGTGGCTGATGCCTCTTGAAGTTGCCTGACCTGGTGAGTAGCGGAGCGAGGTCGGAGCCATCGAGATGGACCTTCGCGGGTTTCTTGATGCCGATCAATCCACAGAGCGTGGGAAGGAGGTCGACGACACCGGCGGGCTCGTCCTCGACACTTCCGCCAGGGATTCCGCCTTTCCAGTAAAAGATGCCGGGGACGCGGTGCCCGCCTTCGAATTGAGATCCTTTCTGGCCGCGAAGTTCTCCGCTCCGCTCCGGTCGGTAGCTACCGTTGTCGGAGGCGTAGACAATGATGGTTTTGTCTAGCTCGCCGAGTTTTTTGAGCCTGGCGACGAGACGCCCAATCGCCCGGTCCGTATTGTCGATCGTGCCGCTGTAGATTGCGGCTTGATCGTTGAGCGCGCCATACTGGGAGACAATCTCGTCGGGCGCCGCGATCGGAGCGTGGGGTTCGTTGAACCAGAGATTGAGAAAGAAGGGTTGCTTGGCGTCGCGCTTTTCATCGAGCCAAGTGAGGGCTTCATCGACGACGATTTGGCAGGAGTAGCCTTTCATCTGTCCCACGCGTTTACCATTGCGCAGAAACTGGGTTGGGTTCTTATGGCTGGGGCCCGGGCCGTTGACGAGGCCAAACCAGTAGTCGAAGCCATGATCGCCGGGGGTAGGGTTGTCGCGATTGTTTACCGGCATGCCTAGGTGCCACTTGCCGAAGTGGGCGGTGGCATAGCCGTTTTCCTTGAGCACTTCGGCGATGGTCGTTTCGCTCTTCAAGAGATGCATCTTGTGAAGGCGTTCGGTGATGACGGAATAGACTCCGGCGCGATAGTGGTGGCGGCCCGTAAGAAAGGTGGCGCGGGAGGGGGAACAACTCGGCGCTCCCGAGTGGAAATCGGTGAAGCGCACGCCCCCGGCGGCCAATTTGTCGAGCACAGGGGTCTTGACGGGACCCCCGTAACAGCCGAGGTCACGGTAGCCCAGGTCGTCGACAAGTAGAGTGACGACGTTAGGGCTTTTGTCCTTGGCAAAACCGGTACAAACAAGAAGCAGGAAGCAAAGAAAGGTGAGTATGGGTTTCATGGTTGCAAGTTCGCTACCTATATACAGCCAGTGGCTCCGAAAAGTTACGGTTTGACTGCCCGGAAGTGCGGGGCGTTTTTCTTCGGAAGCCATTTTTTCAGCTTGGCCTTTGCTTGAGCATACTTGGGATTCTCGGCCAGATTGTTCCATTGTTGGAGGTCTTTGGCTACTTCATAGAGTTCTTCGCCCCCCTTGCCGTAATGAATGTAATGGAAGCGCTCCGAGCGAACGGCATGGTTCGGGCCAAGCCAGTGAGGCGAGAGCGTAATCAATGCAGGATAGGGCCACTTGGCCTTTGGGTTGCGAACCAGAGGGACGATGCTCCGTCCCTCGTTCTTCGGGTTTTTCGGTAGTCCGCAAAGCTCGACTAGGGTAGGGTAGAGGTCGAGCAGGCTGACTGGGCGCGTACAGGTTTTCGCATTGGGGCTCCCGCCCATTTTTGCGGGCAAGTTTATGATGAGGGGGGTACGCGTGGTTTGTTCCCAAAGGGCCATCTTGCCGATTTTCTTTTCCCCGACGTCATAACCGTGGTCTCCCCACAGGACGACGATGGTGTTGTCCTTGTGCGGACTCTTTTCCAAGGCATCGAGGACATGGCCCACGCAGGCGTCGGCAAAGGAACCAGCGGCCAGACAGGCTTGTACCGCTTCCTTCCATTTGCCGCTCTGCCGGATATGCTTTACGTGACGTTCGCCCATGCGTTTGCCACTGGCGGGGACGTCGTCGAAGTCATCCGGTTTGTGGGGCGGTAGCACGACGTATTCGAGTGGATGCAGGTCGAAGAACTGTTGCGGGGCATACCAGGGAAGATGCGGCAGATAGATGCCGCAACCGAGGAAAAAGGGTTGGTCGTGATCCCGTTGGAGAAATTGGGCAGCGCCGTCGGCTGTCTTCCAATCGGGGTTGACCTCGATGGGATGATTGGTTGGGCCCCAGTCGATCAAGCGGGCGAGTATCGGGTTGGATTCAAACTTGGAGCGAAGTCCGTGCCTGTAGCGCTCGCTCTTTGGGGGAAATATGGCGCCGGTGCGGGTGGAGTAGACGTGATCCCACGCCTCTGCATCGGAAAACTTGCCATGGGCCTGATGATACAGTTTACCCCCGCCCCAGGCGAGGTATCCGTGTTTCCTGAAATATTGGGGCAGGGTCACCCAGTCCCTGTACTGGGGGATGTCGCGAAACCAGTTCAGGTTGCCGTAGATGCCAGTCGTCGATGGTCGGAGTCCCATCATGACGGCCGTGCGCGACGGGCTGCAGAGCGGAGCGGCGCAATGGGCCTGCTCAAAGAGCACGCCACGCTTGGCGAGCGCGTCGATATTGGGTGTCTTGGCTTGCGGATGACCACCTAGGCAACCGACCCAGTCGTTCAAATCATCTACGGCGATGAACAGAACGTTGGGGCGTTCACCAGCTTGCAGGAAAAGACATGCACAGCTTAAGAGAAACAGGCATTTTGCCCTTCGCAGAATAGACGGAGTGGTCGAAACCATCTGCTACTTGGGGGTCGCTTCCCCATGGGGATAGCGGTAATCGGCCGAACCGTCCGCGGAGGCCTTTCTCGTCTTTTTGGTTTTCAAATCATACAGGTAGAGCGCTCCACCCGCCTGATACATGATGTCTGACTGGTCGCGCGTCCAGCGCGGGTAGGCAAACCAGACCTGCTTGGCCTTGGGTTCACCGAGGACGGTGAGGTGGATTTCCCCGTCCCCTTCGGCTACCGACGGATGGAGTCCGTCAGAAAGTTGGTCAGATTGGCCTAAAACGGTAAGGCCATGAGTAACTGCCAGCCCCATTGCGACCAAGCTTCTGTTCACGGATAACTTCACTGGATTAATCTTCATGTTCTTACAAGCGCGCTAAAGTAAGGTAAGATTGCATCGAAATTGATTGATCAGAGAAAGGATGAAGTCTCAGCGCTTCTTTGGCTTGCGCCCGGATTCGTTCATAGGGGGAGCTTGGTCTAGGGGCCGTCCTTCAGGAGCTTGAGCATGCGCGGGCGTGCCTTGCGGATTTCCTGCAGGTCGACCTTGTTCGAAGTAAGGCCGTTGAGAAAGCGGTAAAAGCCGGCCATCCCATCGTTCCATTCACCAGAAACTGTATCGATGGAGGACTCCCCTTTCTTGTTTCGAACGCTTGCCTTTGCCCCCTGGGACAGAAGGAGTTTGGCGATTTCGAATCTTCCCATCAAGGCCGCGACGTGCAAAGGGGTGCCGCCATCGCGGTTCCTTCCCGTCGCGACGGCTCCCTTTTTGAGAAGAAACCGAACGTGCTCGAGCCGGCCGTGAAAGGCGGCCGAGCTCAGGGGAAGGTCGGCGTCCTTGGTCAGCGCATTCACGTCGGCGCCCGATTCCACCAGGCGCTTAAGTTCGGAAAGATTTCCGGTATAAATAGCTACCTCAATCTTTCCCCGCAACTGTTGTGAGTTTACCTTCTTATCCGAGACGTGGAATATGAAGTCGTTGCTGAACAAGCCGCCCGGGTTTTGCACCTGCAGGAAGTTCATGCCGATTGGGGGCAAGTTCTCCAGTTCGATCACCACCCGCTCGTTTTCCTCCAGGCGAATGCTACCCGCTGCCTTTCGTCCGTTCACGAAGATTCCGGCTCCCGTGCGGATGTGCCTCCCACTGACCGTCATTGTCTTGTTTTTATTGGACAGGATGGGAAACTTTTGTTTTCCCCGCTGTTCTTGGATGGGTCCCAAGGTCCAAATCCCAGGTTGCGGATGGTCGTAATCGCCATGCTCCCCATGCCGTCCGGTGAAAGTGCCGACGAATTGCCCCTTGGCTGCCAAGGATACCAGCATTTCCCGTGAGAAAACGGAGCGATCGTTCCCCGTTTCGACGTATCGCCCTCCCTGGACTTCGGAATCAAACTGTACCTTGACCGGAGTGGCTTTGTTTTCAGCCAGAAAGACGCCTTCCCCCTGCAACACGACGCCACCTTCCCCGCAGGACGTTTCCAAGGCATCCAGCAAATCACCGGTCAAGGGTTCGTCCACGGTTGATTCGTTGAGGGTGACTTGTCTGGCAAAGGAACCGGAATGGCCGGTGCTGCCTTCGAGCACCATTTCCCAGACGGGATCGAAGGCCCGCCTTCCACCCCATGAGAATTGCCAAACGCTGCGCTCGGGAATGCCTTGTTCCGCGACCCGGCGGTAGAAGTCGAAATCGATGATGTTCAACCTGCCTTGGGGAAGGATCAGGAAGCGGTCGTAGGCGCCGCGCCAAGTGGGTGCGTCCATGCCTGAACCCGGCGTATTCGTGCTTACCCAGAAAGGCATTCTGTGGCAATTGCCGCAGAAATTTGCTCCGGGGGTTCCACCGGCGTCGCCCGTAATGTGAAAGAGTTCGAAACCTTCCGTCGCCTTCTCGGACAATACGTTGTCGTAGGCGCGCCGCTGAGCTGGCGGGTAGGTTACCCCGAGGAGAAATTTCGCCATGTCGTCGCGTTCCGCCTTGGAAAGCAAGCCGTCCTTCCCTTCCTCGTTTTTCCCCGTTTTGCCCACCATCGCCATGGTGGATGCAAGGCCGCCGTCAATCAAATGACGTGTTTGTGACTCGGGTTTATCGACGTTGCTATTAGGCTTCACGCGGCGGCGAGTACTGGCGCTATTGATACCACCGTAGGGGTCGCCGGGGATACCATCCCAATGAAAGGGAGCGGTGTCGCGCAGACCCCGTATCGGCATGGTGGAACGCGGCATGATCTGGTTGCCTCCGGTGACAATCGGGGTTTTCAGGACCCAGAGCAATTGGTCGGTATGTCCGTCGGGATGACAGCTGGCGCAGGAGAAAGTATTGGAGGTGGACGCAGCCGCTTTGTTGAAGGCAATGCGGCCGCGCTTGAAGGCTGGGTGGGTCGGATCTTGCAGGGCAATGGATGCCTGGACCTTCAGGTTGGCGGGATTGGAGATGTCGACCATCGAGACTGTGTTGGCCACTGCATTCAGGACCCAGGCCTGAGAAGGTTTCCCCCTTGTTCCAGGCTGCAAGGCTATACCGCGGGGCACGGAACCTACTTGGGTTCGACCGAGAACCTGTCCCGTTTCAGCATCCACCGTGAAGATTTTGTCCGAGCCGGCGGCGGAAACGAGCAAGGTGGAGTCATCACGACTGACCTGAATGGCAAAAGGAGTAGCTAGGGCCTTGTCCGGTTGCGGATGATTCGGAGGCAAGGGCTCGAGATTCATGAACTGCGGTTTGCCCGCCTTGCCTCCCTCGAAGGAGATCTTGGTGATTTGGTTGAGGAAGGCCCGGTTGCCCATTTCCTTGAGACCGTGCTTTTTGGTTCCGGCCCGCCCGTTGACGTCATTGCGGGCATCCGTTTGGGCAATGAAGACACGTCCCTTGGAATCGACCGCGAGTCCATAGAGCAAGGTGCCCAAGGTGTCGACGGTCTCAACCAGTGCGTCGGTAGTGGTGTCGAAAACATAGAGGTCGCGGTCAGGGACACGCGGATGCTTCACGATGTCCGTGACGTGACCGATGGAGAGTACGTTGTTGTTGGCGACGGAATGTTCGTGGGCATTGAAGGTCACGAGTTCGCCGTCTATCTTTTTGCCGCCTGACAATTGGGTCTTGTTGTTCGACTCGAAGGGTATGACGTAGAGCCGGTTTCCACGCACCACGATGGCCCGGGGGTCCTGGGCGGTGATATTGAGACGCTTCACTACTTTCTTTTGCCTGACGTTGATTACCGCGATCTTGTTTTCCGAGGAAAGGGCGACGTAGGCCTTGTCGTTGCTGGCAAAGGCGATCCCCATGGGCTCGTCGAAGCGAGTGGCCTTGGATCGGAGATCGAAGTCCTGCACCGTGGCAATCACTTGCAGGTAAGCAGGACTTTTGGCATCCGCGTCGATGACACTGACCGAGTCCGATACGTGATTGGAGACCCAAACCTCTTTGCCGTCCGGTCGAACGGCAATGCTTACCGGGTCGATGCCCACGTCGACGCGGGCAATGATCCTGCGCGTCCTTGCGTCGATCACGTCCACTGTGTCCGAAGGGGTGTTGGCAACGAATACGAGGTCTCCATTCATGGCGATCGGCGAGGCATGCGGGCTGAGGAACGAAGGATGACCGATCTTAACTGGACCTTTTGCTCCAACCCGTGCCGTGGGTCGCGCTTTCGTTCGATCCTGGGCCGCGCTGTAGACGAGAAACCCCATCAGGCCCAGGAGCATTCCAAGAAAAAGATGAAGGTAACCTTTGCGAAAGGTTTTTGCGATTCGTATGATCATAATGGCGGGCCCTTTAACTGTTAGCCTTCTATTATTCCTTGGAATTGTAGGTAAAGGCAAGGCCCTTGAGTGGATTGCTCCGCACAGTGATTTCCTTTTCCTGTTGGCCAAAGGTTTCGTGCCAAATGGCCAAGGTATAGACGCCATCCGGCAAATTCTTGATCTCGAAGTGCCCGTCCTCTCCGGTCACTGCATAAAAGGGATGTTCCATGACGAATAGGTAGGCTCGCATCCAAGGATGAAAATCGCAACGCATCTCGATCGGGCCTTCGCTTTCCTTGAAGACCTTTTTGCGGTCGGGGCTCTTGGCGGGTTGGCCGATGTTGAAGGGCCTGTTTTCCTCCGACAGCGAGCGCACGTTGTGAATGACCGGATCACTGTTGCGCATCAGAAAGTCCTGTCCCACAAGCACGCCCTGCACACGGGGGCGAAACATGGATTTTTGCTGATCTAGGAGCCCTGCCTTTTCAGGGCTTGCATAGGTTTTGCCAGCGGCTAGCCCTTTTTTGACGTAGACGAAGACGTTGGCCACCCCTCCCTTGGGTCCCACTATGGCTTCTTCGCTTAAGGGCGGATTCTTGTAGAGTTTGCGGCTCTCGGGGGTGAGCGGAATGGGGGCGCGCTTGGGGGCGGGCCCGTCGAGGCGCACCACGCCCAAGATTGAGTTTTCGTCCCCGAAAAGAGAAGGGGATGCAAGAAGCAGAATGATTGCGTAGTTGAGTTTCATTTTTCGTTTTCTGCCACGTATTCCATGATCCTGACGAAGGAACGGCCGGCATTGGGCATGTCGGGATCGGATTTCCGCTTTTCCTGCCACAGGATGTGTATGCGGTGCTTTTGCTTGTTGGTTAGCTTTGCCATGCGGGCATCGACATAGAGCTGGTGTTTGCCGTTCAAGTAGGCTTTGGGTAAGTCGTTTTCATCGATTTTGGCCAGTAGTTTGGCATTCGATCCCTGATAGTTCACTTTGCGGGCTTGCTCGTAGGTCAGCGTGCTGCGGTCAGGCAGGTAACCTTTCAGCTTGATTCCGCCGGTATCGCTCAAATCGAGCGGCTCGAGTTTAATGACTGCCCCGTAGCCGGTCTCCATGTGGCGCGATGGGCCGCTCGTGCTGGTCCAAACGTTTCCTTCCGGGTCAAACTCGATTTCGCGGGTGTAGCTCACCCGGTTGGGTAGCCGATACTCCACTAAGTATTCGGTTTTCGGATTGAAGCGGAGGAGCGAGTCATTGCCCGTTCCACAGATCCACACGAGGCCATTCGGGGCGACGTTCAGGGCATAAGGTATTTGGTTGTCCTTGTCCGGCAAGTCGTAGACCGTCCATTCCTCGGTCTTCGGATCGAATTTACCAAACACTCCCGAGCCGAAACCCGGCACCCATACGATGCCGTCCGGCGCCACGTGCAGCCTACGCGGCCCGCGGAAGGGAGGGTTCCATTCCTTGACGTCGCCGTCGGGGGCTGCGGGATCGATCCGCCCGATGCGGTTGCCGTTCAGTTTGGAGTACCATATCATGCCGTCGACCGGCGAATAGTCCAAGCCGTAGGGCGTGATTCCTCTAGATTCTCCCTTGCCCGCGGCGACTGCCTGGTTGGCCCGCAAAAGGTGGTATTCCTTCACCTCCTTGGTTTTGGGATGAATCCAGAATACGGAATTCCGTCCTGCATCGGTGTACCAGATCAAGCCCTCGGGGTCTTTCGGGTTGATTCGCAAAGTGTGGGGGTAAGAGCCTCGCCGGGCGGGAGCCTCGGCGCTGGAGTATATTTCGAAATTCTTGGAGTTGAGGTCATATTTCGCCATTTGCCCGGTGGCGCACATGGTGAACCACATGTGGCCCTCGTTGTCCGGCTCGACCGAGTGGGGGCCGTAGGAACCTCGGGGAAATTTCTTGTATTCCTGTTTGCCCGTCTCGGTGTCCAGGGTGACCAAGTAATGCTTCGATATGTTTACCGCGTAGGCCAGGCGACCCTTGGGGCCGAGCTCCAGGTCGTGGTAGGAGGATTCGTATCGCTTGCCTAGTTCCCATGCCGTGATCTTCGCCTTGGCCGCCGAGCCCGTGGGGGCAGGTGGCGGCTCGAAGGTGGGCCACCGTTCCACCGCGTCGTCCTTGTAGGTTTCGATGATGCGCGGGATGACTGTTCTCTGGGTTTCCTTGTAGAGTCCGCCGAATCCGTCCATGCGTCGGATCATGGTTTCCCAATCGACCGGTTCTTCCGGGGTGCGAAAGGGCACCGTGCCGATCTGGTGGCAGTAGCTGCACATCATCTTGAAGTTCAACTTGGCTCGCAGGTCATCGAACTTGAGCATGCCGAATGCGCTGGTGGCGGGGCGTTGCTCCTCCAATTTCTTGCCCGTGGCGGGCTGCATCTCAATGCCCACCTTGGCCCCTGCCTGGACGCCTTCCTCCCAGACGTCGAGCTGACCCATCAGCCTGGCTCGCACCTTGTAGTCGATCTGGCGCAACCCATCGATGGAAAAGCTGCCGTCTTCTTGGCTGAACACGGAGGTGCTTTGGCGGCGTTCGGCATCATAGGCCGATACCATGACCCCTCCCATCGCTTTGCCAGATGAGTCGGTCACTTTGCCGGTTATGGTTTTTGCATGGGCCCAGTTGGCGCAAGCCGCGAGGGTTAGAAGTGTGAAGATGGCTTTCATAGGTATCGTTATCTGTTCATTCGATATCTTCGGACGTATCCAGAATCTTGGCGTTTAGGATGAGGTTTCGAAAGTCTTTTTCCGGCACGTCGTTGAGCAGGTTCAGGAAAGCCACCAGCTCAGCGAGGTCTCCTTTGTTGAGGCGCATCTTGCCATAGGCCTCGTCGATTTTCTCGGCCTTGCCCGCCCGCTTCCTTTCACTGGCGGCCATCTTGGCCATGAGCACTTTGCGAACGTTGACTTTTCGTTTGGCCAGGTTGCGCAGGGACGGGGTTGGTTTCTTGGAACCGTTTTGCGAACTTACGTGTTCCTTCAGGTCCGTGAAGTCGGGTGGGGCGTGACAGGCGATGCAGTTGCCCATCTTGGCGGTTCCTTCCGATTCCAGAAAGATCTTGTAGCCGAGATAGGCTTGGCGGTCCATTCCCTCTGGCAACTTTATCAGGATGCGTCCCTCCTGGTTGGCCAGACGTCCAAAGATGCGCCCCGCGAAATCCTCGGGCGTTTCGTCTTCCTCCGCTTTTTCCGGTATGCGGTTCAGGTATACGAAGGCATCATAGATTGCCCGATTGGTGGTCGCCAGACGATGAATCTTCGTCTTCTCCTCGATACTGGTTGGATTGGGTTTGGTTTGCCCAAACCCCGAGGTCACGGCTCCCGCAAGGCAGCCTAGGCAGATAGCCAATGACAATGCGTTTCTGCTCCCTGTTCTCGGAGAAAGGTTCGGAAGTCGCTTCATTGTTCGCTTGGTGTCGTCAGCGCGATTTCGGAAACCTGTAGACCGGCCGGATCCCACAGCGTGTGGCACCAGACGCTCTTGACGATCAATCCGTAGGGGGCCTTGGGCAAAGACTCAGCCCATTGGGAAAGGGAGGGATCCAGACGATATTCGTTCAGGTTCAAGACGACCTCGAAAGGTTCTCCATCCTTGAACCGTTCGGCGGGAAGTATGGTCTGGAAACGGCCGGCAAAATCGCCGTTTTCACGACTTAGAGTCATACCAAACCAAATACGGTGACTGGAAGCGATCCTGCCTCTAACGCGAACTTTGCTTTCAGGTTGCAAGATCACCGGGGGATGGTCGCCGCTGGAAACCGGCATACCCAAGGTGTGAATGGTTCTTTGCCGTTGGTGATCCTTGGCGGGCAAGGTATAGGGCACGGTTTTCAGGTGAGCTGGCTCGGATGCGTTGGCCGGCGACCATTCACCATGATTGCGTTTTTTTCCTTTTTCCAAGTGGCTCTGCCAAAGGGTCACTGACTCCGGCATGTGTTCCGGTACCAATACGCGGCCCACTGCAGCAACTACCCGGTGCTTGGCGGACACTTCGACGGTGCTGCCGTCACTGAGCCTCGTGGCCCGCACCTTGCCTTCATTTACGGTGAGCGTGGAGGAGGATAGCTCGGCATCCACGCTGAAACGCGTGCCCATGACTTCAAACAAGGCGGAGCGGGTGCGAACGAGCATCGGTTTGCCTTCGGGTTGCGGCATGACGTTGGCAGAGAAACTTCCCTCCCTGAGACGCAACTCCTTTTGTCCGAGATCGGAAATAGTCAGCATGGAGTTGCCTGCGATCACGACTTGCGAGCCATCATTGAACTCCAGTTCGAACCAAGCATCGGGCCCCATGCCCTCGATGGTTCCGCCGAACAGTTTGGAGCCTGCTTGCAAGTTGCGATTCACTTGGCCTCCATCACCCGTCCAAAGCAACGGGCCGCTAAGTCTCGTGATTTGCGCGATGGATTGTTCTGGCTCTGCTTCCGGCTGTTGTCCGGAAAAGTGGATGAAGATCCCAATCGCCACCGCGGCCGCTATCGCCCATACCCATCCTCCAAAAGGAATGGAGACAGGGTTGGGCTGGGCCTTGGCGTCGGGATCGATTAAAGCGTTGAGATCGGAGAAGTCGGGAATGCCCAAACGTTCCTCCAAGGCTCCATGAAGGTCGAGGTACTCATGATAAAACTCCTGGGCCTCGGGTTCGGCCTGCAGGATGTCATTCAACCGCGCCTTGTCCTCAACCGAGAGACGATCGTCCACCAGTTTGCCGAGCAAGGCATCCAGTTCCTCTATCCATAACTTTTCTTTTTCGCTCATATTCCATCCTCTTGCATGCTGTTTTGGATGCATCCCAGCAATTGCCGGCGCAGGCGATGCAGTTTCACCTTCACGGCACCAATCGTGCTTCCGATTTCCTCGGCGATTTTCTCCAAGGTGCGTTCTCCTTGGTATCGCCAATCGAGAAGCGCACGGTTTTTCGATGACATGCCTTGCAGGCAATGACTCAAGTGAACCAGCCGATCCGATTGATCGGGGGATTTTTCGTCATCCTCCGGACCGATCATGGCATACACTTCGTCGGTGAATACCAAGCGCTCGCGCGCCTGAGTTTTCCGGTAGGCCATTACCTCGTAGTTGGCCACGGTCATCGACCAGGCCTTGAAATTAGTTCCTAACTCGAAGTTGTCTGCCTTCCGGCAAAGAACCAAATTGGTTCGCTGTAATACTTCACGAGCTTGTTCGCGATCGGCCAATCGCTTGAACAAAAACCCGAAAAGCCGCTGTTGGGCTTCGGTCAATTCCAGTATGAATTCTTCAGATAGTTCCATTACGCTTAATGAATAACAGCTGAAAAAGCCTATGGGTTACAGAAAAAAGCCAAGAGGGAATTGATGGGTCAGGGGCGATGCAACTTTCATTATTGCTTGGTTTTCTCAATATCACCCTTGCTTGCAGTAACTTTAAATCGAACAATGGCGATCCTCAGATAGATCTCTTTTCCCTTCCCCCATGAAAATCCCAATGCGCTTTTCCCTAGTCACTTTGTTCGGTGCCATGCTCGCATGTTTGCCTCTCCATGCCAAGGAGGGGAAGAGGCCCAATCTGGTAGTCGTTCTATGCGATGACCTCGGCTATGGCGATCTTGCCTGCTACGGGCACCCGAAGATCAAGACGCCTTACCTCGACCAAATGGCCAAGGAAGGCATTCGGTTCACCGACTTTTATTCCACTGCTCCGGTTTGCTCGCCCTCGCGGGTCGGCCTACTGACCGGGCGCAGTCCGAACCGGGCCGGTGTCTACGACTGGATACCGGGCGGACGGTCCGTTCACATGCGGGCATCCGAGGTTACCATTCCCCAGCTCTTGAAGAAGGCCGGGTACGCCACTTGCATGTCGGGCAAATGGCATTGCAACGGAAAGTTTAATTCTCCTCAGCAACCTCAGCCCGATGCGGCCGGGTTCGATCATTGGTTCGCGACCCAGAACAATGCCAGCCCATCCCACGAGAATCCCCGCAACTTCGTCCGCAACGGCAAGGCGGTCGGTCCGATGAAAGGGTTCAGTTGCCAGTTGGTGATGGATGAGGCCTTGGCTTGGTTGCAGAAACAACGGGCAAAGGATGCCGAACAACCCTTCTTCATGTACGTCGCCTTCCACGAGCCTCACGAACCGGTGGCCTCACCGAAGAAGATGGTCGCCCAATACGACGGGGTGGCCAAGAACCACAATCAGGCCCAGTACTTTGCCAACGTCACCAACTTGGACGCGGCGGTCGGCAAATTGATGAAGGCTCTCAAGGACATGAAGGTCGATGAAGACACCCTTGTCGTGTTCACCTCCGACAACGGTCCCGAAACCCTCCTGCGCTACGGCCCCAGATCAGGCAGGTCCTATGGTGTCCCAACTCCATTGCGGGGAATGAAATTGTGGACCACCGAGGCGGGGTTCCGGGTTGCAGGCATCATGCGTTGGCCCTCCCGGATAAAAGCCGGCCAAGTGATCAAACACCCTGTTTCGGCTTTGGATTTTTTGCCCACTTTCTGCGAGTTGGCGGGAACCAAACCACCGCAAGATCTGGCTCTCGACGGTACAAGTTTCCTCCCCGCTTTGGACAACAAACCGATTGCTCGAACAAAGCCCTTGGTCTGGGTCTATTACAATGCCCTCAACAAGCGCCGGGTCGCCATGCGCGACGGCAATTGGAAAGTGTTGGCGAAATTGAATATCGGAAAGCTAAACAAAGTGGATGGTCGCAACGAGGCCCAAATCAAGGGAGCCACTTTGTCCGACTTCCAGGTGTTTGATTTATCCAAGGACATTGGCGAAAGAGAGGACTTGGGGAAAGCCAATCCCTCCAAATTGGCCGAACTAAAGAAACGGCTAGAAGTCCATTACAAGGAATTGGTCGAGGGATCCCATGTCTGGAAGAATTGAATGATGCTTTCCTTTTGAATCCCATTTCCCCCCTTTCTTGTCCGTTGATTTTCAGCTGCCTCGGTGTAATTCTGCTTCCCAGTCATGAATCTTCGAATACTTACGCTTAGCCTTGCTCTGCCCCTCACGGCAATGGGGTGGGAACCCCATTCACCTCGTGAGGAGATTCGCCCTGTTTTCAAAATGGAAGGCAACGTCCTTACGATTGATGCCGTAGGACGAAAGGGAGCTACAGGTCACTGGCAGAATCTGATTCCCGTCCAAGGGGGAGGGCATTACGAATTTACAGCGCGTCGCAAGGCGGCGAACGTCGCAACACCAAGACGGCAAATTGTCGAGCGATTGACTTGGTTGGATGCCAAGGGAAAGAAGGTTTTGCGCGATGCTCCCGAACCTTCGTCCCGTCCTTTGGTAGGCCCTCCCAAGGCTGAACCCGAGTTTCCCCGTGTCAAGGAGTTGGACAAATCCGGTTGGGAGATCGTCAACGAAGTGTTTAAAGTTCCCGAGTCCGCCATGCAGGCCAAGGTTGAATTGTGTNTNCGCTGGGCCTCNGGTGGACNNGTGNAATGGAAAGACGTCTCCTTGATGCCCGTTGCTGCTCCCGTTCCNCGAATCGTTCGTTTGGCAACNGTGCANTACCGTCCCAGCGAGGGAANNACCAATGCCGAGAAACGTCTTGTTGTTTGCCCCTCTCGTCGCCAAGGCTGCAGCCCGCAAGGCCGANCTCGTNGTCNTNCCGGAAACCCTNACCTTTTACAAAAGTGGCCGAACCTTTGCCGAATGCGCCGAACCGGTGCCNGGACCATCCACCNAATTTTTTGGNCNNNTGGCGGCAAAGCATGATCTTTACGTTGTCGCTGGCTTGGTGGAGCGGGATAAAAACATGCTCTACAACGTGGCGGTGCTCCTTGGGCCGAAAGGCAATCTGATAGGTAAATACCGCAAGGTTTGTCTGCCCCGCAGTGAGATCGAAGCCGGCCTGGCTCCCGGTAATTCCTATCCCGTCTTCCAAACTCGTTTCGGCAAAGTGGGCATGATGGTCTGTTACGATGGCTTTTTCCCCGAGGTTGCCCGCAGGTTGAGCAACAAAGGCGCGGAGGTCATTGCTTGGCCCGTGTGGGGTTGCAATCCTCTCTTTGGAGCGGCACGCGCTTGTGAAAATCACGTCTATTTAGTCAGNAGNACCTATACGGATGCGTCGGCGAATTGGATGCTGTCCGCCATTTACGGTCATGATGGCAAACCTCTCGCACAAGCAAAGGAATGGGGCTCGGTGGCGATTGCCGAAGTTGATTTGAACAAACGTATTTATTGGCATAGCTTGGGTGACTTCAAGGCCCAGATTCCCTCGCATCGGCCATCGGAAAGTTCCAAGTAATTTCTTTTGAGTCTTGTCCCTNTCATCCTGCCATCCTTGTATTTGTTTTCCCTGCAANTTTANCCATGAGATTTTTACTGCCATTTTTGTTTCTTGGTTTCTCATGCTCCCTCGCGGCGGATGACGGCATTCGGTTCAACCGCGACGTAAGGCCCATTCTGTCGGATAATTGCTTTGGTTGCCATGGTCAGGACGCCAAGCATCGCAAGGCGAAGTTGCGACTGGACGAAAGGGCAGGGGCCTTGGCCGACCGCGATGGTGTCCGGGCCATCGTGCCCGGCGACTTGGCAAAGAGCGAAGCTTGGGCAAGGATCATCTCGAAGGACAAGGACGAGGTCATGCCTCCGCCTAAGTCCCACAAGGAATTGACCGTTGAGGACAAGGAGGTGCTCAAGCGCTGGATCGAACAAGGCGCAGAATATGAAGGCCACTGGTCTTTCGCGGCACCGCAAAAGCAGAGGGTTCCTCAAGTGTCCGGAACTGCAAATCCGATCGATGCCTTTCTGCAGGACCGTCTGCTAAAGGAAGGGCTGAAGCCCGCTGAAATCGCCCAGCCGGAAATCTTGGTGCGGCGGCTCTATCTCGACCTGACCGGGCTGCCGCCGACGCCTGCCGAGGTGGATGCTTTCCTCGCGGACAAGTCAACTCAGGCATGGGACAAGCTAATCGCCGAGCTCATGGGCCGTGAAACCTATGGCGAGCACATGGCCCGCTATTGGCTGGATCTCGCCCGCTACGCCGACACTCATGGTCTCCACCTCGACAACGAACGCTCCATGTGGCCCTACCGCGACTGGGTCGTACGGGCCTTTAACCAGAACTTGCCATTCGATGAGTTCACTCGCTGGCAATTGGCCGGCGATCTCTTGCCCAAGCCGACCATCGACCAACGTATTGCTTCGGGATTCAACCGCTGCAACGTAACCACTGGCGAGGGGGGCAGCATCAAGGAGGAATGGATCTACCGTTATGCGGTCGATCGCACCTCGACCGCGGTGGAGGTCTGGATGGGGTTGACCGCTGGATGCGCCGTCTGTCACGACCACAAGTTCGACCCCCTCTCGACCAAGGAATACTACTCCCTTTACTCTTTTTTCCACAGTGCCGCTGATCCCGCCATGGACGGCAACAAAAAGGACACGCCTCCCATCCTGCGAGTTCCCCGACCCGGTGACGACAAGCGCCTTGCCTCCCTCGATGCCGAGATCGCCAAGGTCGACAAGCGGATCGCTGCCGAGGTGGCCAATGTCAAGTATCAGGATCCCGCCTCGCTCGATCCCTTGCCTAAGCCGAAACGCAAGGAAACCCTGTGGTTCGAAGATGATTTTCCCAAGGGTAAACTGCAAGCGGTGGGCGGAGCCCGCAAGTTCGTCACCAAGAAAGAGGGACCGGTCTTCAGCGGGAAGCGGGCCATCACCCGAACGGCCAAGAACGCCACCGGGCAAGACGTTTTCTCGGAAGGCTCTCCCTTTGCCATTCCAAAGGACGGAAAGTTCTTCGTCCATTGCTACTTGGATCCGGAAAATCCACCGGAAGCCATCATGGTGCAATTCTACGTTGGCGGCTGGAGGCACCGGGTTGTCTGGGGTGCTCACGACAAGATTGGCTGGGGCAAGGTGAATACTCATGAGCGCGTAGACATGGGCCAGTTACCCGAAAAGGGGAAGTGGGTGCGTCTCGAGTTTCCCGCTGCAAAAGTAGGTCTCAGGCCCGGGCACAAGGTGACCGGCTATGCCTTCACCCAATTTTCAGGCAAGATGGGATGGGACCACTTCGGCATCGAGTCGACCACCAATCCGGCCAAGGACCCAACCCTCTCTTGGAAAGCGTGGAAAGGGCAAGCGGAAGGAGTCCGCAACAAGGACCTGACGGACGACCTGCGCAAGCGCTTCAAGGGGAGGGCGCCGTCGAAATGGAATGCCGCCCAGGAGAGGCAGTTGCGCCGTCATTGGTTGACCAACGTTTATGCGGGGGCCAGTGAGGTTCTGGGCCCCTTGAACCGTGAGAAAGCTAACCTCGAGCGAAAGAAGGACGACGTCAAAAAGAACACAGCCATCACCTTCGTCATGGCTGACTTGCCGAAGGCCAGGCAAAGCTACGTCATGATCCGCGGCCAGTACGACAATCCCGGCGAAAAGGTTTCGCGAGGAGTGCCTGCTTTTCTGCCTGCCTTGCCGCCCAAGCCCACGGATCGCGATTACAACCGCCTGGACCTCGCCAACTGGTTGGTGCGCGACGATCATCCCCTCACCGCCCGGGTGGCCGTCAACCGCATATGGCAACAATTTTTCGGCACTGGCTTGGTCCGCACCAGCGCCGACTTCGGCACCCAGGGCGAATTGCCAAGTCATCCGGAACTTCTCGACTGGCTCGCCCTCCGCTTCATCGAGGACGACTGGAACGTGCAACGTTTCGTGAAGCGCATCCTCACTAGTCACGCCTATCGTCAAAGCACGCAAGTGACACCCGCCTTGCTCGAGAAGGATCCCGACAATCGTCTCCTTGTGCGTGGGCCGCGCCACCGTCTGGACGCCGAAATCATTCGTGACCAGGCATTGAGCCTTAGTGGATTGCTCGTTCCCACCGTCGGTGGCAGGGGCGTCATGCCCTATCAACCACCTAATATATGGGAACCCGTTGGTTTCGGACGCAGCAATACGCGTTACTACAAGCAAGGCAAGGGGGACGACCTCTATCGGCGTAGCCTATACACCTTTCTCAAGCGCACGGCCCCAGCACCTTTCATGGCTAGTTTCGATGCCCCCAACCGCGAGCAGAGCTGCGCCGCCCGTGGGCGCAGCAACACCCCCATGCAGGCTCTTCAATTGATGAATGACGTCCAACACGTGGAGGCCGCCCGCAATCTCGCCCAGCGGATCCTCAAGGAAGGTGGAGCCAAGGACCAGCAACGCATCCAGTGGGCTTGGCGGACCGTGACTTCCCGGCGGGCCTTGGCGGAGGAAACCCAGGTTGTGCTNGACCTCCTCGACGTCCACAGGAAACGCTATTCCCTAGACTTGGAGGACGCCCGGAAACTTATCAGCTATGGGGAAAGCGTTGCGGACAAGGAAATTGCGCCCAACGAGCTCGCGTCTTGGACCCTTGTGGCCAACCTCCTGCTCAATTTGGATGAAGTAGTGAACAAGAACTAGCGCCGTAATGAACCCAGCTGCCGAATATCATCAATTGCAAACCCGCCGCCAGTTCTTCGAGGGGGCTGGCCTCAAGGTGGGAGGAGTCGCCCTTGCCCAATTACTTGGTCAACGCGCCTTGTCAGCCAAGAGTTCTTCCACAGGTGGCGTGCATCCTTCTCTTCCCGGGTTTCCGCATTTCNCGCCCAAGGCGAAGAACTTGATTTACTTGCACATGAACGGGGCCCCCGCCCAGATGGACCTCTTTGACTACAAGCCCGAGATGGATAGGTTCTTTGACCAGGAATTGCCCGCCTCGGTGCGCAACAATCAGCGCATTACGACCATGACCAGCGGGCAGGCTCGTTTCCCCGTTGCTCCCAGCAAGTTCGCTTTCGAACCTTGCGGTCAGTCCGGTATCCTGATGAGCGAACTGGTGCCTCACATGAAAGGCATCGCAGATGACATCACCATGATCAAGTCGGTCCACACCGATGCCATCAACCATGACCCCGCCTGTACCTTCGTTATGACCGGCAGTGAGGTGCCCGGCAAACCCAGCCTCGGTTCTTGGCTCAGTTATGGGCTCGGCAGTGAGAGTCAGGATTTGCCCGCCTTCGTCGTGTTCACCCCGACGTTTCCGAAGGACAGCCAGGCTCAGGCTCTCTTTACCCGCATGTGGAGCAGTGGATTTCTGCCTTCCAAATATGATGGGGTGGCTCTTCGCGGCACCGGCGATCCCGTGCTCTTCGTCAAAAACCCCCCAGGTGTCAACCCGGGAGACCGCCGGGCCATGCTCGACGCTTTAGGCAAACTTAACCGCAAGACCTTCGACCGCTTTGGTGACCCNGAGACCCAGACACGAATCTCCCAGTATGAAATGGCCTTTCGCATGCAGAGCAGTGTGCCTGAGTTGACCGACTTGGGGTCCGAAAGCAAAGCCACCTTGGAAATGTACGGGCCCAACGTGCAGAAACCTGGAACCTATGCTCATTCCGCAATCCTTACGCGTCGCTTGATCGAGCGCGGCGTGCGGACCGTACAAATTTTGCACCGCGGTTGGGACCAACACGGCAATTTGCCCAAGTTGATCAAGGGCCAATGCATGGACGTCGACCAACCGACAGCGGCCCTCGTCAAGGACCTCAAGCAACGCGGCCTCCTTGAAGACACCTTGGTCGCCTTCGGGGGAGAGTTTGGCCGCACCGTATATTGCCAAGGCAAACTTTCCCGGGAAAATTACGGAAGAGACCATCATCCCCGCAACTTTTGCATGTGGATGGCTGGCGGAGGCGTGAAGGCGGGAACAACCTATGGTGAAACCGATGATTTCAGTTACAACATCACCGAGAATCCCGTCCACCTCAACGAGATCAATGCCACCATCTTCCATTGCCTCGGCATCGACAACCACCGCTTCACTTTTCCCCATCAAGGCCTCCAGCAACGCCTCACCGGGGTGGAGGACGCTTATCCCGTGCAAGGCATTTTGGCCTGAACGGCCCGCTTTCCGCACTCATCCCCAGNTAAAACCAAACGTCATGCGCACCCGAATTATTCCATTCACCTTCACCCTCCTTTTTGCCACCCAGTTTACTTTCGCCAAGACCGACAAGGAATTCGTCAAGATTTTCGACGGAAAAACACTCGATGGTTGGGAAGCTATGCCGGCCAAGACAGCCCCTGCTTGGACGGTCGAGGANGGNATGATCGTCGGCAACGGGGCCAAGGCCCGCAGTTACATTGTGTACCGAAACAAGGAAGTGGCCGATCTCGAATTGAAATTTGCCTATCGCTTTCCCGGCAAGGGAAACAGTGGAGTGAGCATTCGAGCCATCGTCGATCCGACGGGGAAACGCGGTTTCCAAAGTTATCATGCAGACATCGGTCATCTCGGCATTGGCCCGCAGGTTCTTGGGGCATGGGATTTCCATACGCCCGGACGCAGGGAGCATCGCTGTTTCCGGGGCGAACGGTTGGTGATCGATCAAAACGACAAACCCACCTTGACCAAGATAAAGGGAGCCGTGACCAAGGATGACATCAACAAGAATGGATGGAACGAGGTTCATGTGCTGGTTAAGGGCAACCAGTTCAAGTTTTCCATCAACGGCAAGCCGGCCTCCGAGTTTACCGAACATTTGCCCCAAGACAAACGCCTCAAGCGGGGCATGATTCAGTTTCAGTTGCACGACCCTGGCATGTTCGTCCATTTCAAGGACATCCACTTGAAGGTGCTGAAGTAGGTCTATTTCCCAAAGCCGCTTCATCGTGAAGAAACGATTGTTCGTCCTCTTCTTCTGGGCTCTTTCGGTTGGCCAGGTTCAGGCCCAGCTTGCCGCTCCCGTCAAGCGACCCAACGTTTTGTTGATAGTCGCCGATGACATGAATTGGGACTCACCGGGTTGTTTCGGTGGGGCCGCTCCAGACATCACGCCCAACATCGACAAGTTGGCATCCCAGGGAATGCGCTTTTGGCATGCCTATGTAAACGTTTCCATATGCACCCCGTCGCGCAGTGTCATGCTCACCGGCCTTTATCCTCATAAAAACGGGGCCGAAGGCTTTCAGCGCATTCATCCGGGCACGCCCACCTTGCCGGCGTTGCTGAATGAAGCTGGGTACCTCTGCGGCACAGTTGGCAAACCCTTGAGCCAAGAGGAACTTTTTCGATGGTCCGTGGCCTATCGCTGGCCGGGCACAGGGGATGAAAACCTTTGGGGTCGAGACCCGGAAACTTACAAAGAGTTTTCAGCCAAGTTTTTCGCCATGGCAAAAACCGCGAGACAACCCCTTTTCCTGATGGCCAGTTCACACGATCCGCATCGCCCTTTTGGTGGCGGCAAGGCCACACGGAAGTTCGAGGAGCGGGTGCAATCTTCCCGTACTTTCAAGGCTGATGAGGTGCAGTTGCCCGGTCTGCTGCCCGATTTGCCCGGCGTTCGCCAGGACTTTGCCGCCTACTGTACCTCTGTCCGCCGCCTCGATGACATGGTGGGGGTGGTCCTTGATGAATTGAAAAAAGCCTCCTTGGTTGACGACACTCTGGTTCTTTTCATGGCCGATCACGGCATGCCTTTTCCCGGCGCCAAGTTCAATTGCTATCCTGACAGCGTGCGTTCGCCTTGGGTTATCCGCTGGCCCGGCAAGGTGAAGGCGGGTGCCCTCGACAAGACCCACATGGTTTCAACGGTCGATTTGCAACCGACAATCCTCGAGGCGTTGGGCTTGCCCCCGTCCAAGTCCGATGGGCGCTCTTTTCTTCCTCTTCTGCGAGGTGAAAAACAGGATGGTCGTGATGCAGTCTTCGCCCAGTTTCACCACATCCATGGTGGGGACGCCCTCCCTATGCGGTCCGTGATCACCAGAGAATACGCTTACGTTTTCAATCCGTGGTCGAACGGCAAGCGTCGTTTTGGGCGCCTCGGCGGTGGAGCCTACCAAGCCATGAAAAAGGGTTCCCTGAAAGATCCCGCCCTTGCGGCCTGGATCAAGCATCTTGAATTGCGTGTGGTCGAAGAGTTTTACGACTTGCGGAAAGACCCGAACTGTCTCGTCAATTTATTTACAGCAACCCCAGACAATAAGCGCTTGACCGAAGAAGATAAAAAACTTTTGAAGATGCTTCAATCGAAGCTTCGTGAGTGGATGGTTCAGTACCGTGATCCCGCACTCGAATCTTTCCAGCATAGAAACCAGCCCAAGGCTCTTGAACGGTTCATTCAATCCTACCGGATTCGGGCCGCCAATGAGGTGCAGGCATTAAGATCATACGAAAAAGAAAAAGGATACCGCTTTTAGTCGGTGTTACAGTTATGAAAACCGCCCAAAATTTACTTCTTTTCATTTTCCTTCTGTCCATCGGGCAGGGTGTTTTCGCAGAGGATGCATATCAAGTCACGGCCAAGGCATGGAACGCCTTGGGTCGCAAGGACTGGAACGGCGCCATCGCTCATGCCGACCACGCCATTCGCACTTGGGGCGCCCAGGCCCGCCAAACTAATCGGCGCCTCAAGGGCTATGCCCCGGCCAAGGATGCCAGGAAATACGCTAACTTGAACGAAGTTGGTACTTGTCTCTTGTTGAAGGGTGATGCCCAACGTAAGAAAGGGGACGTCAAGGGGGCCATCGCCACCTATGAGCTGCTCTTGAGAGATTATCAATACGCCCAGGTCTGGGATCCCAAGGGCTGGTTTTGGAAACCGGCCGAATCGGCCCGCAAGAATCTTGTCTCCCTCCGGAAAGCGTCCGCTCCCATGAAAGTGGCCAAGCGCCATTTCACCGATGCCCAATTGAAGCTTCCCGGCAAGAAAGGAATTTGCTTCACCATGCGGGCTACGGGAAAGCCCGGGTCAGCCAAGGAAAACTTGCCCAAGGTGAAAATCCTCAATCCCTATTGGAATTATTCCTGGGGCTGGGACCAAGTCGCCGGTCAATCTTCCAAGATCGAGTTTGTCCCCATGGCGTGGGGCGCTTGGTCTACCGATGGTTTGCGCAAGGGACTGCAGAAAAGCGTCGTGCCGCACATCAGGTCGGGCAAGGTGAAGCGCTTCTTTGGTTTCAATGAGCCCGACAAACCGGAACAAGCCAACATGTCCTACAAGGCGGCCCTGAAGTATTGGCCCATTCTGGAGACCCTGAAGGTCCCTTTGTGCAGCCCTGCTTGCGCCAATCCCGAGGGTATCGACGACGACAGCGTGCAAGGAGTCCGCGGCACTTGGATGCGTGACTTCATGACCGAGGCAGACCGCCTTGGTTACCGCATCGATTACACCGGGGTGCATTGGTATGGCGGCACCCACGTGGAACACTTCAAGGCCAAGATGCGCAGGATTTACGAAAAATACGGTAAACGTCCAATATTGATCACCGAGTTCGCCCCCGCCGATTGGGAAGCCAAGACATTGGCCCAGAACAGGCACAAACCACATATGGTTTTGGCCTTCATGAAGGAAGTGCTTCCATGGTTGGAGCGACGGGATTGGGTGGCTGGATATGCTTGGTATTCCTTCGAGCCCAACCAGGCCGCCGGCCATACCTCCTCCCTTTTTGATCGGAATGGAAACCTCACGGCCTGCGGTAGATACTACCAAAGCATCACCACCCAAAATCCCGACGGCGATCAGTCGATCAATTAGGGCTTGAAACCAGTATCATTACTAACCTTCCGGAAAACATTGTGGCCCGAGGGAATTTATTTCAAAGCCCTTTCTACATAGGTTGTCTTCACCAAGTTGCTCTTATTCAATCCTTTGGTTTGATGATAGATTCGATAAGTGCGAAGCTGAAAAATATTTTCAATTGGGCTCTCTATTCAAGTTTGTCTTTTGTTCAATTATCGGAATGTTCCGAATCATGAATCTGAACTTCCGTAAACCAGTTGTTTTTATCAGCACTTTCTTGCTTTCGTTGTTCTTTGCCACCTTGGCCGAAGCCAGGAAAGTCACCCTCGGGGTCAAGCCGGGATTGCATTTCGATCCCAATTTCCTCCATGTGCAGCCCGGCGAGGATGTAGAGCTGACTTTTGACAACTCGGACATGATGATGCACAATTTCGTACTCGTCCAGCCAGGCGCCCGCATGGAGATAGTCGAGGCTGCCATCTCTTTGGGAGCAAAGGGTCCGGAGGTTCATTATGTTCCGGATTCCAATAAAGTGCTCGCCGCCACGCCCGTGGTCATGCCTAAAAATAAATCGACGATCCGTTTCAAGGCTCCTCTTAAGGAAGGCAAGTATCCTTACGTATGCACCTTCCCTGGTCATGGATTTCTCATGCATGGCATTCTCTTTGTTTCGAAGAAAGAGCCAAATGAGCTTTCCGCTGGTCCTAAGACGAACCCGGCTTCCCCGGTGATCGTTCCCGAAGAATTGGAGTCGACCCTTTTCTCACCAAACACAGTGACACCATGTGTGGCTTGCATTGGCGTTGCCCCGACCGGAGAAGTCTTTGCGGGCATTGATCAAATTGGCTCGCTTGGCAAGGGAGGAGGCAAGGGTAGAATTATTCGTTTGGTGGACGAGGATCATGATGGAATTTCCGATTACCGAACCGAGTATGCATTGATAGACAACCCTCGCGGCATCGTGCCNGTNGGCGACAANNTNTANGTNCTNCATACCAANTGGGGNCANGGNACCCNGTTCGANGGNATGTTTCTNTCCGTNCTCGAAGACAAGGATGGNGATGGCNNGGCGGATGGTCCGCCGAANCATTTGGTCAAGGAGATCAGTACCCGNAAATTTAANCAGGCNCGNGGNGTGGATCATACGACCAACGGNATACGCATGGGAATCGATGGCTGGATCTACGTCGCAATCGGTGATTTCGGTTTTGTCGATGCCGAGGGCACCGATGGCACCAAATTGACCATGTATGGCGGCGGCGTTATACGCGTGCGGCCCGACGGTACGGAACTCGAGACTTATGCCGATGGTTTACGCAACATCTACGACGTCGCGATCGATCCCTTCATGAACATGTACACCCGCGGCAACACAAACGATGGCGGTGGTTGGAACATGCGCTTCATTCACGAGATTCAGACGGGGCAGTATGGGTACCCCAAGCTCTTTAAGCGCTACACCAGCGAGATTATTCCTGCTCTCGTTGACGTGGGCGGTGGATCCGGCACGGGCGCCATGTTCTTTGACGAGCCGGGTTGGCCTGAGAAGTACAATGACGTTCCCATGATGTGCGACTGGGGCCGTGGCCAGTTGTTCATTCATCGCATTAAGCCAGATGGTCCGAGCTTTACGCAGGAACAGGAAAACTTCATCAAGTGCGGACGGATAACCGACGTGGATTGCGATGGTTCCGGTCGTCTCTTCATCGGTAGTTGGAGCAATTCCGGTTTCAAGGGAGGCACCGGTGGGTACGTTGCTCGCGTTGTCCCCAAAGGATGGAAATACCAGGCATTTCCCGATCTGCGAAAGCGCAACCCGGTCGATTTAGCTAATTTGCTTTCCACTCCCAGCGCCAAGACCCGACTCCATGCCCAACAGGAAATTTTGCGTCGCGGCGGAGCTGGCAAGGANNTCCTTGCGGTTGCCGTCGACAAGAAGCAGGACCCAAAGTCTCGGGTGGCTGCAATCTATACATTGAAGCAGTTGCTCGGAACGAAGTCGCACAAGGACCTCTTGAAACTGGTCGACGATCCTGCCGTGGCCGAGCATGCGCTGCGCGCCTTGGGTGACCGCAAGACACAGGTTGATGGCATTCCTCAAGCACCCTTCAAGAAAGCTCTGAAGAGCAAAGATCCTCGTGTGCAGGTGGCTGCTGCGATCGCTCTGGGACGTCTCGGCGACAAGTCGGCGGCCTCCGCTCTGCTGTCTGTTTCCAACCCGCCTACGGTGGATCCTTTGCCGACGTTGGAAGTAGTCACCAAGCAGGATTCAGCTCCTCGGGACATACATCAAAGCCCTTTGATCGACGGCAACAAGGCACATGCTTTCGATGTCGATGTTTCGGATTGGAACGAGCTCTACCTTACGATTGGTGATGGAGGCAACGGTGACGGCAATGATCATGGTGGATGGTTCGATCCCACCTTGGTCAAGAAGGATGGCACCGTCGTAAGATTGACCGACCTCAAATGGTCCAAGGCCTCCCAGGGCTGGGGTAAGACAGGCGTCGGGATCAGTCCGACCGGTGCCAAATTGGGACGCTCGGACAAGAAACAGATGGCCTTCGGTATTGGTTCACATGCAGTCAGTGTGATCTCCTACAAGAAGTTACCCGCCGACGTAGTGCGCTTCAAGTGCGAGGTCGGTTTGGCGAGCACTCATCGCGGCGGCAGAGTTCGTTTTTACGTCAGCAATAAGGTGATCAAGAAATTTGCCGGCGGTGGCAAAAAGCAAATTGCCGAGGGACCGCATGCAACTCCCAATTCGGCAAGTATTCTTCCACACGTGGCGCGTCAGGCGCTGGTTGCCCTGGATGCCAGTTCCGCCTGCGTCGACGCCATAGGGACACCTAACCAGAGTGGCGCCCTGATGGCCCTGCGCTACATGCACACCCCGGATGCCGCTGATGCCTTGATCGGACGTTTCGATATGACCAAGGATTCGGATACCAAGCAGCGCATTGCCAGGAGCCTTGTTCGCTTGGTGAATAAAGAAAAACCTTACAAGGGAGATACTTGGTGGGGCACCCGCCCTGACACCCGTGGTCCTTTTTATTACCCTACTGCCTGGGAAAAGACTGAGGTTATTTCAGCTGCCTTGTTGAAGGCTGCAAAACAGGGCGACGCTGTCCTCCTTCACGTTATTTCGGAACTGGCCAAGAAGGATCGTGTCGAGATACCTGGTTTGCCCAAGTAACCCTGGCTTTCCGCGCTTGGTTTCGATCAAGTGCATCTAATTGGCCGTCACCCTCGTCCTCCTGGATTTTAAAGCGATTGGGTTTTGAGATTTCGTTGCTTATGCAATAGCAAATGAACTTCTTAAGAAATCCTTATGGGTTGAAAAAACTAGGCTGCTTTTCTATCATTGTTTCTATTATCCATGGAATGAACACCTTACTCAGGATAGTTACTTGCCTCGCTCTTTGTCCGGCCGCCTTTTCACTCTTGGCCAAAAAACCGACGGTTGGCGAAAAGCTCTTTGCCCTCAAGGTGAAGCCCTTGCTTGCCCGAAAGTGCATGGCTTGCCATGGGGACGATCCCAAGAAGATCAAGGGTGACTTCGACATGCGTACCCGCGAGTCAATGTTACGCGGAGGGGGAACTTACGAGGAGGAAGTACTGACTCCCGGCAAAGGCGAAGAAAGTTTTCTCTATATTCTTTCGACGCGGATGGAGGAGGACATGGAGATGCCCCCGAAGGAAGCGGACAAGTTAACGAAGGAACAGACTTGGTGGATTCGAGATTGGATCAACGAGGGAGCTCCTTGGCCGAGTGACGAGCAGGTGGCTTTGATACAGGAAAAATATGCCGAAGGTGAGCAGGTCGTTACCTCCAAGGCTTTGTCAGAGGCTTGGCAAAAGCGCCGCTATGAAACCAAGAAGCTTTGGGCCTACCGTCCTCTTGAACTGGAAAAGATTCCCTCAGGGAAAAACCCGATCGACTGGTTCGTCGGGAAAGAATTGAAGGAAGCGGGTGTCGAACCAGCTCCAGATGCCTCTCCTCGTGAATTGTATCGCCGCTTGTCCTTCGGGTTGACCGGGTTGCCACCTGATCCGAAGGCGGCGGCGGAGTTCGAGATCGAGTTCTCGAAAGCCAATACCGCTGTCTCCAAGCATGCCCAAAAATTGATGGCCACTCCTCATTACGGGGAGCATTTCGCAAGGCATTGGTTGGACGTTGCCCGTTACGCCGACTCGGCCGGTTTCGCCAATGATTATGCGCGTCCCAATGCTTGGCGTTACCGCGACTACGTGGTCCGAGCCTTTAATCAGGACAAGCCGTATAACCAGTTCGTCAAGGAACAGGTGGCTGGAGACGAGATGGAGCCCGTTAATCCCGAACGTCTCGTGGCCACCGGATTTTTGCGCATGGGGCCATGGGAACAAACGGGCATGAGCGTGTTCAAGGAAACCCGCCAAATGTGGCTCGACGACGTCACGGATTCCGTGGGGCAGACCTTTCTCGCCCACGCCATGCAGTGCGCCAAGTGCCATGACCATAAGTTCGATCCTGTCCCGACCCGCGACTACTATGGAATGATGGCGGTTTTCTCGACCACCCAGTTTGCTGAGCGCAAGGCGCCTTTTCTTGCCTCCGAGTCAAAGCATGGCTTCGCTGGCTTTCGTTCCCTTACGCAGTCCAAGATAGCTGGCTACGAGCGCCAGAAAAAGGAACTGGCCCAAAAGATCGCCCGCCTGAAGAAGGCCGAGACCGGCAACGCCAAGGTGGGGGACAATGGACTCGACCCCGGGGACGAGGCCTCCCAGTCACGCATCTTCAAGAATCTCATTCGTCACCGTCTGGAGTTGGACCGAGTCCAGCCGGTCACACACTCGGTCTTCACCGGCAAGACCGTTGCAATGAAAAACGTCCAAGGACGCTTGAATATGCCCGAGAACCGTTGGGCAAAGGGTTATCTCGACCCGGACGTCATCTACACTGGAGGAAACGTTTACTCCCATGGCGATGCCGTCGTGCCCGCTGCCCTCAGCGCTGCGGAATCTCTTGGAGGTATGGAACCGCGTCCTTTCCCGGCAGGTCGGGGCAAGCGACGTCTGGCACTGGCCAACTGGATCGCGGACGAGAAAAACCCACTCACTGCCCGCGTCATGGTGAACCGTATCTGGTCTTGGCACTTCGGGCGAGGAATTGCCGGTAACCCCAACAATTTCGGTGGAACCGGTGAGCTTCCCACGCACCCCGCCTTGCTCGATTACTTGGCCGACTGGTTCATGAGGAACGGATGGTCGGTCAAGAAACTGAACGCATTGATCCTGTCTTCCGAAACCTATCGACGCAGTAGCCGACATCCCGACCCGGAAAGTTTGCAAGAGAAGGATCCAAAGGGCGTACTCTATGCCAGCTTTCTGCCCCGCAGGTTGGTTGCCGAGGAAATTCGCGACGCCATGTTGTATGTCAGTGGTGAATTCAATCCCAAGGTAGGAGGTATCCCCGCCCGCCCGGACGTTAATCCGGAGGTGGCTTTTCAGCCTCGCCAAATCATGGGGGGAACCGCATCGGTTTACGAACCGGATCCGCTGCCCGGGCAAAGAAATAGACGCACCCTCTATGCGGAGAAAATTCGGGGTCTGCGCGATCCTTTCATGGAAACGTTTAATCAACCGGTCCCCGACGATTCCTGTGAACTCAGGCAGACTTCCACCGTGGCTCCGCAGGCGCTGACCCTCTTGAATGCGGAAGAGGTTCAGGATCGCGCCTTGGCCTTTGCGGCCCGGCTCTTTAAGGAAGCCACCCAAGAGCCTGCCGCGATACGACGCGCCTTCCAGTTGGCTCTCGGTCGCTCCGCTACTCCGGACGAGGTAACTGCCTGCATTGCTCGCTGGAAAGCGGCCACCAAGGCCGAGAAGGCCAAGAAACCCGTGCCCAAGACCTATTCCAAGAAGATCAAGCGTACCGTGATGGCCGAGAAGACAGGAGAGCCCTATGACTTTTGGGAGTTTCTGCCGGCCTACGACACCTACCAGCCCGACTTGCAGCGCAGCGAGGTGGATGCCCGGACCCGTGGCCTCGCTCACGTTTGTTTGGTTATCTTCAACTTGAATGAGTTCAGTTATTTGGATTAGATTGAAACCACCGCATGAAGACCAGTAGCCAGAACCTTGTCGCCAGCCTTACCCGTCGTGAGGCCCTCTATGGGATTGGGACCGGTCTCGGTTCGCTGGCTTTCTCCTCTATGCTGCGGGCGGAGCAACGTACACCGCAAGGCATTCATCATCCGGCCAAGGCAAAGCGCTGCATCTTCCTGATGATGGAAGGCGGACCCTCCCATATCGACACTTTCGATCCCAAGCCCGAGTTAGCTAAGCGCCACCTCCAGAAATTCAACCGAAGTGGTGACAGGGAAAGCGCCATGTCTTCGGGAGAGCGCTACTTCGTGAAGAGTCCCTTCGATTTCATCAAGGCTGGCAAGTGCGGGGCCGATGTTTCCGCGGAGTGGAAGCACCTCAAGGAACGGGTGGATGACATGTGTTTCTACCGCGGTTGCCAAGTCGAGTCCGTCAACCACCCGACGGCATGCTATCACGTTAATACGGGCAACCGTTTCGGTGGCGATCCCGCGGTGGGGGCTTGGGTGACCTATGGGCTCGGTTCGCTTAATGATAACTTGCCTGGCTTCGTGGTCCTTCCTCGCAACAGTTATCCCCAGGGCGGTGCCTCCAACTGGTCAAACGGTTTCCTGCCCGCCGACCATCAGGGCACGCCCTTGAGACCCGAGGGGAGTCCCATTCTCGATCTTCACGCTCCTGCGGGAATGACACGACAAGACCAGCGCCACAATTTGGACTTGCTGGCCAAGCTCAATGGCAAGCACTTCAAGGCCCGCCCGCATCAGGGTGAGCTCGATGCAAGAATGTCTTCTTACGAACTGGCTTATCGGATGCAGATGGAGGTACCCGGCATACTCGATCTCAAGGGCGAAACCGAAAAGACCAAGGAAGCTTATGGAATCGGTAATCCCAAGACAGATTCCTTTGGGCGCAAATGCCTCTTGGCACGACGTCTCGTCGAGAAGGGGGTTCGTTTCGTCCAGGCCTATGCCGGCAACTGGGATAGCCACGATTACATTGCCAAGGCCCACGGGTCGCTTATCCGCTCCGTTGACAAGCCAATTGCCGCTCTCTTGGGTGACTTGAAGGAACGTGGTTTGCTCGAGGATACTTTGGTGGTCTGGTGCGGCGAGTTCGGGCGCACCCCCGACAATGGCATTCGGGGCGGGGGCACCAGCTACGGGCGCGACCACAACCCCAAGGCCATGACCATGTGGTTTGCCGGTGGCGGCACCAAGGCGGGACATACGATCGGAGCGACCGACGAAATAGGAGCGGAGGCCGTCGAGTGCGTCCATCATATCCGCGACGTCCACGTTACCTGGCTGAACCTTCTTGGTCTCGACGACAACCAATTGACCTACTACCACGCCGGCCGCCACAAGCAACTCAGCCAGTTCGGCGGCAAAGTCATTCAGGAACTGATTGCCTGAAGTCTTTCCCTTGTTGAGGAGTATCCGAAAATTTGATTGGATTGCATACATGAACAAGAGCAACCTCCATAGGCGTACCTTTCTCCGTGGCGCGGGGGTGAGCATTGCCTTGCCTTTCATGGAGTCGCTGTTGCCCCGTTCCAGTTGGGCGATCGAGAAGGTTAGCCGCTTGCACCGCTTGGCAGTTGTTTCGGTACCCTTTGGCATGGTGTTGGACGAATTTCATCCATCCAAGGCGGGGTCGGACTATGAGCTGACGTCCACTTTGCAGCCCTTGTCCAAGTATAAGTCGGACTTTACCGTGTTTTCCAACCTGGACCATGGCGTGCGCGGCGGTCACGGAGCCAATCATACCTTGCTCAGCGGGATCAAGAGCACGGAGCGGGCGACTTTTCCTGATGGCAACCTCACGGTGGATCAACGCGCGGCCGAACTGGTCGGGCATCGAACACGATTCCCTTCTCTCGTCTTCTGGCAAGACGGCATGAGTTATACTCGGACGGGCGTGCGGGTGCCTTCGATTGATAAGCCGAGCAAGGCGTTTCGCTTGCTCTTCGTGGATGCCAACGAGAAAGAGCGGAAGTTCGAGCGTGACGGCTTGGTTTCCAGTGGCAGCATACTCGATGCCGTGCGGACCGACGCCAAGTCCCTCAACACCCAGTTGGGCTCGGAAGACCAAGCCAAGCTGGAGGAATATTTTAATTCCATACGGGAAACCGAGAAGAAACTGGAACTGGCCGAGAACTGGATAGATCAGCCGAAGCCGAAGCCGCAAGGAGCATCCCTTAAGCAAGTGGCCTCAGGTGCCCGCGACGAGAAGATCGGCAGTAACTTGGTGGATACTTGGCTCGACCTTATGTACCTCGCCTTGCAGACCAATTCCTCCCACGTCGCATCGCTGGCAATCGGAAATTGCAACTGGGGGCTCGATGGTGTAATCGACAGTTACCACGCCTTGTCCCATCACGGTCAGCGCGAGGACAAGCTCACCCAGTTGGCGGTTGTTGAAAAGTTTCTCATGGGACGTTTGGCTAATTTCATTGGTCGTCTAAAGGACACCAAGCAAGCAGACGGTACTTCGCTGTTGTCTTCCACTCAGGTATTGTTCGGCTCGGGCTTGGGCAGCGGTAGTCGGCACACCAATGAAAACCTGCCGATCATTCTTGCCGGCGGCGGATTCAAGCATGGCCAACACGTCGATGGCCAAAACAAGCAACCGCTTTGCAACTTGTATCTCAGTATGTTGCAACAAATGGGCGCGGAGCAAGATGCCTTCAACCGCAGCCAAGGCACCTTGACCGGATTGGCATGAGGGCCCTTATCGGGCTAACTTTCCTGCCATTCGCTCTTTCCGCGGTTGAGCCTGCCGCTTTTTTTGAGAAGCGCTGCGTGCAGTGCCATGGTTCGAAGAAACAAAAGGCCAAGCTACGACTCGATACGCTTCATTGGGCGCCGGCCGATCAGGGAAACCTTGAGACATGGAGAGAAATCGCTGACAAGCTCGATCTCCGAGAAATGCCGCCGGAGGACGAACCGCAGCCCACCCCCGCCGAGCGTGCAGACTTTCTCCAGTGGCTCGGTCCCAAGTTGGCCGCCGCTTCTACCCCTGAACCCGTTTTGCTGCGCCGGCTCAATCGTGCCCAGTACCGGAATACTTTGCGCGACCTATTGCAGATCGATGTCTTTGCCGATGATCCCACAACCGCTTTTCCGGCGGATGACGAGGAACATGGCTTCGATAACCTGGGAGCCACCCTCCAAATGTCCGACTTTCTTCTCCGACAGTATCTAAAGGTGGCTCGGTTGGCAGTGGATCGGGCGACCTTCGAGGGCGAACGTCCGGGAGCGAATACCTATACCTTGATGGACGAAAAATCACGCCCTCTCAACTTCAAGGCTCCAGGTAACGACAAGAAAAACCGGGGATACGTCGTGCTCTACCGCAACGACGAGCGTGCCCCCGGCGACCCGCGCGGGCAACAGTTCATCAATTCCAGGGAGGGAGCCTCTCATGATGGTTGGTACCAGTTCACCTTCGAGGTGGAGTCGAAGGGGCGAGGCACCATGGCAAAGGAATTCTCCGAGCAAAAACGCGACGATTACCAAGTTTATCGGCCGGAGGATCTTCATCGCTTTGAAATCTATATTACCTCCCCTAATGGGAAGTTCGCCATTCAGACCAGACCACGCCGCTTGGTACACTCAGTCGATCTTCCGGACAACCAGCGCAAAACGATTCGTCAGCGCATTTGGGTGCCAGCTGGCTGGCGGGTGGAGGCTGGATTCGGCAACGGTTATTGGGGAGTCAGGGATCCATTGACTTTGGTGGATCCGGAATTCGACATGGAGGCATTTCGCAAGTTGCCCAGACGCGAGCAGAACGAACGCTACGGCAGGTTGGTGCTTAATCGGTTCGAGACATTGAATGCTCCCCGTATCGTAGTGCATGACGTTGTGGAAACCGGTCCGCATTACGATCAGTGGCCTCCGATGAGCCATCAAATGGTTTACGGCAAACCGGGTCAGAGCAAGGCCGACGTGGTGCTTGCATTTGCCGAGCGAGCGTTTCGCCGTCCCGTGACGTCCGAGCACGTGGCCCCTTACCTCAAACTGGCTGAAAATAGCCCGGAAGGCATACGCACCGCAATCGAGGCAATCCTGTGTTCGCCTCGTTTCCTCTACTTCAACGAGCCGCCTGGTAAACTGGACGACTACGCGATTGCATCGCGCCTCTCCTATTTTCTGTGGAATACCATGCCGGACAATGCCCTGATGGCGGATGCTCGGAAGGGAAAATTAAGCGACCACGCTTCACTGAAGGCACAACTCAAGCGCATGCTGGCGGACCCTCGCTCGGAAGAGTTCGTGAAATCCTTCATTTGGGCCTGGTTGCGTTTGGAGAACACGGTCGAGATGGCTCCCGACCCGATGAAGTTCTATGATTATCACCGCAACCGGATAGCCGACTCCATGTTCATCGAGACGACTGCTTTTTTCAGGTACTTGTTGATGGAGAACCTGCCCATTTTGAACTTCATCGACTCCGATTTCGCAATCATCAACGCCGACCTTGCTCGCCACTACGAAATGCCTGGCAAAGTGAAGACCACGGCCAAGTTCAAACGGGTCGAATTGAAAGGCACTTCCCGCCGCGGTGGTTTGCTGGGACAAGCTTCCGTACTAACTGCTTCCGCCAACGGTGTGGATACCTCGCCCGTGGTGCGCGGTATCTGGATTCTGGAGAACTTGCTTGGCACGCCTCCTTCGCCACCGCCTCCCGACATCGACGTGCCCGAGCCGGATTCCCGCGGTGAACTTAACATCCGCCAACTCTACGCCAAGCACCGCACGGTCGAGTCCTGCAATGATTGTCACAAGAAAATCGATCCCTTGGGTTTCGCCTTGGAAAATTTTGATGCCGTAGGAGTTTGGCGAACCAGCTATGAGTCCAAGCATCCAGTCGACCCATCCGGCCGCATGCCCAATGGTGAATCATTTGACGACCTGAGTGGGCTCAAGGCCATCATGGCTCGCGACCTAACGCTCTTTAATCGAAACCTGACCAGCAAGCTCCTGACCTATGCCACCGGTCGCGCCATTGACGTCGCCGATCGCCCGGAAATCGACCGTATTGCGACTGAACTTGATAAGCAAGGCGGTGGGTTGCTCGACCTGATGCAACTGGTGGTAACCAGCAGGACATTTCTCAATAAATAATACTAGCCAACCTCATTCCATGAATCGACGACAATTCATCGCTGCATCCGTAGTCTCCGCGGCCACTACAGCCACCCTGTCGGCAAAGCCCAAGACTCCCGCACGCAATCCATTCTGTTTTTTCAGCAAACCCTTTCAATCGCTCAGCTACGATGATTTGGCCGACCTCACAGCGGAGCTCGGCTTCGATGGTATCGAAGGCACCATTCGCCCGGGTGGTCATATCACCCCTGAACAGGTGCCCGATGAACTCCCCAAGATGGTGGAGGCCCTGGCCAAACGAAAACTTGAGCTTACCATCATGGCATCTGGCATCAACAATGCGGACGACAAGCTGAACGCGCAGCAACTTCGGGTTGCCGCCAAGTTGGGGGTGAAGCGCTATCGCATGGGCTATTACAAATACGATCTCAAGAAACCGATACTGAAGCAACTGGATGAAATACGTCCGGTCCTCAAGAACCTCTTGGCCCTCAACAAGGAGCTCGGCATACAAGCCATTTATCAGAATCATTCGGGTAGCAACTACGTCGGCGCTCCCCTGTGGGACCTTCATGAACTATTCAAGGACCATGACCCGAAATATTTGGCCGTGGGCTTGGACATGGCTCACGTCACTGCCGAAGGCACCCGTTCATGGCCCATCCAGGCCAACCTGATCCGGCCGCGCATCGGGGCGCTTTACGTGAAGAGCTTTCGCTGGGAAAACAACAAGCGTAAGAACTGCCCGCTGGATGAAGGGATTGTCGACGCGAAGTACCCACGGCAACTTATCAAGAATGGGTTCATCGGCCCTATCAACCTGCACGAGGAATACATCAATCACCGTGACCCCAAGCTCGTGCCCCAGCACGTCGATGCCATCCGCAAGGACGTTGCCACGCTTAAACGTTGGCTCAACTGGAGCTAGAGCAGGGATCGCTCGTACTTTTGTTGAAGAACGCATTCTAGGATGAATAGGTGGACATATGGGGCAGTCTCAACCTTGCTTGCGGCAAGCTCCTTGGCAGCCAAGCCTGATCCGGTTGATACGGAACCTTGGACCTTTGTCAGTATACCCGACTTCCTCAATTTCGACATCGAGTACCCCCAGAAGGGATGGGAGGACGCGCTCGGGTTCATCGTGGGTTCCATGAAGAAGGAAGCCCCGGCCTTCGCCATGGTGGCAGGCGACCTCGTGATGGGGCACTGGGGAAACAAGAAGCAGGAAATCGACAAGTGGGCGGACAAGTACTATCCTGGTTGGGTGCAGCGTTTCAAGGATCATGAACTCAAGGTCTACGCGGCCCTTGGGGACCACGAGATCAGAGACAATCCTTGGCGGGGAGCATCCGCGGCCGCCGTTCCCTTTTACAAGGATGCTTTTCGTCGACATCTCAAGATGCCTTTGAATGGGCCCGACCACATGAAGGGGACCGCTTTTTATTGGGTTCACAAAAATGCTTTGTTCATCTCGGTGGACGTGTTCGAGAAGGGCAAGAGCAACCAGGGCGAGATCGCGGCCGGAGTGACCGGCAAACAACTCGAGTGGTTCGAGCAGGTACTCAGCGCGCACAGGCCCAAGGTGGATCATATCGTGGTCATGGGTCACACACCCGTTCTGCGCCCGGTACGGACCTTCAGTTCATCCGGCATGTTGACCGTCAAAGGACGCGACTCTGACTTTTGGAAGACCATGGCGAAGCACGGCGTCGACCTCTACCTTTGCGGAGAAGTACACGCCGTGACCTGCACCCAACGCGACGGCATCCAGCAAATTGCTCACGGCGGCCTCATCGGACGCACCACCAAGCCCAACTACCTGCTTGTGACCGCCCATAAGGACAGACTCGAGCTGAACCTCAAGGAGATCGACCTCGTCAATGGCAAGGGACGTCTCTGGCAAAAGAACAAGAGCAAAGGACCGTGGGACACCATAACCATCACCGCGGAACGCAAGAAGCGAGGCTTCAGCTCGATCGGGAAGGTCACCATAAACAAGCAAACAGCCGACAAGAAGTTCGAAACCCGCACTGGCTTCTTCATCGAGAAAAACAACCCCAAATAGAACTTCTACTTCGGTACTAAGCTCACCATGATGAAGTTACTTTGCATAGTCACCCTTTGGTTCGTAACCCTCGCGTCCCTTGGCTCGCATGCCGCGCCTAGGGAAGCCCAGCCTAGCCATGGATTGGTCGGGCTTCGTCCCTTGCCCCGTACGGCAAAAATGGACCATGGCCACAATCATGGTGGATCCTGGGCCGGCACTCCCACGTTTGCAGAGCAAAAAGGCAACTACCCCTTCGTCGCCAAAAACTTGGATCTGGTAAAGGGTTGGCTGGATGGAGACTTCAAGACCAAGCGAGTTTTCTTCGAACACTACTGGGGGCTAAGCGAAGCCCGCGATAATCTTGATCCGAGAAGGAACCTGTTGATCCAGGTAATTCGAAAATGGGAGACGCAAGGCGCTCGGGTGGACCATATTCTGATATGTCGGGAGTACGATCTTGCCATACAAAGAGGGCACAAGGATGCCAAGCCAGGCCCTTTCAAGGAAGATACGCGCATTCTTTACGAAAAGGATTATGATGACATACGCGCCATGTTCAAAAGGGCTCATAAGCAGAACTTGATCAAACACCGAAATTACAAGCTCATCCAAATGGTCCAGGAACCTTCCTTTTTCGCGAGGGACAAACGTTTCCTGCCGATTATGAGGAAGTGCGACGGGATCGCCTACGAGTGCCACCAGTTCAACCGCCACTGGCCACTGGAAACAGGGTGGGGGAAACCCGAAAAAGTAATTCAGGGGGCCAAGTGGACGCTCGCTCAAGGCAAGGAATACGTTTTCTATTATGGGCCGATTCGCTGGAAAGGAGAGGTGTACTACGAGTTCATGGAACGGGACTGGTTGCAAAAATTCTGGAAGGCCGGTCTTCCGAAACACCACCCCAGGATGCACTACTTCTTGAATACTTTTCCGCACGCAGATGGACGGGGTCGCCCCGTCGGACCGGAAACGAACCCGCACTCCGTTTTGGGTTTTACGAAATGGCTGATTCAGGAAATCACCATGCCCCTCAAGAACGCAAAGGGACCCTGACAAGGGGCTTCACCTCGTTCGGGAAAGTCTCCATAAAAAAAACATAAGGAAAACATAACCTGCACCCTATCCAACCCCTAACGATCATGACCTTTTGGAAACTTCTCCCCGTCTTGTTTTTGACTGTATGCGGGTTAGGCTTCGGGCAGGAAACGTATCGTTGCCTGGACAAAGGGTTGCGGTTGGATCTCATTCACTCGGATCCGCAGGCCTTCTATATCAGCATGGAGATGGACCCGCGCGGCAACCTCTACGTCGGAGGTCGCGATGCGTTGTACTTGTTTGAGGCAAATGGGGAAGGCGGGTTCAAGGAGCGCCGGAAGTTGGCCAGTTTGCCAAAGGACACCTGGGCCTATTCATTGCAGGTCGCGGGGGACGATCTCTACGTCTTGACCGTCACCGCCTTGTATCGTTTGCCGAATTTGATTCGTGACCCAAGCAAGGTAACTTTCGAGCGGGTGGTTTGGGGCATTCCGTTCGGTCACGTTCACCAAGGCTTTCACGGTATGCGCATGGGGCCCGCCGGTTGCCTCTACCTTGCCTACGGCGATCCTCATCCCGGTCCCTTTCGCAGCAGGACGAATCCGGGGCATGTCTGGCACTGGACTTTTCTCAGCGGGCCGGATGCGAAGAAGTTTCCCTGGACAGGCGTGGGCGGCGTGATCCGGTACGACCCGCAATCCCATGACTTGAAGGTTATTTCGCGGGGCTACCGCAATATCTGCGACCTAGACCTCGATGAGTACTGGAACTTGTTCGGCAACGACAATGACCAGGAGGGCAGCGCCCTGTACACCTTTGGCCGTTTGCACCACGTGACCGAGGGATCCCACTACCAATGGTCGCGTGGCTGGCTGGAGTCCAAGGAGCCTTATCGTAACGACCTCATCAAGACGATCGACCCAAGCCTCGGTCGATTCGTGCCTTTCGGCACCTGCTATTACAACGAAGATCACTTGGGGGCTGATTACCGCCGTTCGCTCTTCGTCGCTAGATGGGGTAGTCGCGAACTGGGACAGTTTCCCTTGAAGCCGCGTGGATCATCCTTTGCGAGCAGCCAGAAGTCCTTGCTTGCTGGCAAGGGCATGGCTCGCCCGGTGGCGGTGTTCACGGGCAACGGAGGCCGTTTGTTCGTCAGTATCTGCTTCATGCAACGCAACGAGGCGTCTCCCGTGAAGCGCACCGACCTAATTGCCATCACGAACCCGGATAAGCCCTTGGCCTCGCTGGTTTATGATCCATCGAAAGTAGGCGTGGAAAAACTTTTGGACGAGATCGATTCATCCTCCTGGAAGCGCCGTTTCAACGCCCATCGTGAAATCATTTCCCGGGACAACAGCGCCAGCCCGCAGGTGAGGGATCGCTTCCTCGCCAGCAAAACGGGTTCACTGCCCTGGCATTCGCTGGCATGGCTTGCCGGTCGACAGGACGACAAGCGCGTGCTAGCTTCCCTGAGACGTGCTTTGGCGTCACCCAATGGTCGAGCCGCCGCCACTGCGGCCGATGCGCTGCGTAGGTTTCATCAGCTCACGCCGGCACAGGTCGATGCCTTGCTGAACCACAAGTCAGCTGTCGCCCAACTAGCTGGGTTGCGGGCGGCCGATGGCTTGGACTTGGAAGATTTGATTCACTCCTTGGCAAGTGCCAAGGACACTTTGGTTCGCCAAGCTGCCCAGCGTTGGCTCGGGAAGCATCTCACTTGGGCCAGGATCGAGGAACGCTTCAAGTCGGGTGACCTGCAGGCCCGCCGGGTCGCCTTGGCCGTGGCGATGCGGAAATGGACCGATAGGGTCGAGAACGGAATGATCCCCGCCGCGGTGAAACTGAGCCCCTCCTCGGTGAAGTCGATGCAAGGCTTTGGCTACGTGGACGACCCCAAAGCAAACCTGCGGACGGAATCCCAAAAGCATGGGTTCCCCGTTGGTGGATTAGCCTTGATGAATTGGTGGAAAGTGACCGCTCCTTCGAATCCCGCGGCTCCCGTGATCCAGTCGATGATTGCTCGGTCCGTGGAAGATCCCGACGATTCGCATCGCAAGACGGCGGCTGTCTTTGCCAATACCTTGGGGCTGGACGAACTGGCCGCGAAGGTTTCCGGATTGGCCCAGACGCGGAAGATCAAGGCGGATATCGCGAAGGGAGCCAAGCTGTCGGCCAACAAGGCGATGCCTCAGGCCTACCGGTCGATCGACTGGACGAAGGCATGGAAAGAGGGGAATTCCAAAACCGGAGAGACCCTCTTCAAGCAGCGCTGCATAGCGTGTCACGACTCGGGGCAGGGCGGAGGAGTCATCGGTCCGTCTCTGGCGGGTGTGGCCGACCGTTTCACGCCCCACTACTTGGCCGAGTCCGTGGTGGTGCCGAGCAAGGCAGTCTCCCCCAATTTTCAGGCTTGGTCCATCACCCAGAAAAGTGGCAAGGTCCTCTTGGGTTTTCTCTCCGGCGAGGACGAGAACCGCGTCACCTTGCAAATGATGGACGGTAGCCTCAAGGCAGTCGAGAAATCGACCATCGAGAGTAAGCGATCCAGCCCCGTTTCCTTGATGCCTGTTGGACTGATCACGGGCCCCGACGAGCTCAAGCACATCGTCAAGTTCCTCATGACCCTGGGCAACCCCAAGCCTCCTGACTCTGCTCCACCAAGCAATAAGAATAAAGCCAATCCCAAGCCCAAGGGCGCCTCCATCCACTTGAAAGGCAAACCCAACATAGTTGTGATTCTGGCTGACGACTTCGGTTGGGGCGACGCAAGTTGCAACAACCCGAACTCCCCCATCATGACACCCCACATTGACCGCATCGCCAAGGAGGGGATTCGTTTGACCAACGCCCATACGCCGTCGGCGGTCTGCTCGCCGACCCGCTACGGGTTGCTCACGGGGCGCTACCCTTGGCGTTCGTACCTCAAGAAACACGTGCTGTCCTATTACGCCCCGGCGTTGATCCAGAAAGGCCGCACGACCGTGCCATCCTATCTCCAGTCGCAGGGCTATCGCACGGCGGGGTTCGGAAAATGGCACCTCGGTCTCGACTGGACACCCGTCGAGGGCGATCCGGCGAAGTGGCGCAAGCATTGGGAGACCCGCGAGTTCCAGACCGCGATCCGCGTGGGTAAGGGCATCGACCACACCAAACCGTTCAAGAACGGTCCGGTCGACCTTGGTTTCGACACCTATTTCGGCACGCCCTCGAATGCAAGTCGCCTGCCGTTCTTTATCCGGGACAACCGGGTCGCCGGAAATCCACAACGTTTCAAAGGCATAATGCGCGATCCGGCGCTGGCCCGAAACAAGGTCGACGACCTCTACGTCGACGAGGCGATCGCCTTCATCAAGTCGCACCGCAAACATCAAGAGGATCGACCGTTCTTTGTCTATCTGCCGCTCAATGCAATTCACGGCGCCGTGCTCGTTCCGAAGAGATTCGAGGGCAAGACGGGCATGACCCAGCGCGAGGACAAGATTCACTGGGCGGACGAGAGTGTCGGACGGATGCTGACGGCACTTGATCAGATGAAGCTCGCCGACGATACGCTGGTCATTTTCACCGCGGACAACGGACCTCTCTACAGCCCGGTCGCCAAGAAGAAAGGCCACGAGCCGGCCGGTCCTTACCGCGGCTACAAGACCTGCGCATGGGACGGTGGTACGCGCGTCCCCTTCTTGGCGCGTTGGCCGGGCCATATCCCCATCGGTTCCACCTCCGACCAACTGATCGGGCTAACCGATGTACTTGCCACGTTTGCCGCGCTGTGTGGCCAGCCGCTTCCCGACGGCGCTGGCCCCGACAGCTTCAACCAGTTACCCCTGCTGTTGCAGAAGAAGGATGAGATCAAGCCGCGTCCGGCAATGGTCACCGCGAGCTACCGCGGTTTGCTGGCGCTTCGATACGGCGAATGGAAAGCCATTTTCGGCACGAAATGGACGGGCGGTCACACGAGCAAGCAATTCGGCGGCCTCGGTCCCGACGAAACCCGAGACGATCCGAATTCAGGCCAACTTTACAACATCGCGAATGATCCTTTCGAGACGAAGGACCTCTGGGAGAGCAACCCCGAGATCGTCGCGAAGCTCCGCCGCAAGCTCGAAGAGATCAAGCGGCTCGACAAGGATGACGATCTGCCCGTCGCAGACACAGCGGCTCTCTCTTCGAAACCAAACGTTGTCCTGATCTTTACGGACGACATGGGTTACTCCGACCTGCCGAAATTTGGGAAATCCGAAATACCCACTCCGAATATTGATCGCCTCGCTCAAGAGGGTACTTTGTTCACCGATGCCTATGTTACGGCCCCGATCTGCGTGGCCTCGCGGATGGGCTTGTTGACCGGCCAGTATCAGCAAAGGTTCGGTGTTTACTGCAACATGTATGGAGAAGCTAGGACCCGCTTGTTTTTGAACCAAACATTGTTGCCCGCGGTGTTTCAGGATGCCGGCTACCGGACGGCTCACGTCGGAAAATGGCACCTCAGCGGAAACAAGCGCACGCAGTACGAGACGGCAGGACCACGGGACCGCGGCTTCGATGAATCCGTTGCCATTCGCGGCGGCGACTCGGCATTCTGGAAGGGCACTCCCGTTTTTCGCAACGGCAAGCAGTTTCCGGCTCCCGAATACCTGACCGACCTGTGGGGTACGGAAGCCTGCGCCTTCATCGATCGGTCCCATGCCCAGCCTTTCTTTTTGTACTTGGCCTACAATGCAGTGCATTCGCCGATGCACGCCCTCGATGCCGATCAAGCCAAATTCCCAGACGTGAAAGATGAGAACCGACGCATCTATGACGGCATGTTGCTCGCGATGGATCGTAGTATCGGGCGGGTGCTCGACCGCTTGGACAAGCATGGTATCGCGGAGAACACGATCGTGGTCTTTATGAACGACAATGGTGGCGGCGGCAGCACCGGTCTATATGCGGGTCACTCCCGAAACTACGCCAACAACAAGCCGCTCAGGGGGCACAAGTTCGACGTTCTCGAGGGCGGTGTGCGCGTTCCCCTGATCATTCGCTGGCCCAAGCGCGCCCCGGTCGGAAAGGTCTATCGTGAAATGGTCTCGAGCACCGACGTTTTTCCCACCTTGGTGGCCTCTGCCGGCTTGCAGATGCCCGAGGGACAACCGACCGACGGCGTGGACTTGCTTCCTTTCATCAACGGAAAGAATTCCTCCAAGCCCCACGAGTGGCTTTGCTGGCAAAACCGCAGTTGGCTTCCGCGAAAGAAGGGCGGCTATGGTGTGCCCACTCCCAAGGTTCACAATTCCGCCATCCGAAAGGGAAACTGGAAACTCGTGCGCTTGAACGAAAAAATTGACTCGGATGCTCCACCGCCGGCATGGCAGCTCTACGACCTGAAGAACGATATCGGTGAGCAAAAAGACCTCGCCGAACAGCACGGTGACGTGGTCAAGGAATTGGGCGCCCAATTCAATAGATGGCGATCATCCATGCATCCCACCGTGGAGTAATCGGAACCGGTACAATGAACCACTCTGCATTCCTCTGTATTCTTTTCTTCACTGCTTCCCTGCAGGCGGAAGAGTCCGTGAATATTCCTTCCTCCAAGGAGAACTTCCATCTATTCCTCCTGATGGGGCAGTCAAACATGTCCGGAGGCGTTGGGTTGGCAGTCGGTGACACCCAGCCTGTTCCTCACGTGCTGAAGATGCGTTATGCCAAAGAAGGAGATGCGCCTAAGTGGGCCCTCGGCGCCCATCCGCTTCACCCCAGACGCCCCAACAAGAAGGCGCGTTTCGGGCCTGGTCTATCATTCGCCGAGACTTACGTGGCTGACAAGCCCGGTGTGGTGGTCGGTCTGATTCCGATGGCCTGTGGTGGCCGAAGCATCGTACAGCTCAGCAAAGGGTCTGAAATATACGGCGATGCCATCCGTCATACGAAGGCCGCCATGCAAGTGGGGACTCTCAAGGGGGTGCTTTGGCATCAAGGGGAATCGGACACCGTTGAGCAGACGAGGACCGCTGCCTACGAGAAAAGACTGCATCGCTTGATCAAAGACGTCAGGGAGGACTTGGGAAATCCGCAATTGCCCTTTATCGTGGGAAACTTGGCGGAATTCTATGGCACCGGCAAAGATCACAAAGCCCCGGATCGGGTGGCGCGTATTACCAAAATCAAGGAGATCCTTCGAAGTTTGCCGAAAAAGGTGCCTCATACAGGATTCGTCGAATCCACCGGGTGCACCCCGGCCGCTCGGGCAAAGGTGCATTTTGACCGCAAGTCGTGTTTGCTCATGGGCAAGCGGTATGCCAAGGTTTACACCGATATGTTTGCGAAACCATGAAACCTTTTTTCACCATCACTCTTTTTGTAGCCGCCTGCAGTTTGGCAGTGGTTTCTTCGCTTTGGGCGAAGAAACCCAACATCGTGTTGATCCTCGCCGATGACATGGGCTTGGGCGACGTCTCCTGTTACGGGACGGGCGGACTGGTCAAGACGCCATACCTCGACAAGTTGGCTTCGGAGGGCCGACGCTTCCTCGATGCGCATACCCCGTCCGGTGTTTGCACGCCCACACGATATGGTCTTCTTACTGGCCGCTATGCCTGGCGCACACGGCTCAAGTCACGCGTACTTCAAGGATATTCTCCACCCTTGATAGCTCCCGACCGCGAAACAGTTGCCTCCTTGCTTCGGGCCGAAGGGTACGCCACTGGAATCATCGGCAAGTGGCACCTCGGACTCGGTTGGCAAAAAAAGGACGGTACTTCTCTCCCTGACGCGCCGGGACATGCCACACCGAAGGATATTGATATTACGCGTCCTGTTACGGCGGGTCCCACTACGGTGGGGTTTGACCGTTGGTTCGGTTGTTCCGCATCCTGGGACATGCCGCCTTATGGATGGTTTGAGAACGATCGTCTGCCCCGGGCCGCCCACTTCGTGAACGCGACCAAGCAGAAGGGCTGGAAAACGCGGCCCGGCTTGCGTGATCCCAAAGTGAATCTTACCGATGCCTTGCCCGCATTTGCCAAGCGGGCCAGAGAGGACGTTCTGTCCTTCGCCAAAGGAAACAAACCGTTCTTCCTTTATATTCCACTCACCTCGCCGCATTCACCGGTCGTTCCCAACAAGCGGTTTCAGGGAAAGACAAGCATTGGCAGCTACGGTGACTTCGTGGTCGAGACCGACTGGGTGGTTGGCCAGGTGATGAAGGCGGTCGACGACGCCAAAATCAAGGACAACACCCTGTTCATTTTCACAACCGACAATGGAGCCGCCCAATTCAGCCGCAATACAAAGGGCGGGAAAACTCACTTTTCTTCCGGACCGTATCGTGGACGCAAAAGGGATAACGGGGAAGGCGGTCACCGCGTTCCCTTCATTGCCCGCTGGCCCGGGGTGGT
>PBLJ01000091.1 GCA_002721705.1 Opitutia bacterium
GGGCGATTCACTTCCGGTGCACATGGGTCGTTTCTTCATGGCAAATTTGATGGTTGGTTAGCGTTTTGAAATGGCTTCGTCGAAATTCATCAGGGTGGATATCAATGCGGTCACGGATGCCAAGCGTACGGGATCGTCGGACTTGGCCTTGAATTCACCCGTGTTCAGAAACTCCTTGGCTCGGTTGGCATCGGCGAATGCCTCTCGTTGCTCAGCTAACAATTGAGCGAGAACCTGACGTTCCTTGCCGCTCGGGTGACGGCTGGTCAAAAGGCGAAAGGCGTGGTCAATGAGGGCTTCCTCGTCCTGGCCGTGCTTTTCGATCAGTTTTTGGGCGGTAGCCCGGGCAGCTTCGACAAATTGCGGACCGTTGAGGAGAACAAGTGTTTGGGAGGGAGAGTCGGTTCGTTCACGCTTCACCATGCAGACGGCCCGCTTGGAGGAGTCGAGCGTCATCATGACGGGGGTAGGGGCGGTGCGCTTCCAAAAAGTATAGACGCTTCGCCTGTAAACGTTGGGCGCCCGGTCGGGGTTGATGGGCTTGAAGGAAAGCTTGAGATCGTAGGGCTTCACTCCGGGGCCTCCCACTTTCTTTAGAAGCAAGCCGCTGACAGAGAGGGCGGAGTCTCTGATCATTTCGGAAGGCAGCCGGTAGGACGGACTTCTTGCCAGGAGCAGGTTCTCGGGGTCCTTTTCCTTAGCCAGTTTGTTGACTTCACTATGTTGGCGATAGGTCGAGGAGAGTACCATCTGCCCCAAGAGGTGGCGCAGATCCCAGCCAGACTCGATGAAATCCCTGGCCAGCCAGTCCAGTAATTGAGGGTGCGAGGCAGGCTTGCCTTGACTGCCGAAATCCTCGGAGGTGGAAACCAAGCCCCTCCCAAAGATCATTTGCCAATACCGGTTGACTGTTACCCGGGCGAGCAGGGGATGATTCGGGGAAGTCATCCAACGAGCCAGTGACAGGCGGTTTTGGGCGCCTTTTTCATTCGAGGAGGGTAGGAATTCTGGGGTCTCCGCAGTAACGACTTTCTTCCGGTCGGAATAGAGGCCGCGGTTGAGGACGTGCGTCTCGCGCTTACCGGGCATTTCACGCATGACCATGATTTGCTGGAGTCGTTGACGGGCATTGCCGTATTCCTCGCGGGCCTTTCGAAGAACAGCCAGTTGGTTTTTGTAGGGCTCGTGAACGGTTTGCAGGAAGAAGGGCAAGAGGTCTTCTTTCTCGTCCGCCGAATCCACTTGGGCAAGACGGCGAATTTCGGCTGAAGATAATATGCGGTCAAAGAGATGCAGCTCGTCCACCAAGCCATTCTTGAAGCCCCTGTCGCGCATCCGTTCGCCGAGGGCCAGGTAAGGGTCGCCCCCGCCCGTGATTTCACGGGTCAAGTGATCGCGGACAACCTCCGCTTTGATTTGTTTTCCGTTTTGGTAAAGAAGGAGGCCGTTGGCCCGACTGGAACCGTCATAGGTTATGGCTAGGTGGCTCCATATATTTAAAGGCAGAGCCTCGGCAGAGCGTACACGAATTGCGTTGCCTGGCCAAAAGTGGATCAATGCGGCGGATGGCTTCCCGTTCTCGAGGAGCAGTTCGTAGCCACGGCTGCCGGCATCGGTCCATGCCTTGGAACGGCGCAGGACCACGGCTCGCTCAAGCCTTTGGGTGGGTTGCATCCAGAGGGCTATGCTGAATGATTGGTGTCGGGTGAAGTTGCCGAAGTTGTTGGGGAACTTAACGGCGTCGTCACCGGTGAGTTTGATCGCCTTGCCGATCTTGCCGGGTACGATTTGGTTGTTGGTCGAGGAAGATGCCGACTTCTTCGGATCCGCTTGGTTGATCAGTTTGCCGCCTTGCAATTCATCGAAGCTGAGGTGGGCCAGAGTGGGCGCTAGTTTGGCAAGGTTGCCATCCCATGCAAGGAAGGCCTTTCGGGTTTCCTCTGCTTGGGCGATCTTCTGCAGTTCGGCTTCCGCTGCTTGAATCTTGTTGTCGCTAGGCAGTTCGCCCAGCTCGAGGGTGGGCGTGGGCACGGAGTTGGTGAACCAAGAATAAAGACCTGCCTCGTCGACGTTGTTGAAATAGGCCGAAAGCGAATAGTAATCCTTCTGGGTGATCGGGTCGTACTTGTGATCATGGCAGCGCGAACATTCGAAGGTCAGCCCGAGGAAGGCCGTTCCGACGGTGTGCACGCGGTCGGCTACATACTCGATGCGGAATTCCTCCGGTACGCTGCCTCCCTCCACTTTCTGGGAATGCAAGCGATTGAAGCAAGTTGCCAGGATCTGGTCCTGGGTGGCATCGGGAAGCAGGTCTCCCGCGATTTGCCAGGTTACGAATTGGTCGTAGCTGAGGTTTTGGCGAAACGCTCGCAACACCCAGTCACGCCATGGCCAGACATGGCGGTTGCGATCCTGTTGGTAGCCGTAGGTGTCTGCATAGCGGGCAACGTCTAGCCATTCGGAGGTCATGCGCTCGGCATGGGCATCGCTGTCGAGCATGCGCTCGACTGCCTTCTTTTCGGCCTTTGGATCCTCGTCAGCCAAGAAGGCATCGAGTTCCTCCAAAGTGGGCGGCAGTCCGGTCAGATCGAAGGTCGCCCGCCGCAGCCAGGTGGCTTTGTCGGTCTCCTTGCTAGGTGAAAGTTTCGATTCCTTCAGGCGGTCGGCTATGAAGTGGTCGATTGGATTACGTGGCGCAGGGTGATCGCTCTTGGGGATTTCGATCTTGTCGGGTAGCGGTTCGAAAGCCCAGTGCTTCTGGTATTTCCCGCCTTCGGAAATCCATTGGTCGAGGAGATCCTTTTCTTTTTTCGATAGAGGCAGCTTGGCCTTGGGGGGTGGCATTACTTCATCGACGTCGTCACTGCGGATTCTCCAGTGTATTTCGGAGTCCTCCAGTTTGCCGGGAACCAAGGCAATTACGCCACCATGGGATTTGGTAGCATTCTGAAAGGAATCCAGCCGCAGCTTGGACTTTTGGTTTTTCGCATCGGGGCCATGGCACTTGAAGCACTTGTCCGACAGAATCGGTCGAATCTGTTGGTTGAAATCAATTTTCGCCAAGAGCGAAGCATGGAAAAGCATCAAGATGCAAACTGCGTGGCGGAGAGTCATTCTTATTCTCCTAGATAGGCGCTCGGCGCCCGAAGCCAAATAGAATCTTCTCCGAGAGGAAACGTTCTTACGCGAGAATTGGCTTCACGACGTGTCCGTGGACGTCGGTCAGGCGGTAGTCTCTGCCCTGAAACTTGTAGACGAGCTTCTTGTGGTCGACTCCCAGCAAGTGCATGATGGTGGCGTTGAGGTCGTGAACGTGGACGGGGTCGTGCGTAATGTTGTAGCAATAGTCGTCCGTGGCCCCGAAGGAGAAACCTTTCTTTATTCCTGCCCCTGCGAGAAAGATGGTGAAACAGCGGGGGTGGTGGTCGCGGCCGTAATTGGTCGCGGTGAGTTTACCTTGCGAATAGATTGTACGTCCGAATTCACCGCCCCATACGATGAGGGTGTCCTCAAGCAAGCCCCGCTGGCGTAGGTCGGCAATCAGAGCGGCGGTCGGTTGATCGGTGTCGCGGCATTGCCCCTTGACCGCATTGGGAAGGCCGCCGTGGTGATCCCAGCCCATGTGGAAGAGCTGAATGCAGCGAACGTCGCGCTCCGCCATCCTGCGAGCAAGCAGGCAATTTGAAGCGTAAGTGCCCGGCTTTTTTACGTCGGGACCGTAGCTGTCGAGAATATGCTTGGGTTCCTTGGATACCTCGGTCAGGTCGGGCACGCTGGTCTGCATGCGGAAGGCCATTTCATACTGGGATATTCTGGCATCGATTTCCGGGTCACCCACCGCTGCGAAATCCTTTTGGTTCAGGCTTTTGATCTCATCGAGCATGCCCCGTCTCATCTTGCGGTCAATTCCCTTGGGATCGGAAAGATAGAGTACGGGGTCGCCCGAGTTCCTGAACTTCACACCTTGGTGTTGGGTGGGAAGGAAACCCGCTCCCCAAAGGCGATCGTACAAGGGTTGGTCGTTGGGTCGGCCCGTTCCCCATGAGGTTAGCACGACGTAGGCAGGCAGGTCCTTGTTTTCGGTGCCCAAGCCGTAGCTCAACCAAGACCCGATGCTTGGGCGCCCGGCCAGTTGGTGTCCGGTCTGGCAAAAGGTAATCGCGGGGTCGTGGTTGATCGCCTCGGTGTGCATGGACTTGATGAAGCACAATTCGTCTGCTTCCTTTGACAAATGGGGGAGGACGTCGCTCATCCAATGCCCCGATTGCCCCCGCTGGCCGAACTTGAAGATACTGGGTGCTATGGGGAAGGTCTTTTGCCCCGAGGTCATTGTGGTGAGGCGCTGGCCCTTGCGTATACTGCCCGGCAAGTCCTTGCCCCGTTCCTTTTCCATCATCGGCTTGGGGTCGAAAAGGTCCATTTGCGAAGGAGCTCCGGACTGAAATAGGTAAATGACCCGCTTGGCCTTGGGGGCGAAATCGGGGAGCCCGCTTTCGGTTGGCTTTGCTTCAGCGGATAAAGAGGGAAGCAAGCTGGCGAGGGCGGTTGCGCTTAGCGCGGCGGCCCCATTGCGCAGGAAGATTCGACGGTTCAGGAAGTCCTGAGTGGCGCCCAGGTCCCGCTTGGTCGTTAGGATGCTTTCGATATCGTTATTCATGGTCAAAAGAATCAGTCCTTGGTTATCACACGGTCGAGATTGAGCAAGATACTGGCGGTCGCCGAATAGGCGGCCAGTTCGGAAGCATCCAGTGAAGGGTCGGGCTTGGAAGCACCTTGCATGATCAGAGCCTTGGCCGCTTCCAGGCTCTCCGTGAACGTCTTCTTTCTGCGCTCGAAGCCTGCCTTCAGGACGGACAACGTCTGGGCGTCAGGCGTGCGAGCGGTCGCCAGGCGAAAACCGGTGGTAAGGCGTGACTCCACGGTGTTTCCCCCTTCATTCATCATTCTTTGGGCCAAGGCCCTCGCGGCCTCGACATAGGTCACTTCGTTCATTAGGGCCAAGGCCTGTAGTGGCGTGTTGGTGCGAGCCCGTTTGGGCGTGCAAATCTCGCGGTTGGGAGCATCGAACAGCAGCATGGAGGGCGGGGCCGCGGTTCGCTTCCAAATGGTGTACATGCTTCTCCGGTACAGCCCCTCACCCGTGGTGGCCTTGTAGTTGCGCAAGTTGCCGTAGCGGTTGGTTTCGTCCCACACGCCGACCGGCATGTATGGTCGCGTACTTGGCCCTCCGATTTTGGGTACGAGCAGGCCGCTGATGGCCAAGGCTTGGTCACGCACCGTTTCTCCCTTGAGGCGAAAGCGCGGGCCGCGGGCAAGCAAGCGGTTGTCCGGATCCTTGCGGTAGATCTCCACGGGAGCCTTCGAGCTTTGCCGATAGGCTCGACTCAGCATGATGAACTTGATCATCGCCTTCATGTCCCAAGGCTTTGCAGGTTCTACTCCAACCTTCGGTAGTTGCGTTGGCTTGGCAAATTCCACTGCCAGCCAATCGAGAAGCTCGGGGTGGACAGGCCACTCGGCCTGAGAACCGAAGTTTTCCGAGGTCTTCACGATCCCCACGCCGAAGAGGCGCTCCCACATGCGGTTGACCCATACGCGGGCGGTCAGGGGATGATCGCCCGAAACCAACCAGCGGGCTAGCCCCAAGCGGTTCACGGGTTCGCCTTCGGGCAGGGGAGGCAGGACAGCGGGCAGTTTGCGTTCCACTTTCTCGGTCGGTTGGTCGTACTCGCCGCGGTTCAGGATGAAGGCATCCTTGGGGGTGGCTCTCTCCTTCATCACCATGGTGCTGGTCATGGTGTTTTTAAGGCTGTCCAAGTCCTTCTTCGCTTGAGCCACCAACTTCTGTCCTTTTGTAGCTGGATTTTGGCCGCTTGCCTTGAAGTATTGTTCAAGTTTCTTGCGTTCAGGGTCTTGCAGGGATTCGGGTTGCCTCTGCAGCAAGGCAACGAGATTGGGCGGCAAGCCGGGTTTGCCGTCGAGTGACTCTACCTTGGCTTCCGAGTAGGAAACACGGAAGCGTCCGATGTTATGCTGGTTCAAGGTTTCATGAATCAATCGTACCACGAGGCGGCTTCCTTTTGGCACCTTTACCAGTGAATCCGGAAGGAACATGGCCTTGATCGGCTTGCGGCGGCTCGGTCCGTCCACGGCCCAACCATTTTTACGGTTCCCGTTGTTGACCATGCTGATNTCNCAGTTTTTCTGGGAATAGTCGGCCTCTCGTCGGGTCAACTTGACGGGAGTGGGCTTCCCTTTGCTTGGTCGGATTTCCGCTTCCACTCGTGTAAGGACAAAGTTCCCGTTGCTATACCGTCCAAGGCTTTTGTTGGGAATGCGGTTGTCGGGAAGACAATTTAGTAGAATGCCGGCAAAGGTTTCGGCTTCCAATGGAGATTCTATTTCATAAACGTCGTGGATCGGATTCTTTCCGCCGGGTAGCCAAGATCCGTCCGTTTGCCTCGTAAAGGTCGCGCCCCCCTTGCTGGTCACCTTTTCATTCACCAAAGGGATCCATGCCTGCTTGGGCTTTCCCTTGGATAAAGCTTGTCGCTCCTCGTCCATCCATTTTCCGAATGCGGCGGCCAATCCAGCCTCTTGAGCCGCTTCGGCCTTGGCTTTGGCTTCCTCGAGCTTCGCCACCAGTTCGGCTTCCCTCTTTTTATGTTCGGCGCTAGCTACCTTGATGAATGGCATCGTGTTGTTGCCGTTCTTGCCGTTGGCGGCGAGCACACCGCTTTCCTCGTTCGAGTTGAAGAAGGCGAAGAATTGGTAGAATTCCTTTTGTGAGATGGGGTCGTACTTATGATCGTGGCAGCGGGCGCAGGTCATGGTGAGGGCCAGCCAAGTCGTCCCCGTGGTCTCCACCCGGTCGATCACTGTTTCCACGAACCACTCTTCCACGATCCGGCCGCCCTCACCGTTGAGGCGGTGGTTTCGGTTGAAACCGGTCGCCACGATCTGGTCTTCGGTCGGGTCGGGCAACATGTCGCCCGCCAATTGCTCTATCGTGAACTGGTCGAAAGATAGATTGCGGTTGTAGGCGCCGATCAACCATTCGCGCCAGAGCCACATGGTGCGGCTTCCGTCGCTCTGGAACCCGTTGCTGTCGGCATAACGGGCGAGGTCGAGCCATTCCAGTGCCATGCGCTCGCCGTAGTGGGGGGAGGCCAACAAACGATCGAGGACTTTTTCATAGGCCTGCGGTGACTTGTCGACGGCAAAGGCATCCATTTCCTCGAGGGTGGGGGGCAAGCCGGTCAGGTCCAAGGTGGCTCGGCGAAGTAAGGTCTCCTTGTCCGCTTGGTTTCTCATCTCTAGACCTTCCGCCTGAAGACGATGCTTTAGGAAGGCGTCGATAGGATGTATCGCATTAGTTTCTTTCGGAACTTCGGGCCGCTCCGGCGAAAGAAAGGCCCAGTGCCCTTGGTACTCGGCTCCTTGGTCGATCCATTTGCGCAGGGTGTCCTTTTGCTCCTTGGTCAACGACTTTCCGCTGTCGATGGGCGGCATGTGGTCGTCGTCACTGTCGGGCAGGAAGATCCTGTGGATCAATTCGCTGTCCTTGGCATTTCCCTTGATGATCGCGGGATCGCCTGACTTGGCAGGCTGAAAGGCAACCTCAGTCAAGTCGAGCCGCAGCCCGCTCTTTCTTTCCTTCTCATCGGGCCCGTGGCAGTGAAAGCAGGCATTCGACAGAATGGGGCGAACGTCGCGGTTGAATTGCAGCTTCTCTTCCGCGTAGGCCGGACGGACCAAGACGAGGCCTGTCGAACACAGCAACCCGATTATGTTCGCCCTGTTCATGCGAGTATCGGAGCGATCACCTTGCCCGCCACGTCGGTNAGGCGNAAGTCNCGGCCGTTGAAGCGATAAGTNAGTTTCTCGTGGTCGATTCCCATGAGATGNAGAACNGTGGCATGGATGTCATGCGANGTCACCTTGTNGTTGACTGCCTTGTAGCCGTACTCNTCCGTGNNGCCGTANTGCGCNCCNCCCTTGATTCCGCCACCNGCCATCCANGTGGTGAAGGCGTGAGGATTGTGGTCCCGGCCCTTGGCTCCTTGNGAGTCGGAGGTGCGCCCGAATTCCCCGCCGAANATGACCANGGTGTCCTCNAGCATGCCNCGCTGCTTGAGGTCGTCGAGGAGGGCTCCNGTNGCTTGGTCGACGGAGGCGGCGCAGGCGCGATGATTGGCGTCGATGTCATTGTGGCCGTCCCAAGGAACGTCGCGGACGCCTCCCCCGGGCGTGTTGGGACAGGANGCGAATACCTGCACGAAGCGCACGCCNCGTTCGATGAGNCTGCGGGCGGTNAGGCATTGCTTGGCGTACTCCTTGGACTCCTTCCGTTCGAGGCCGTACGATTTGCGAATATGCTCNGGTTCCTGCATGACGTCGAAAGCCTCAGGGGCGGCGGTTTGCATCCGGTAGGCCANTTCAAAGGACTCCAGGCGGGCCCGCAGGTCGTTTTCGAGNGGGCGTTGCTCGGCGTGNTTCTGGTTCAGGTTGCGCAAGGCATCGAGGAGGGAGCGCTGCCTTGGATCGTCCAGATGCTTGGGGCGTTGNAGGTTGGCGATGGGGTTGGCGGATANCGGGTTGAGGGAGGTGGCCTGATAGACGGAGGGNAGAAAGCCNNTGGACCAGATGGGGCTNCCGCCCCTCGGCTTGGTGCCATGCATCACGACGTAGGCCGGCAGGTTGCGGTTCTCGCTNCCCAGGCCATAGGTGACCCANGACCCCATGCTGGGNAACCCTTGACGGATCATGCCGGAATTCATCTCCAGCATGGCGGGNGTATGATTGTTGGATTGCGAGTAGCAACTGTAGANGAANGCCATGTCGTCCACGTGACGGGCAATGTTCGGAAGAATTTCCGAGACGTAGGCNCCGCTTTGTCCATGCCTNTGAAATTGAAAGGGNGACCCCAGGCACTTGCCGCTNGTGGTGAAGAANCCGGTCTTGGGGTCGGCNCCGTCGAGCTTCTCTCCATTCCGTTTGCGCAGTTGCGGCTTGTAGTCAAANGTGTCGACTTGCGAGGGGCTGCCNGTCTGNAAGAGCCAGATGACGGACTTTGCCCGCGCNGCGNNGGGTGGGTTCCGGACCTCCAAGGGGTTGGNGGACNTNTCTGNGGCNTGCAGNATNCCTTGNTCGTGCAGGAGCGCNGCAAGGGCTACGCNACCGGCGCCGAGGCCGGCTTTCTCCAGGAATCGNCGNCGGTTCAAGTGTCGCAACTCATTTTNCGTCATGATGGGTTTCNNAATCGTTGGTTTTCGCAGTNGCTNAGTCGATATAGGCGAATTCATTGGNGCAAAGGATGGCGTGGCAGNCNTCGCGGAAGGCCAGTTGCTCGTTGTTGCCATGAAGNGCCTTCTGTTGCTCGACGAANGAAANCCAACCGGCCAGTTCTTCCTCNNCGGGATCACGGGACAGGGCNACCCGGTATGCTTGACGAANNCCTTCCTGCAGCGAAACCTTGGNCGGGTCTTTACGCACCCGGGTTGCGAACTTTTGGGCCAAGTCGATGAGTATCGGNGAATTGATCAAGGCCAAGGCTTGCGGCGCCACGGTGCTTTCCTGACGGTTGCCTATGCCCTGCAAGGTGTCGGGAGCGTCGAAAAGCTGAAGCANGGGAGACAGNTTNCTGCGCTTGACCGTCAGGTAGATGCTGCGGCGCGGCTTGCGTTCATCGAGCGTTCCCGGGCCGAACGGGGTGGTGTCGAGCGTGCCGCTGACGGCGAGCAAGGCATCCCGAAAGGCCTCCGCCTCCAATCGCCGTGAATNCTTGCGCCACCATAGCAGGTTGGCGGGATCCTGCATGCTGCCCGTTGCAGTTTGTCCACCGGCTTGCATGTAGACGGAACTGGTCATGATCAGNTTATGNAGNGANTTTAGCTTCCAGCCGCTGTCGATTAGGCTATGGGCNAGGAAATCGAGAAGTTCCGGGTGCGTGGGGGCTTCGCCTCGGGTNCCNAAATCACTTGGAGTGGCCACGATGCCNCGCCCGAAATGGTGCANCCANAGCCGGTTCGCCATGACGCGGGCAAGCANCATGCCNGCNCCNTCGGATGAGTCGGTGAGCCAGTCCGCCAAGGCAATTCGNCCCGGCACGGGTTTGNCGCCTTCCNCTTTGNGGTTGGTCCAGTAGTCGTCCTTGCGGCCTTCNCNCATGAGGGCCGGCAAAAAGCCCGGNTTCTGCAAGTCTNCCTTCTGGTCGGCATTGCCGCGGTTCAGGAAATATACGTTGTAGNTNTCCTTCCCGAAATTGTAGGTGGAGCCCCGCACCTTGGCGGCGTAGACCATGGTCAGNTCGGGCTTGGGCTCCTTNTGCTTGTGCTCCTGCACGGCGGCCTTGNGCTCCAGCCACCCNTCGTCGATNGTACGGTACCANTCCTGCGCCTTGGCCCTTTCCTTNTCGGACCATTCGGCNCTCGGCTTGTCGAAGGTGGCCAAGACCTCCTTNGGNGGCGCTTGGACNNAGGTTTTGAAATANAAGCCNGAGGGCCCGCCGCCATTGACGANCTTGAAGATGAGGTGGTTGTCGCCCGCCACGAGGGAGAGGTCGAATTTCTCCTGGTCGGGNGCNGCGCCACGGCCGATCTTGTTCTTTTTGATTTCCTTGCGGTTNAGCCAGAAGCGGAAGCCGTCGTCGCTGCCTAATGAAACGCTTAGCTTGCGGGCCACCGGNGACTTTACNAGNCGGTAGAGATAGTGNGCGGAATTTCCGGCGCTGAATGGATTATGGACGGTGCCGTCGACCCATTCGGGCTGTGCCTTCCAAGCGACTTTCTTGTCGTCCTTGCCATANGTTTTGTTGAGATCGATNCTTTTTTCNCGCTCCGGGCCGAATGCCNTNTCGAATGCCTTGTCGAAACTTTCGCCGGCGAAGGGGCCGATNACGTGCCAATCCTCCATTTCCGGCGTCGGTAGCTGGTCGGGTTTGTTTGCCAGCCANGTNTCNAGGGCNNNNGGNAGTNCCTCTTTATCGTATTTGGNNANCGCGGCTTGCAAGGGGGCNTGCTCGGCGTCGAACTTTTTCTTGGCGGCCTCGTNAATCCATGGNTTNGCATCGATGCCGACGTCGGAGAAACCGACCTCCGCGAAGTTGGCCACGAGACGATAATAATCTTCCTGGCTNACCGGGTCATACTTGTGCTCGTGGCACCGGGCGCAGCCGATCGANATGCCCAGCATGGANGTTCCCATGACGTGCACCATGTCGTCGAGTTGCTCGTAGCGGCTTCGTTCTCTCTCCTTCTGGGTTTGCTGTGTGGTGAAGGGGCCGGCNACGAGGAAGCCGGTGGCGGCCACGGCCTGCAGNTCCTTGGGCCGGAGCAGGTCNCCTGCCACCTGCAGTCTCGTGAATTCGTCGTAAGGCATNTCGTCATTCAGGGCNTNNATGACNAAGTCCCTGTAACGGAAGGCGTTCTTACGGTCCTTATCGAAGGCATAGCCATTGCTTTCGGCAAATCGTACAAGGTCGAGCCAGTGGCGGGCCCAGCGCTCNCCATAACGCGGACTGGCCAGCAGTTCATCGANGAGGTTTTCATAAGCTTTATCGAAATCCTTCGCTNCAGCCTCNNTGAAGNCCGCGGTATTCTCCTCGCTGGGCGGTAACCCGGTTAGGTCGAAGTAGGCTCNTCTCAAGAGCGTGCGCGGGCTGGCCAAGGAGTTNGGTTGAATCTTCTTTGCTTCCTGCCCGTGGCGGATGAATTGATCNACTTCCGTACGGCACCATGCCNCGTCNTTGACTGNGGGTGCCTCGNTTTTCTGCAAAGGGCGAAGGGACCAGAATTCCCGGGCCGCTTCCAGNTTTTGTCCTCCCGCAAGGTCNATAGCTTCCGANTTGCCTGCCGCCNAAGATGCCCACAGGAGCAANCAAGCNGTNTGAAAGNAAGCCTTTCTCATGTCATGGGATGCTANCGAAAGGAACCGCTNGGTAAAGAGCNNTGTGCNCNTGCGCGGGAGAAAAGNACNAAGGGTCANNCNAGNATGGGAGCGATCACNTNGCCNGCNACGNCGGTGAGNCGAAANTCGCGGCCNCCNTAGCGATAGGTNAGNTCNTTGTGGTTNANNCCNANCAANTGNAGGATGGTGGCATGGAAATCGTTCACGTGCACCTTGTCGACAGCCGCTTTGTGGCCCACTTCGTCGGATTCGCCGTGAGAAACACCGCCCTTGACTCCGCCGCCCGCCATCCAGGCGGTGAAGCAGTGTGGGTTGTGGTCACGTCCGGGCTTGCCGCTTTTTTGGGCCACGGGCAATCGTCCGAATTCCCCTGCCCAAATGACCAAGGTTTCGTCGAGGAGTCCGCGCTGGTCGAGATCCGTCAACAAGCCGGCGATCGGTTGGTCGGTTTCCTGAGCGAATCCGGTGTGGTTTCCCTTGATGTCGTTGTGGCCGTCCCAACTTCTTTGGTTCGCCATGCCGCCCGAATAAATCTGAATGAACCGGGTGCCCCGCTCGACTAAACGTCGGGCCATCATGCATTGGGCGGCAAAGTGCTTCGATTTCCCAACGTTCAAGCCGTAAAGCTCCTTCAAGTGCTCGGGCTCCTTGGAGAGATCAAGCGCTTCTGGAGCCGCCGTCTGCATGCGGTAGGCCAGCTCGAAACTTTCTATACGGGCAGCCAGTTCTTCCTCGTGAGGATTCTTTTTCAGGTCATGCCTGTTCAATTGGGTCAGCAAGTCGAGCTGGCGACGCTGCCGGGAAACATCCTGTTCCTTGGGGCGATGCAAATTATCGATGGGATCACCTTTCGGGCGGAAATGAGTGCCTTGGTACACGCTTGGCAGGAAGCCTGCGCCCCAATTGGCGGCATGACCCTTCGGTAAGCCGCGCCCCAACGGATCGCTCATTACCACAAAGGAGGGCAAGTCTCTGCTAGGAGAACCCAAACCGTAGGTGGCCCATGCCCCGGCGCAGGGATAGCCCATGCGGGGCAGGCCGCAATTCATCATGAATAGGGCCGGACTGTGGTTGTTCGACTCCGTATGCCCCGAGTGAATGAACGCCATTTTGTCGACGTGTTCGCCCAGCTTGGGGAAAATTTCAGATACCATTTTTCCGCATTGTCCCCGGGGCGTGAATTTGAATGGACTTTTCATCAGCCCGCCGACTGCGTTTGCGAAAAATCCAGTGAAGCGGTCGAATCCCTCGAAGCTCTTTCCGTCCATTTTTTCGAGGGCCGGTTTATAGTCCCAAGTGTCGACGTGACTCGGCCCGCCGTTCACGAATATCCAGATGACCGACTTGGCCTTGCCCGGGAAATGCGGTTGCTTTGGAGCCAGGGGATTGGATGCTCCGAGCAATTTTTCGTCATGCAACAAGCCGGTCAGTCCTAGAGCGCCGAGGCCCATGCCGCAACGGGACAACATCGAGCGGCGATTAATGGGATGGGAGAGGAAGTCGTTCATCGCGTTATCTTAAATAGCTGAATTCATTCAGGCTTAAAAGGGTTTGGGCCAAGTCGACCAAGGCCAGATGCCGAGCATTGTTTTGCTTGGCTTCTCCATAGGAAGCTTCCTGGTTTTTGAGGAAGGCGATGGTGGCGGCTGTTTCATTTGAGTCTGGCTGACGTCCCAGGGCAGCTTGGTATGCTGCATTCACTGCCTTGTTCAAGTCATCACCGACCTCCTGGGCCAAACGTTGGGCGAAAGCGGTTGAATAGCCACGCATGTTCGGGCTGTTCATGAACATGAGGGCCTGGGGTGCGATGGTGGTGCTGAGGCGGCGCCCTTGGCTGACCAGTGGTTCGGGGGCGTCGAAGAGTTGCATCGTAGGGATCAGACGGCTTCGCTTGATGAAGAAATAGACGCTGCGGCGCTTGCTGCGCTCGTCCAAGGAGCCTTTGCCGTACATTGTCTTGTCGAGTTGGCCGCTTACACTTAGCAAACTGTCGCGGATCACTTCGCCTTCCAAGCGCCTCGGGGTGAATCGCCAGAGCAATTGGTTGTCGAGATCCTTGGATGCCTTGGCTTCGTCGTAAGCCGAGCTTTGCCGCCAGGCGGCGCTGGAAAGGATCAGCTTGTGCATGGGCTTGAGACGCCAGCCATTCTCAATCAAACGGGAAGCCAGCCAGTCGAGCAGCTCGGGGTGTGTTGGCGGTTCCGATTGGTAGCCGAAATCGTTGGGTGTGGCCACCAGACCTTGACCGAAGTGGTGCAACCACAGCCGATTCACGATGACGCGAGCCGCAAGGTAGCCGGCTCCGTTTTCGACGTCGGTCAACCAATGGGCCAGCGCCTTGCGTTGGTGCGATGTACGGGCGCCTTCGGGGCGTTCGGCCTGCCAGTGGCTGGAGTCCTTGCCATTGCGCATGAGCAATGGTAAAAAGGTTTGGGTGACCTCTTCCCCTTTCTTGTTGGGGTCTCCCCGGTCGAGGAAGTGCACTTTCTTGTAGAAATGGGGATAGCCGCGGCCGTCGGCATGATGCTTCATCGGCCGATAGCCTTCGCTGGACACCATCATCTTTACTTTCTTCGGACTTGGCTTCTTTCCCTCGTGGGCGGCGATCTTGGCGGTCAACTCCCTCCATTTCGGATCGATACCACGATAGGCATCACGCAAGGAGGCCCTGTGCTTGTCGTCGAGCCCCTCTACGCCGCCCGGTTGGCTGACTGCCTTCATCAGGGCAGCCATGACCTGGCTTTGACTTTCCGCCTTGAGTGGTGGGGCCAGTTGCGAGGAGACCGAAAAGCGGGGGCGTCCTATGACATGGCTGGTGTTCACGAAATAATCCAATTCGAAGGTGAACTCGGAGCCACCCTCGTTTGCCACTGGCTCGGCGAACTCGAACACGCAGACGTGATTCTTGCCGATTTGTCCGTCCACCGCCCAACCCGTTTTCCTTTTGTCGCCGTCGATGGACGAGGCGATGGACAGGTTCGTCGTGTTTTGTTGGTGATCGGCTCGAGGGTTGACCAGCTTGACGGGTTTGCCTTTTCCCTTGTCGCCCGCTTTCTTGGCGAACACCCGGATGTCGCTGAGGGCTATGTTGCCATTGCCCGCTCTTCCTGGCCCGTTGCGCTTCATCGAATTGTGGGTCAAGGCCTCGATGCGCAGCGCTGTCACCTTGGGCAGCGCCACCTTGGCTATCACCACCCAGCGGTCGTCCTTGGGGTTCTTGCCGGAGAGCAGGAATGAACCATCGCCTTGTGCGGTGAATGTTGCCCCGTCAAGCGATTTGGGCTCAGCGTCATCCAAGGTCGCCCAAACCGACGTACTGGCTTTTTTGTCGGATGAATCCTTCAACCAGTCCTCGAAGCGCTTGGGCAATTCGTCTCGCTCGAATTTCTCCCGTTCCGCCAGCAGTGGCATTCTTTCGTTTTCCCACTTCACCAAACCGTCGCGGTATTGCTGCGTGTCCATGGGGGCATCGATCTCGCTCCTTATGGTTAGGCCGAAGGTGGAAGTAAGGCGGTAATAGTCCTTGGTGGCAATTGGGTCGAACTTGTGATCGTGGCAGCGGGCGCAGCCGATGGTCAGCGCGAGGAACGCCATGCCCGTGGTGTTCGCCATGTCATCCAGTTCATCATATCGGGCGGACTCGAATTCCTTCTCCGTGAGTTGGGTNGGNAANACCCCGGCNCCNANNAATCCCGTGGCGCTNAGGGCAAGCGGNTCNTTNGGNGNGATNTCGTCGCCCGCCACCTGCCAACGAACGAATTGGTCGTAGGGCATGTCTTGGTTGAATGCCTTGATCACGAAGTCCCGGAAGTGATAGGCGTGGGGCCGGTCGTAATCCTGCTCAAAGCCGTGGCTTTCCGCGAAACGGGCCACGTCCAGCCAATGTCGGGCCCAGCGCTCACCGAAATGCTGGGAGGCGAGAAGCTCGTCAATAACTGCCTCATATGACTTGTTTTTGACGTCGACCACGCCGGGCAAGCCCACGAGATCGTAGTGCAACCTGCGGTTCAATGCGCTGGTTGTCGCTTCCTCATTAGGTGATAGGCCATTGGCCTCCAGCTTGGACAAAATGAACCGATCTATCTCATTGCGTACCCATTTCGCGTTCTTGACCTGAGGCGGCTTGGGGTCGGTCAATTCGTTCCACGCCCAATGCTTGTTGCGCTGATGCTCCCAATCGACGGGTTCCTCTTCCGCCCAAGAGATTCCATGCAGGGCAAATAGAATAACAAATGGCAAAAGGCGTTTCATTGCATCCAAGTTCAATCTAATTAGAGATTAGTCTGCCCTTTCCTTGCATGGCAACCCTAGCCTAAACGGAAATCACTTTTTCTTTTTAGGACTGCGATCTGAGGTCGCATCCTCGATGAATTCGTCCTGCTTGGCCGACCATAGTTTCGCCAGTTCCTTCACCTTGTAGGGATGCTTGGCCGCGAGGTCTTGTGTCTCGGTCCGGTCCTTGGCCAAGTCGAAAAGTTCCCAAACCTTGTTGTTGGTGGANACCAGCTTCCAGTCCTTAACCCGGATGGCCCGNTTTCCGTCATGTGACCACCACAGGTAATCGCGATCAATGGAGCGGTCCTCGGCAAATGCTGGGATCAAACTTTTGCCGGGGGGAGGCGGAGCCGGCTTGTCCGTTTTCCAGTTCACCTTGGCCAATTCCAGGATGGTGGGCACCACGTCGATGGCATGGCCCGGAGTATGGCGCAGTTCGCCGCGGGCTGCTATCCCGTTGGGCCAATGAGCGACCAGCGGCGTGCAGGCACCTCCTTCATGCACCCAAGTCTTGTGCAGCCGGAAAGGGGTGTTGCAGGCAGTCGACCAGCCGGCTCCGAGGCACAGGTAGGTGAAGGCGGATCCCAAAGGGGCCTNCGGGTCGTGGCCGTCGCCGCGCACCATGACCTCGGCGCTTGCTCCGTTGTCCGATAGAAAAAGGATCAAGGTATCCTCGAAGGCTTTCATCTTGCGCAATTGGTCTAACACCCGCCCGATGGCTCTGTCCATTGAGTCCACCATGGCCGCGTGCACCGCCATCTTGTCCGCCTGGAAGGCTTTCTGCTCCTTGGTCAATGTTTTCCAAGGAACGGGATAGCGCACTTCGCCCGGGCCTAGGATTTTGTAGGCATCGGGGAAGTGGTGGTGAGGACCCACCTCGCGCTCAACCGGGGAAAGCGTGCCTTTTGCGAGGCCAAGCTCTTTCTGCTTCTTCCAGCGGGCCGAGCGTATCTTGTCCCAACCTTGCTTGTAACGTTCGCGGTAACGNTCAATGTCCTCTGGCAATGCGTGCAGCGGAAAGTGGGGCGCGGTGAAGGCAAGGTAGTGAAAGAAGGGTTTGTCGGCATGCTCCTTGGCGTGCTCCTTCAGAACCTTGACGGCGTGGTCGGCCTTGGCGACGGTGACGTAGAACTTCGGGCTTATCGGTGTGGCTGGTTGCTTCTTGTCGTCGAGATAGTGGGACTTGAGTCGGAAGAACCCATGGTTGTCGACGTAGTAGGAGCGATCGAAACCGTTGGCGAGGGGCATACCATCGATATGCCATTTACCGGAGTGATAGGACCGGTAACCCGCGGGTTTGAGCATTTGAGGTAACAACCGGGCCCAATTGGGCCGGTTACCCCGCTTGACGCCCGGCAGACTGTCCCTGCGCACTTGCTGAGCGTAATAGCCCGTCAACAAGGCGGCTCGGGTGGGCCAGCAGCGGGCGGTGTTGTAGAACTGAGTGAAACGCAACCCGTCCCTTGCCAAGCCGTCCAAGTGAGGTGTCTCGATTTCCCCGCCGTAGCAACCGAGATCCGAATAGCCCATGTCGTCCGCCATTATGAGCAATACGTTGGGAGCCTTGGCCCAAGCCGCTGAACAAAAAGTCAAAAGAAGAAGGGTGAANANCTTTTTCATNTCAATGGGTCGCGTTGCCTTCCCGAGCTTGTTGTTGGCGATACTGGGCGAGNTTCTTTTCGACCAAGGTTTTTTCCGTTTCGGTCAATGCCTTGTAGCCCCTGCCTTGCGGCCAACCGTAGCCCCAGCGGTACCAAGTTGGAAAATGGGGACCGCCTCCGGCACGAACGGCCTCGTACATTACGCGGGCCAATACCTCGTCCCCGGTCTTTTGCAAAATGCATTCACGGAATTTAAGGTCGGCTGCCTCACGTTCCTCTTCCGTGCCGCCTTTCCAGTAGGCGATGTCGTGTTCCACGCAGCAACTCTTCCATAGTTCGGGATCCTTGAAGGTGCCATCTAGGAACAGGCTGCAACCGTCGCTGGTGAAGTCGGCCAATTCCAAGGTTTCTCCATCTTGCCCGTTCTGGCATCCAATGCAGATGGCCAAGACGGGAAAGATGATGCATCGCAACATACTGATTTGCATGGATGGATATCTCGCCCGATGATACCCTTCAGGCAAGGAAAAGTTCCCGCTGCCCGAAGTTTTTGGATGGGATGTCGAGAGGGAAGGGGAGCGTCACTCCACCGTGACGGACTTGGCGAGGTTGCGTGGCTTGTCTACGTCGAGTCCCCGGATCCGGGCAAAGTGGTAGGCGAAAAGCTGCAGCGGGATGGTGGCCAAAATGGGACGTGTTATGTCATGGGACGACGGGATGCGGAAGATGTCGTCAGCTGCTTCATCTGGTATTGCGACAGCTTCCGGGGCAATCGCCAAAACGGGTCCCTTGCGGGCCTTTACCTCCTGCATGTTGGCAATCGTTTTACCTGCCAGTTCCCCATCCTCCACCACGAATATGCAGGGGCACTCAGGGTTGATCAAGGCAATGGGGCCATGTTTCAGTTCGGCGGCCGGATAGCCTTCCGCGTGTGCATAGGATATTTCCTTCAGCTTGAGGGCGCCCTCCAAGGCGACCGGATAAAGTTCTTGGCGTCCAAGGAAAAGCAGGTGTTCCGCCTCGGAGTATTTTTGGGCGAGTTCGCGCAGGGCTTCACCGTGTTGCAGGATGCTGGAGACTTGGGCGGGAAGTGCTTGCAGGGCCTCTGCGATTTCCCGACCTTGCATGGGAGAGAGCCCGCGCATCCGGCCGAGGGCCAGCCCCAGCATGCCGCAAAGGGCCACTTGCGAAGTGAATGCCTTGGTCGAGGCCACTCCAATTTCGGGGCCCACACGCTGGTATACGCCGCCATCGGTTTCACGGGCCAAGCTGGAACCTACCCCATTGGTTATGCCGATGGTGAGCAAGCCCTTGATCCGGGCTTCCCGAACGGCCTCCAAGGTGTCGAGGGTTTCGCCTGATTGACTGGCAGCGATGACCATGGTGTGTCCGGCCTTGGGTGAGTTGCGGTAACGAAACTCGGAGGCATGCTCGACTTCCACCGGTACGCGAGCCAGGCGCTCGATGAGGTATTCGCCCACCATGCAGGCGTGCCGCGCCGTGCCGCAGGCCACGAAAACTATGCGGTCGAGTTGACGCAAGGTATCCTCGTGCCCCTCGAGCCCGCCGAGCTTGGCCGTTGTGCCGTCTTCTCCGAAGCGCCCGAGGATCGAGTTTTCCAGAGCCGTGGGCTGTTCGTAAATTTCCTTTTCCATGTAGGACTCGAAATCGCCCAACTCGACGTCTTCAACTGTCTGGTCGATCGTTTGGGTCACTGCCTGGGCGTCTTCGCCCTCCATGGTGAGTATGCGGAAGCCGTCTTCCTGCAGCACGGCGATTTCTCCGTCGTTCAAGTAGACTGCGTCCCGCACGCGTCCCACGAAGGCGGAGGCATCACTGGCTAGAAAGGTTTCTCCTTCTCCCAATCCCACCAACAAGGGCGAACCTCTGCGTGCTCCAAGCATCAGGCCGGGTTGGTCGGCGCACAGCACGGCGATGCCATAGGCTCCCCGGCAGCGGGCAAGCGCTTTCCTCAAAGCCTCCAGCAGGCGGTTTTCTTCGCCTTCCAGTTTTGCATAGTGATGGGCGATCAAGTTGCAGAGCACCTCGGAATCGGTTTCCGAGGAAAACTCGACTCCTTTTCTCATGAGGAAACGCTTGAGGTCGGCGAAATTCTCGATCACCCCGTTGTGCACCAAGGCAATCTTGCCATCGTGGCTGAGGTGCGGGTGGGTGTTGGCCACGGTCACGGCTCCATGCGTTGCCCAGCGAGTGTGGGCGATGCCCAAGGTGCTTTGCGGGTCGCTTTCCCGCAAGGCGCCGGCAAGATTTTCTACGCGCCCCGTCTCCCTGGCCACGGAAAAGCGGTCTCCGTCATGAAATGCTGCCCCGGCCGAGTCGTAGCCACGATACTCGAGTCGACGCAATCCATCAATCAATGCTTCACGCGCAATGCGGTCGCCCAAATATCCCACTATCCCACACATGGGCGAGGCGATCTATCGAAGACCTGCTCGTTGGGCAAGTGTTTCGTTGCAAAAAATTAATATAAATTTTGCGGCCGTCAGGCTCCTGCCAGTTCATCCAATTGCTCCCATTCCTCGTAGGCTTCCATGATGCGTTTCTGCAAAACTTCCAAACGTTCCGCGTCCACTTTAGGTTCATTCGCCTTGTCAGCATAATAAGAAGGGTCGTTCATTGTTTCGGCTAGGGCTTCCTGTTCCGCTTCGAGTTTTTCAATCAATAAGGGCAGTGAGCGAAGGGCCTCTCGTTCCTTGTTGAGCAGTTTCCTCGGACGTTCCTTATTCGGTTCATCCGCTTTCACTCGAGGCTTTTTTCTTTTGGTCTTACTCGCTTCCCTTGCGTCCAGTTCAGCCAACCACTTGTCGCAACCGCCCGCATATTCGGTGATCTGTCCACCGCCGTCCAAGGCGTAGGTGGCGGTCACTACGTTGTTGAGGAAGGCTCGGTCGTGGCTGACGAGTAACAGTGTGCCCTCGAATTCTTGTAGGCGCTCCTCCAGCAACTCAATGGTTTCAACGTCGAGGTCGTTGGTTGGCTCGTCGAGTACCAGCAGATTGGCGGGTTGCAGGAAGAGGCGGGCCAAAAGCAGGCGGGCTCGCTCGCCACCGGATAGTTTGCGAATCGGTGCCCGGGCAGTTTCCGGAGTGAACAGGAAGTCCTTGAGGTATGATAACACGTGACGCTGCTGTCCGTTGATGACCAATGAATCTCCGCGCGGGTTAACGTTCTCCGCCACTGAGAGTNCCTCGTCTAACTGGTCGCGGTGCTGGTCGAAATAGGCGACTTCCAGCTTGGTCCCGTGCTTTACCGTGCCTTGGGCTGGTTCCAGTTGCTTGAGCATGAGCTGCAGCAAGGTGCTTTTGCCTGAACCGTTCAGGCCTACGATGCCTATTTTGTCTCCCCGCCATATGGTGGTGGAGAAATTGGAGATCAAGGGTTCCTCGTTCCATTGGTAGCTCACTTTGTGGACGTTGATCACCTTACGCCCGGAGGTTTGCCCTTGGTTGGTCTTCAGGTTGACGTTGCCCACCACTTCGCGCCGTTGGGCTCGTTCCACCCGCATTTTCTTCAAGGCTCTGACACGGCCCTCGTTGCGTGTGCGTCGAGCCAGAATGCCTTGTCGAATCCACACTTCCTCCTCGCTCAGCTTCTTGTCGAATACCGCCTGCTGCTTGGCATCTCCTGCGAAGGCATCGTTTTTGCGCTTTAGGTATTCGTCGAACGAGCAGTTCCATTCGCTCAGGCGTCCACGGTCCAAGTCGATTATGGTGGTGGCCAAGCGGTTGGCGAAGGCACGGTCATGAGACACGAAAAATACAGCCAGCTCGCTTTTGCGCAGAAAGTCCTCCAGCCAACGTATGCCGGGAATGTCCAAGTGATTGGTCGGCTCATCCAGCAACAACAGGTGCGGCTCGCTGATCAGTGCTTTGGCGAGCAAGGCGCGGCTCTTGTTGCCTCCTGACAATTCATTGAAAATTTCTTCTCCTCGCAGGCCGACCCGGTCGATTATATTGGCTGCCTTGTGCTCCAAGCTCCAGCCGTCCGAGCTGTCCAGCGCTTCCTGCAGGGTGCCAAGTCTTTGGGCAAGTGCCTCGTCCTCGGGCGAATCAGCCACTTGTTGGGCTACTTCGTGGTATTCGGTCAGGACGCGGGCTTCCTCGCCCAAGCCTTCGAGCGCAATCTCCAGCACGGTGCCCGGCAATTCAGACGGTATTTCCTGGTCCAGTTTCGCGATGCGCAGGTCCGGCAACTTCTCGATTTCTCCACTGTCCGGATAGATTTGATTGGACAATAGGCGCAGTAGAGTGGACTTGCCTTCCCCGTTTCGACCGACCAGGCAGACCTTTTCTCCTTTGTCTATGGACAGGTTTTGGTTGTCCAGCAGGGCAGGGCCGCTGAACGATATGGTTAGGTTGCGATAGGACAGAATAGCCATGAAAGGAACGAACTTGGCAGAAAAATGAAGGAAAGCCAACGTCAGCGAATCGCTCGAACGCATTCTTTTTGCTCGAAATGGGACCCCGCAGAGCAATGCTTGCCTTCATGAAAATCCTTTCGTTCCTCCCCCTCTTCCTCTTTTTCTGCGCAGGCCTCGCGGCCAAGCCCAACTTTGTGTTCCTCCTTGGCGACGACATCAACCGTGATAGCATAGGTTGCTACGGCAGCGTGGATTGCCCCACGCCCCACATCGACAANATGGCGAAGGATGGCGTGAAGTTCAACAAGGCCTATACCTCGGTCGCCATGTGCTCCCCGTTCCGTCAGGAGCTTTACAGTGGGCGTACCGCCTGGCGCACCAAGGCGTTTCTTAACCACACTTACTCCGTTCCCGCCACCCAGAGCATTCCTCAATACCTCAAACCGTTGGGCTACCGCGTGGCCCTCGCGGGCAAGTCGCACGTCGGACCGAAGACCTCCTATCCCTTCGAATATCTCGGGGGCAGCCCGAACAACCAACTCTTTGAGAAGGCCAAGGCATTCATCGGATCCTGCAGCAAGGAGGACAAGCCGTTCTGTGTGTTCATCGCCTCCAATGACGCCCACTCGCCCTACACCACCGGCGACCGCTCCCTTTTTGACCCAGCCAAGTTAACCATTCCACCGTACTGGATCGATACCCCCGAGCTGCGCGAGGCCCTCGTNCCGTACTACGCCGAGGTCAACCACTTCGATGCCTTCGCTGGTCAAATACGTGCTTTCTTGGACGATTCCGGCTTGGCCAAGGACACGATCTTTTTCGTCTGCACGGAACAGGGGTCCGCCTTCCCCTTCGCCAAGTGGACTTGTTTCGACAACGGGCTCCACACCGGGCTCGTTGCCTACGGACCCGGCATCATACCGAAGGGACATGTCTCGGAGGAACTGTTTTGGCTCTGCGACGTCGCCCCCACCATGATCGAGGCTGCCGGCGGCAAGATAAAGAAAGGGTTTTTCGATGGACGCAGCCAATACGCCAACCTCACCGGAAAGCCCACCAAGGTGCATGATTTCGTCATCGGCCAGTTCAGCAACAAGGGAATCATCGACAACCGCGAGCGCATCTACCCGATACGCTGCATACGCGACGGCCGCTACTCCTTCGTCTGGTCACCCAACCACAAGGAAATCACTTCCAACGTATCGATCAGCAAGGCACTCGCACTGATAAAAGGAGAAGCAGCCAAGCCGGACAGGCCGGGCAAAGTGTTTCCCGCCGGTTCTTGGGTACAGGCCACCAAGGGAGACCCCCTCGACAATCCGCTCGTCAAGCAACTGCACCACCGGCCTGAGTACGCCCTCTACGACTTGAAGAAAGACCCCCACGAGCTGACCAATTTGGCCGCAGATCCCAAGCACAAGGAAACCGCCAGCCGCCTCCGCAATACCCTGTTCACTTGGCTGGAAGAACGAGGCGACGCCGATCCCATAGCGACCGAGCGCAAAATCACCCAGAACAAGGGTGCCAAGCCCAAGAAAAAGGACGGGAAGAAGAAATAGCCCCGCAGGGAGTGCGGAGTGCGGAATGCGGAGTGCGGAATAAACATTCTCTCACGGAGTCACGGAGACACAGAGGCTAGAAGCACTTCATCAACATTCTTTCCATCTGTTTTTCTTATCTCCGTGTCTTTGCGGCTCTGTGAGAAAAGAACTTCAGCAATATAAACCCTGCCTTCCAGTCTTTCCCTGCGGCTCAGCGTGGAATAGGTTTCACTTCCCTTTTGCCAGGGCCTTGGCTGCGGCGGCCCGGAGGGTGGTGGAGGTCTTGGCGTCGAAGTTGGCGTTCCAGCGAATGGTGCCGGGTGATTTGCCCGAAAGGACGCCATGGAACACGCAGGCTACGAGGTAGCCGCCTTGGGCGGAGGGGTGACTCCCGTCTCCTTTGTAGAGGCTCTTGAAGAGGGCTTTGTCCTCGGCATGGATGATGGCGAAGGCATGGCCAACGGGAGCCAGCAGGGTATCGTTCTCTTTGGCCGCCTTTTCGTAGGAGGCGCTGATTTTGCCGTGCATGGTGAGGAAGTCGGGGAAGAGGTGTTTGTTTCGCTTGTCGCCGTCGCGTCGCCCCCAGGTCATGAAGAGGCAGGGCTTGGCACCTTGTTTCTTGATCGCTGCGCAGAGGCCATTGGCTCCCTCGTGGAAGCTCTTGACGAATTTGCCAGGCAGGCCTGCTTTCTGGCTTTGCTCCTGAATGAACACGACGTCCCACTTGGCGGAGGCCAGTTTCTTGCGGCTGTTCTGATTGGTGAAGTGAAAGGTGAGGTCCTTGCCGCCCGGAGTGAGGAAGTGCGGCTCGTAGCCGGTGCTTTCCCGCTTGAAGACTTCCCGAATGAAGGCGGCGCTTTGGGCGGTGTAGCTGTTGCCTAAAAAGAGGGCTTTCTTTTGGGCCGCGGCCAAGGGAGCCGCGAGGACAGCGAAACAGAGGAGAAGATATGAGAATTTCATAAGAAAGAAAGTGGAAAGTAATATCGCTTATTCCTCGAAGGCGACCTTGATCTCGAGAATGCCCACGCAACCATCTTCTTTCGGTGTCATCTTGATCCGTATGGCGTCGCAACTAAGCGGAGCCGCGGGATGCACCACGTTGTATTGGTTGGCCCGTGTGTCGTAGCGGTCGGTGACGTAGAGCTCAAAGGGCTTCCATTGGCCGCCTTGCTGGACTTCCAGCGACCATTCCTTNGGAAACCAGACGTCCTGCCTGTCCTGCATCCAGTAGACGCCCACGCTACGCACTTTCCTGGTGCCGTGAAAACGGGCCTCGACCCATTGGTCCTTGCCCTTTTGCGGGCGGCTTGTCCAACGCGGCACTTTCTTGCCGCTGGACCAGCGCGGTTCCTTGTTGTCTCCGATTGCAGACACGGTGTCGCGGTCGGAAGTCTGTGAGGCGGTGATCTCGGCGAAAATGCTTTCCTTGGGCAAAACGTGTGGGTCGAACACGCTGAGCTCCTTGTCCTTGGGGAACCAGACCGTCATGGAGGTTTCCCCGCGGTTGTTCCAAGCATAGTAGGGGGTAAGTGTGAGCTCCCGACTTTCCTCCTTGCCATCCTTGGTGATGGCTTGGGCGGGCAAGCTGACTTGCATGAAGGAACCCGATGGAATGGCTGTTCGCTTGATCTTGGACTTCGAGGGATCTGCTTTGTCGCCGAGGAAGAAGCGCTGGGTGGCGCCGCCATTGTCCAATCCCTCGGCGCAGAGTACGAAGGGTCCGCGTGTGAGGGCGAGGCGTCCGCGATTATCCTCCACGTTTTCATGGCAGCGGCTGGTCTTTACGTCCATGGGAAGAATCAATTTCACTTTGTCCCCATTCTTCCATTGGCGCTCGAGCACTGCGAACCCTCGCTCCATCTTTGCCTCGGCGGGNTTACCGTTGATAAACAGTTTCCAAGGTTCCTTGACCGGTTTCAGGTAATGGTACAGCTCGCCGGGTACGAATTGTTTGCCNGCCCAGGTCGGGATGCGCAGCAGGAGACGGAAATCGGTTGGTTTCTTGGGGGCGAGGCTGATCTCTATGGTCCCGTCGTTGGGGTAAGCCGTCTTTTGCTGGATGCCTACCTCGGTGCCCGCAATTTTCGCGNNGGNGGAGNNTTCNGCGTAGAAGGTGACGTAGAGATCCTTGTCGTCGTGGGCGTAGGTCATGCCTTGGACCTGCGGCAGGAGACGTGCCATGTTGCTGGGGCAGCAGGCGGTGCCGAACCAGGGGGCCCGACCACCGGTGCCATGGTTGAAGGGGTACTTGCCGTCCGCCCCGAGGGGGTTGACGTAGAAGAAGCGGTTGCCTTCCAAATTGACTGCGGCGAGGACGTTGTTGAGAAGGGCGACCTCCGCCACGTCCAGGTACTTTGCATCCTTGTGCAGAAGAAACATGCGGTAGTTGAACAATACGTTACCGACTGCGGCGCAGGTCTCGTTGAAGGCGTCGTCGTTGGGCAACAGATATTGCGGGCCAAATCCCTCGATTCCGTGGACTGCTCCAAGCCCCCCCGTGATGTGCATGCGGGTGTTCACGATATTGCCCCATATGCGGTCGAGGGCTTCCGCGTAGGCGGCATTGTTCGTCAATTGCCCCACGTCTGCCATGGCAGAGTACAGGTAAGTGGCTCGCACGGCGTGGCCAACGGCTTCCTTTTGCTCCGTCACGGGCGCTTGNTGCTGGGCGTAGGTGCNGGAGCGCACCCCNTCGCCTTGGGGAACGTAGGTCACNCCGCGCACCTCGAGAAACTGGCGGGCCATGTCGAGATAGAGCTTCTTGCCCGTCACCTTGTACAGTTTGACCAGGGCGAGTTCCATTTCCTGATGCCCNGGGGCCTGCCTGATAGGCTTTCCATCGTTGTACTTGGGATCACCCTCGAAAAACACCTTGTTGACGTGCCGAGCGTTCTTCTCCGCTACCTTGAGCAACTTGTCCTTGCCGGTGGCGAGGTAGTAGGCGATGGCCGCCTCGTACATGTGTCCCATGTTGTAGAGTTCGTGGCTGTGCAGAACGTAGGTGTAGGGCTTGTCGCCCATCATGTTCTTGGACTGGCCCACGCCCGTGGTGTGGGAGGGATAGAGGTAGCCGTTGGGCTCCTGGGCNGCCGCTATGACGTNCACGATACGGTCGAACTGTGCCTCCAGNTCGGGATCGTCCTGCAATTGGGCCAAGTAGGCGGCTCCCTCCATCACCTTGTATAAGTCGGAGTCGATGAAACGGTGGGGCCGGTGGCCTTCCACTTTCTTGCCCGCCAAATGGTCGGCGGCGGCTTGCAGATGCGCCACTCCTGGCTCTGTTTTCTCAAAAGCGAAGGGCACCAGTATCTTGCGCTGCGTGATGAGGCGCGGTCGCCAAAACTCGCTCGTCATCTCCACCTCGTGAAAGGGGATCGGCTGCAGCGGTTTGTCGGCGCCGTGCAGGGCAAGGCCGGTGAAAAAGACGGTGAGCGATAACGTAATGAGGGCTTTCATGGAAATGGTGGTGGGCTGGCTGAGTGGAGAAAGAGTGAGCTACTATTTGGATTCCTTTGGAATTTTCAAGTCCCGCAACGCGATGACCCGACACCCTGAATCCTTCAGGTGCTGCATGTAGCTTTCAAACTTCTTTGGATCAGTGTTTACCCAGGGATGCTTGACGTCGGGGACCCCATGAAAGGTCATTACGGCGATTTTCCCATTCTCTGCTTTCGCCACGGCTTTCTTGAACTGCTCCAGCGTGCTTTTGGGCTTTCCGTCGAAGGCCTGCGGCATGAGTAGGGGGTTGTCTTTTTCAGGTTCGTAAGCTCTGGCTCCGCCGGTCCGGGCGTAGAGGTAGCCGCGCTTGCTCAGGATTTCAACGCAGGCCTTGCTGGTGGTGTAGCCCGGGTAGCAGAAACTGATGGGGCGTGGGAGTCCGTGCTTTTCGCACTGCTTCTCGATGTAAATGATATCAGCCTCGAGCGCATCCGGTTTCTGTCTGGCGACNGAAATATGTCGCCNGGTGTGGTTCCCGATCTCGAAACCATCGGCATGAAGCTGCTTGATCTGTTCCCAGGTCAAGAAGTGCTTCTTTTCCTTGGCGAACCCAAAACCCTCGGTGATGAAGAAGGTGGCGCCAAAACCATATTTCTTAAGTAGCGGCGCAACAAATGTCGCATGGTTGGCAACCGAGTCATCGAAGGTCAGGACCACGGTTCCTGGTTCCTTTTTCTCGGCCTGTAGGTTGCCGAGGCACAACAGGAAGAGGAGGAAGGTTTTGATTTTCATCTAAAGATAATGGGTTGGTGCNTTNTACTAGTTGGTGCGTGCATAGANGAACCCCAAGTTGCAGGCAATCCCGATCAAGCTCGCCTTGGCNTTNNTTTCNTNNTANCGAAGCANCATGNNGAACCTCNGAATCGCGCTNNNNGCATGCNNTCTNGCCTNNGTCTTCACGNTCTGNCNGNAAANCCNTTGATCGTGGCTCATCGNGGAGCNTCCCANGATGCCCCGGAAAATACCTTGCCCGCCTTTCGGTTGGCTTGGGAACAGGGANCGGATGCCATNGAGGGNGATTTTCTTNTGACCAAGGANAANCGGATNGTCTGCATACATGACAANANCANCGAGCGTTTGGCCGGNCGCAAACTCATGGTCAAGGATTCGACCCTAGCCCAATTGCGGAAGTTGGACGTGGGCATAAAGAAGGGTGAGAAATTCAAGGGAGCCAAGATACCCACCATTGCGGAGGTATTCGCAACCATTCCAAAGGGGAAGAAAATTTTCATCGAGATCAAGTGCGGCAAGGAAATCATCCCTCCCTTGCTTGCTGCCATCAAGGCATCGGAACTCAAGGACGAACAGGTTACGATGATTTGCTTCCAGGCGGAGGTCGTTCGNATCTTCAAGGCCAAGGCCCCGCANTACAAGGCCTTCTGGTTGACCAACTTCAAGCGAAACGACGAAGGNGTCTGGACTCCCACTCTCGAGACCGTTCTGAAAACCTTGAAATCGACCAAGGCGGACGGACTCGATTCTCACCATGGCATCCCCGCGGATGCGGCGCGACAAATCCTCAAGGAAGGGTTCGAGTGGCATGTCTGGACAGTTAACGACTTGAAAGTCGCCAAACGTTTGAAGGAGCTCGGAGTACATTCGATCACCACTGACCGACCGGGTACTCTCGTGAANTCCCTCTAAGGCAGATGCTTCTCAGAATTTTTCCATTACTCCTGTTCATGACGAATTGTTCCACTACGAAGCCCCCTCAAGCGAATGGTTCTCCTTTTTCTGAAGAGGAAACCGTGGTCCTCCTGCATGGCATGGGGCGNAGTCGGCTCTCCATGNCCGTGCTGAGCCATCGATTCAAGCAGGCTGGCTACCAAACCTTGAATTTTCCCTACAGCCAGATGGGCTCATCCCTGAATGAACTTTCCGACAAACTGAAAGGTTTCGTTCAGGAGAGAGTGAAGACTCCGCGCTACCACCTTGTCGCTCATTCCCTTGGAAACGTCATCATNCGGAATGCCTTCCGCAATGAATTGCCTCCGGGCTTGGGCCGAATCGTCATGCTGGCNCCGCCTAACCAACCCGCGGATTTGGCCAAACGCTTCAGGAAAAATTTGATCTACCGTTTATTCACGGGAGACAGCGGGCAAAAGCTGTCCGAGGAGGAGTTCTATGCTGACTTGCCCGTTCCTGCGGTCGATTTCGGTGTGATAGCAGGCGACAAGGGGCAGAAAATNTCTTTTTCCGAGCCTAACGATGGATTGGTGGCAGTGAAGGAAACCAAATTGGAGGGGATGAAGGACTTTATCGTCCTCCAACATGCCCATACCTTCATCATGAACTGCANGGACACCTTCGAGCACTGCAAAAGCTTCATCGAAACAGGGAAATTCATTCGTTCGGAAGATAAACCCTGACGCAATGATCTGTGTTCGGCGTCAGGGTGCTTCGACCTTTGCCTTGTGGCTATGGATCTTGCCGTTGAACTTGTTCGGCACNTTGTATTTCCCCACGGGGTCCTCGANGTCTTCGCCAAGGTACATGCCGATCACGGGTTGACCGCGGAACAAGCCGGGTGATTCGGCGCTGGCGACCTCCTTGCCGTTGACCGAGAGGGTGATCGTCTCGTCGTTGAGGGAGGCAGACAAGGTGACTCGCCCCTCGACCTTTTTCTTGGCCACGAGCTCGGTCAATTCTCCCTTGTTGCGCATACAGAAGGCGGGGCGTCCCTTGGCGAAGTACAAGGCATACCCGAAATTCACGCCGCCGTGCGAGATCACGACACCTTTTGGCTTCGCATGCTCGACCTCCGCGGTGATGGTGAAGGGGCGGCCCTTGACTTGCGGTGGATTGGGCAAGGCTTTGGTGTCCGAGGCTTTGTTCTTTGGATATACCTTGGCCCTTTTGGCCCAGGCGTTCCACTGCTCGGCGAGGGCTTTTGCCTTGTCGGAATGAGAAGCCGCCAAGTTCTTTGTTTCGGTGCGGTCCTTGTCGATGTCGTAGAGTTCCCACCTTGAAGGAACGACCCCGTTGGGGGCGGATACCCCGCGGCCGACCAACTTCCATTTGCCATCGCGAACGAAGGCATTGTTCTCGTGCTCCACGAAAAATGGTCCCTTTCGATCAAGAGGCTTGCCCTGAAAGGCTGGACGCAGCGATATGCCGTCGATGGGCAAGATATCGTTGCCCTTGTAGATCTTGGGGTAATCGGCTCCCGTGACGTCCAGTATGGTGGGCATGACGTCGATCAACTGGGCCGGTTCGCGGTACCAATCCTTGCCTGCCCGAATGCCTTTTGGCCAATGCATGAAGAAAGGCGTGGCGGCTCCGCCCTCGTGCACGAAGTGCTTGTAGAGCCGGAAAGGTGTGTTGCTGGCATTGGCCCAAGCTTCCCCGTAGCTGTTGGCGTGTTCCTGGTTGCGTTTCTCGACGTCGTAGAAGTTGCCTCGCCCGAACATGCCGCCTTCCTGGCAGCCGCCGTTGTCGGCAAGAAAGAAGATCAGCGTATTGTCGAAGATCTTCGCTTCCTTGAGGTAAGCCACGAGTTTGCCAATGTTTTGGTCCACTCGGTCGATCATGGCGGCATAAACCGCCATCTTCAGATCCATTTCGTCCTGTTTGTCCTCGTTCAGCGAATTCCAGTCCGGAATGCCCGGGGTGCGTGGCGAGAGCGGCCAGTCCGCCCGGATCAAGCCGGACGCAATTTGACGCTTGAGG
>PBLJ01000092.1 GCA_002721705.1 Opitutia bacterium
GCGCGGCATACAACGCGGAGGGTTTGGCCACACCAATCCGGCCTGGCCGATTCGCCATGAGGACAAGCTATATTGGCAAGGCGGAGCCGGCGTGCTCTACGTCATCGACTTGAACAAGCCCTTTTCACCGGATGCCTTGAGCTGGGTGGCAACGGATCCCGTAGGCGCATCATGGACCTTCGGCGCACCCGCCATCGACGAGACGGGCATCTACGTCCGCTCGCAACGGGACTTGGTCCGGATAACTCCTTAAGCCAGCAGGCCCTTGACCACTCGGGATGGGTCCACACCGGTCAGCCCCAAGTCCAAGCCCTTGAACTTGTACTTGAACCTGTGGTGGTCGATCCCGAGAAGGTGGAGAATGGTGGCGTGCAGGTCCCGCACGTGAACGGGGTTCTCGGCGACGTGATAACCAAACTCGTTGGTCTCCCCATAGGTCAGTCCGGGTTTCGTTCCGCCCCCCGCCATCCACATGGTGAAGGCGTGCGGATGGTGATCGCGCCCATAGGTCTTGCCGGATACCTGGGCAACCGGCGTACGCCCGAATTCGCCGCCCCAGATGACCAAGGTGTCCTCGAGCAGACCGCGTTGCTTCAGGTCCTTGATCAAGGCAGTAATCGGCCGGTCCGCCGCTCCACACTGGCGCTTGTGCTCGTGCTCGATATGGGTATGGGAATCCCAGCCGCGGTCATAAAGTTGAACGAACCGCACACCCCGCTCAACCAAACGCCGGGCGAGCAGGCAATTGTTGGCAAAGGATGGTTTGCCGGGATTGGCTCCATAGAGGCTGAGTGTGCTCTTCGACTCCTTCGACAAGTCGGTTAGTTCGGGCACGCTCGCCTGCATGCGGTAAGCCATTTCGTAGGAAGCGACGCGGGATAGGATCTCTGGGTCGTTGACCTCCTCGTGGTGGCGCTTGTTCATCCAGTTTATGAGGTCGAGTTGCTGGCGCCGGCGGTTGCGGTCGACACCCTTGGGATTGGTCAGGTGCAAGACCGGTTCGGGCCCCTTCAGGAAAGGAACACCCTGATGCCTGGAATCAAGAAATCCATTCCCCCAGAAACTCTGCAGCAAGGGCTGTCCGTCATCGTAACCCGAGGTCAGGACGACGTATCCGGGCAAGTTGTTGTTTTCCGAACCCAAGCCATAGGAGAGCCAGGCTCCCAAGGTCGGGCGCCCAAACAACTGGGTGCCGCAATTCATCATATTGACCCCGGGATCATGGACGTTGGTGGTGGTCTTCATCGAGCGGATCACAGTCAACTCGTCCGCCACCGTGGCGAGGTGCGGCAAAAGCTCGGACATAATGATGCCGGACTGTCCGCGGGGAGCGAATGAGTAAGGGGAACCCTTGAGGCTCGGCGTGCCTCGAATGAGGGCGAAACTCTGGTGATCCTTGAGCAGGTGCGGCGGAATCTTCTTTCCGTCCATTTCGTTGAGCAAGGGCTTGGGGTCGAACAAGTCGACGTGCGAGGGCCCGCCCGCCATGAAGAGATAGATGACCCGCTTCGCCCGGGCAGGAAAATGTAACTTGCGAAGTACGCCACCGCCTCCTTCCAAACCATCGGCATGTCCTTCGAACTGCAGCAAGGAGGCCAAGGCAATGGAACCCAACCCCATTGCCGAGTCCTTCAGGAAGGTACGGCGGGCAAGGGCCTGCAAGTGAGGCTTACCATGAAATAAATCACTCATGGCCGGGTAATGGTTTCATCTAGATTGAGAAGCGCCCCACAGACCAAGGCCCAAGCCTGGTCCTCGATTAACTCCTCTAGCTGATGCTCGAGGAAGGAAAGGAACTGCTTTAGCTCCGCGGGCTGGGGGGACCGGCCCAAGGCGAGACGGAAGGCGCGCTCCAGTCGCTGTGCGTCCGTGCCCTCCACTTCAGTGAGCAAGCGACTGGCAAAGGCGGAGGCCGCTTCCGTAAAAATTGGGTCGTTCAAGAGCACCAAAGCTTGGGTCGGCACGTTCGCGACGTCGCGCCTGACGACGCAATTGTCCCTGGCTGGGGCATTCAATATTTCCAAGGAAGGATGCAGGGCCATCCGCCGCCAGTAAGCGTACATGGTCCGTCTGTGACGGTCGCCCCCCCGGCTATTGGTCCATTTGCCTGGCAAGGCACGCTGTTTCCAGTAGTTGGCGGGATGAACGGGGTACACCGGCGGACCTCCGACTTTTCTTACCAGCAGGCCGCTCACGGCGAGAGCCTGGTCTCGGATTTGCTCCGCCGGCAAGCGAATGCGCGGCATATGGGCAAGCAACAGGTTCTCGGGGTCGCGCCCGGAAGCATCGGACGGAACCCGGGAGGATTGCCGATAGGTGGCCGAGGTAACGATCAAGCGATGGATGCGCTTCATGTCCCATCCGCTCTCGACGAACTCGTTCGCCAACCAGTCGAGCAAACGGGGGTGGCTCGGAGGCCTGCCTTGAGCTCCGAAATCATCCGGTGTACGGACCAAGCCATGTCCGAAATAGCTTTGCCAAAAACGATTCACCACCACCCGTGCGACCAAAGGATTTTTGCCATCCACCAACCAACGGGCAAATTCCAGGCGGTTACTTGGCTGGGATTCCTTGGAGACGGCGAACAATTCGGGAACGGCCGGAGATACTTGATCTCCCTTGTCGAGAAAACTTCCTCGCACGTGAATGAAGGTGTCCCGTGGCTTTGCCCGCTCACGCATCACGGGGACGGCGTCCACTATCTTTGGTGCGCCCTTTTGTTCATCCAGTTTACGAAGCTTGGCCTGTAGCTCGGCAACCTGCTTGCCGGCAGCTCCCATGGTGAGCTGATCCCCCACCGCTTGGTCACTGAGGCGAACCTCGCCTAGTTCGCCTTTGAAACGATAGGCATTTGCCTGCGGGCTGCTGTTGTAACCCGCGCCAATGGCAAGAGGCCTGGTGGACTTGGCGATGAAAGACGGAGGAGCTCCAGTGGTCTTGGCCGCCTTGTCCTCGATGCCGTCGACAAAAAGGCGAACGGACTTGCCAGCCACGAACTCGACCGCCACGACGTGCTCCTCGCCGTCATTGACCGGCTGGCTTCCGTACACGGTAATGCCATGGAAGGATTCGGCCCGCGAGGACACCCAGAAGAACAAGTGGCCGGGGACACTATCCTTGTCCCCTTCACCACCGATGCCAAAGACATAGCCGCGCTGCTTGCCACGCCAATCGTACTTCGACACCAAATCGGCAACGGGTTGCTTGGTTCGTATCTTCGCTGAAATAGTCAGGTTCTTCGTAAGGGAATACTTTTGGGGGTCCTTCTCCACCACCGGTCCATTCCATTTGCCAACGATGTCTTCGTCCTTGATCGAGGGAGGTTTCGGCATGGCTTTAAGGGCAAGGGCAAGGGCATCTTTCAGTCGCTTGCGCTCCGAGGCGTTGGCAGAATCCTGCTTGGAGGGCGGCAGCTTGTATTTCATGGTGGGCCCTCCCTGTCCATGACCCGAGCCGCTGTGCTCCACGTTGTTGAAGATTGCCAGAACCGAGTAGTAGTCGCGCTGAGTGATGGGATCGAACTTATGGTCATGGCACTCGGCGCAATCCAGCGTAAGTCCCAGCCACACGCGCCCGATCGTATTGACGCGATCGATGACTCCCTTGATGCGGTATTCCTCCACCGGATAGGTCTGTCCCCTCGCTTGGGGCGCATTTCGGTGAAAGCCAGTGGCCAAGCGCTGCTCGTCGGTTGCTTCGGGCAACATATCGCCCGCCAATTGATCGATGGTGAACTGGTCGAAGGGCTGGTTGCGGCCAAGAGCCCGCACCACCCAGTCACGCCACGGCCAAATCCTGCGCATCTTGTCATCGGCAAAGCCACGAGTGTCAGCATAGCGGGCCAAATCCAACCAGTCCTGGGCCCGCCTCTCCGCATAGGCGGTGCTACTCATCAAGCGATCGACCACCCGTTCGTAGGCTCCTTGCTTGTTGTCCCGCAAGAAGGCAGCGACCTCCTCCGGCGTGGGAGGCAAACCGGTCAAGTCGAGCGTTACCCGGCGAATAAGGGTTTCGCGGTTTGCCGGGATCGAAGGTGAAGTGTTTTCCCGTTCCTGCCGGGCGAGGATGAAACGATCTATGGAGTTTCTCTCCCAATCCGTTTTCTTGACGGTGGACAAGGTTGCTGTATCGGGCAACTCGAAGGCCCAGTGCTTTTCGTATTTCGCCCCCTCGGCAATCCAGCGGACAAGGATTTCTTTCTCCGCCGGACTGAGCGGCTTGTTCAATTCCGGAGGCGGCATCACCTCGTCTGGATCCTTGTTGTGAATGCGAAACACCATTTCGCTCAACTCGGGCTTGCCTGGCACGATGGCGGCCCCCTCTCGGTTGGCTCCCAAGGCCGACGCCCTTTGGTCCAGGCGCAACTTCGCCTTGCGCGAATGAGAGTCCGGCCCATGGCAGGCGTAACAATGATCCGCCAGGATCGGCCGCACGTCGCGGTTGAACTGCAAGACCCCGCCTCGAACGGAATCCTGGGCCCAAGTATCAAGGAGGCAAACCCACGCCAAGAAGACTAGAGCGAACGTTCGCGCTAGGATGCGGCCATTCATTGGGCTTTACTCAGCGGAGAGTCCGGCCTTGGCCAGTTGTTCCTTGGCTTGGGCGACGCTTATCCTGCCGCTCGGCAGAGGAAAACCTAGGCTATCTCCGTTCGGCACGAAACCGTTTCCGTCGAGATCCACGAAAATCGGGTTGTTGTAGGCGCAGGGCTTGGTCGCTGATTGCCCGCTTGTCCCAAAGCCAGTCTTGAGATCGAAGTTCTCTCCGTAGGCGACCACGATCAAGTGGGCGTCAGACGAAAGCGCAACGGGGATGGTCCGGTCGAATTTAACGACCCCGTCGGAAAAGAACTTGGGGTGAGACTTGCGGGTGAAGTTGAGGCTTTTCTCCTGCCTGCCGTTGACCAGCACCTGAATGCGGTCAACGTCGATCCAGGAAGCGCACTGGACGCGCACCTTCAGGTCGATGGTTCCATTTGCCCGAGCCAATCCGCCTGCCTGGATACCGTCCACCGTTTCCACTTCGAGGTAGGGACCCGAGCTCAGAATCATTTGCCCAGCCTTGGACCTGCGGCTGATTTCCTGCCAGTCGATCTTTTCCGGGTCGTCGGTTGAGGAACGAACGTAGGTGCGCCATCCACCTACCCCGTTCCCATGAACGGCGTGGGCGTCGGAAACTGCAATTCCCCATGTCTTCAAGCCATGATTGAGCATTTGCAGCCAGACGAACTCACGAACCATGGTCACTTGTTCGCGACTGGCACGTCGGGTGATCCGGAAAGGAGCTTGCCGGAGAATCTGGGCGGGGCGGTAGTTTTCCGTCTCGATGGCATCGATCAGGGAAAGGATTCCCCGATAGCCCCCATCCGGCTTGCCGTCCTTGTTTCGGTCGAAGAAGTTTTCGACCATGTCAGGGTGATTGATGTGAATCCAACCACTGGGATGATGCCCTGGGTGGTTTCTCAAGTTGAGGGCATTGATTCTGGGATCCTTCACCCATTGGGGCGATCCGTTGTCCTGATGGTAGTGCTTGGGTGTCAGGGGAAAGGCATTGAGGTGAGCGCCCGAGCCGGTCAGCTCAATGCCCGGAATGGTCGAAATCTCTCCCTTGAGCCCAAGTTTCTCGATGTAGGGAGTCCAGTCCATGATGCGGTTGTGCTCGGTGGTGGGGGCGAACTCAATATGCTCGGCGGCCAGATTGATGATGCGGTCCGCCGTGCCGCAAACGTTGTCCCCGCTGGGGGTGGAATGGTTGTGAAAGTCCGTGCTTACCCAGCCCGGTGTTTTCACGGTACGCTTGAGGGTTGCCTCGAAATCGACGTATTTGCCCTTTGGCACGGTAATCGTTTTCTCGACGTGGTCATGCTCGATGCCCCGAGTGACGATCAGCTTGTACTTGCCCGGATCCAGAGCCACGGCAAAGGATCCTTTCTCCGAATGGTACTGGTCTTTGCAGCCATGAGCCCGATCCCCGGGGCCCAGCTTTGGATTCGGAGTCCCTTCCAATCCAATGAACTGTACTTTGCAGGGAGTCGTGGAGCCGTCTTCTTTCTTTACTGAAAACCGGATGCCGGAACGCCCTCCCATGGACATACTTTTCGCGACGGCCTGACCGTCCTTGATCTCAAGAGACAACTCTTTTCCTTCCCGCCCGATGTCGCTGACGGATACCTTCCATTGGCCAACTGGCAAAAGAAGGTCGAGGTTGCCGTTTTCATCGGGATACCCCCGGATGGTTGCGTCTTTCAAGCGGAAGTCGACCGAAGCAGTCGACACAGGTTCCTCGTCAACTCCGGTAATGCTTAGCTTCAAGCGTCCCGTCTTACCCAGTTTGGCGGCTACCACGCCAAGGGCATGAGCCGGAGATTGCCCCACTGCGAGAAAACGGCTGATCCTAATCTCATCACCTGGCTCCAAGGTGCGGTTCCTAGGAGGAAGCTTACCATTTTCGTCAGGCAGCCAAGCATAAGCGTAGCCTGCTTTGTGAGACGGATCAACGGAATCAGCCCACTCGATGGTTCCGAATCTACCCGAAGAGTTGAAGCGCGTCCAAGTGTCACTGATCGGGCCAGAGACGGGCTTGGGGCTTTCGTTGCGCAAGAGGGTTTCAATGACGAGGCCTCTTTCCTTTTCCTCAAGGAGGTAGTGGTGGCACTTGTAGATCGCCCCCGAGAGGGCGGAAGACACCACGACCTCGACCCCTTTGCCTCCGGGCAAGGGGCGGACGTAGGATACCCTTCCCTGTTGGCGGGAGGGGGAGAAAATAGTCAACTGGTCATTGTCAGCGCCTCGCAAGCAAAGGTCGTAGAGGCAACCGGGCGTGACTCCGTCGGCCCCCCAGAAAGCACCCATGTTGGCCTTGCGGTTGTCGGCCGGGCCACCGATGACGCTCTCGACGAATTCGTTTCTGACAACAAAGTCACCGATGATGCCGTCCGCCTCCTTTCCTCCAGGGAGAAGGGATACGTTGCGCGGGGAAATCTCGAAGACCTCCACCTTGGCCGTCAAGGCGACTGCAAAGGAAAAAAGAATGGGCAAGAGGGATATTTTCTTCATCGGTACGGAGGGGATTGAGGTTGAACCTGACCAACATTGAAAGAATGCGGAAAGGGATGCAATCCCCGTTCGATCAAAGGGGATAACTCTTCAGAAGGGTGCTGGCCTTACACAAGGCGCTTAGGCCCAGGCAAATTACGAGGCAGGCGCAATAGCCAAGAGTGAAACGAATGGGCTTCTCACGGTTTTGACAAATCCGGCACGGAAAAATCGAAGCGCTTGGCGATTATCCGAAGAAGAGGCGGATGGATGGGTTTGCGGTCGAAGAAGAAAGGGTCGGCGCCGTGACCTGCTGGCTTATTCATGTCGATCAGGCCCTTGACAAAGGTGTACATGTCGTTGGTGACGATGCCGTGTTTATCCATCACCTTTCTCGCAATGGCGTTGTATTCGATCTCCGTGCCTTTGGCGAAAACATTGGTACTGGAATGCCTGATGGGTGTGGTGCTGGCCCAAACAACCTTGGCTTTGGTTGCCTTGAGCCGGGTGACAAGCGCGTGCAGGTTCTTTTCGTATTGTCGAGGTGAGGTTGTACGGATGCCGCCGGCATGCCTGGGCATCACCCGGAAAGCCTTTACGCGTGGGACGCGGTGAATCAAATCACCAAGCCCGCAGTTAAAATGAATGATGTCCCATTGACCGTCACCGAGCTGACGATCAAGTAGCTCCAACGCCGTGGTGGAGTTCCATATCTCACCGGGTTCCAGTCGAGGATAATGAACCTCCACTTTGCCCTTGAGTTCCTTTTTCAGCTCCGTGGCAGGCTGCTGGTAGATTTGGTCACCGAGGATAAGTACGCGCGGCAGGGACGTCTCGGATGCCGCGAGATTTCCGCTCGAAACAAATGCCAGCAAAAGCGCAATGACGCCCAGACTTTGCATCCTTAGGCGAGTGCCTCGGACATTATGCCCGTGCTGTCAGCGAAGGATTTCACCGGCACGTCCACGGCATTTAGCATCGAAAGGAAGAGGTTGGCCAGAGGCACCTTCTTGTTGCCCTCGAAGGAATGCAAGTTTCCGTGCTTGAGCCCGAGCTTATTGCCTCCGGCAAGGTGGATAGGATAGTTCTTGGTGCTGTGGGAGGCATGCGGATGAGCCGAACCCCAAAGCACCACGGTACGGTCGAGCATGTTGCCGTCGGCCTCGGGTGTGTCCTTGAGGCGCTGCAGAAAATAGGCGTGTTGCTCGGCCCGCCAACGATCCCATTGGCCGGAGTAATCTGCCGGACGTTTGTGGGCGATGTCGTGGGTGGCTCCCTTGTAACCAAGCACGTAGTTGGCGTAATTCCACAATTCGCTGTTGGACGAATTCTCGCTTTCCAGCATGAGCGATGCGAAGCGGGTGGAATCAGTCTGAAAACCCAGATAAACAAGGTCGTACATACAGCGGATATATTCCTGAGGATCCTTGTGCGAGGCATCGAGATTCAATCCCTTGGTATTGATCTCCGGTAGCGGCTGGTGCGTCCATTTACTGGTGCGCTCCACCCGTTGCTCCAGCGCTCGGATAGATTCCAAATACTCCTCTACCTTGCCTTGATCCTCGTGGCCTAGGCGGCCCTTGAGGCTGCGGCTTTGGTCCATCAACAGGTCGAGGATGCTGGCCTCGCGCTTGAGCCCTGAGCGCACCTGTTCGACGCCCTTTCCGGCATAAGGATTGAACAGCCGGTTGAAAATCTCCTGCGGCTTGCTCATCGAGGGAATCGGCCGACCGGGCCCGCGATGGGAAAGCGTTTTGCTGCGACCGTACGAACCAGTGCCACCCTCGGTACCGAGCACCATGGAGGCGAAACGGGTTTTGTGCCCATGAGCGTTGGCGGCCACTTGATCGATGGAAATGCTGTTGGTCTTCTGGGTGCCCACCATGTCAGCTCCCGTGGCAAAGACGTCACCCGAACTATGCCCACCCAAGGCCCAACCGCCGGCATGGTCCAATCCGCGAAAATAACTAACGTATTCCTTGAGCGGCTCAAATGGCTTGGCCGATTGGTTAAAGGTCAGTGGACCCGCATCCCGACAGGGCCACCAACTCCAATCGTGATGCGGCAGATTCGGATTGGGAATGCCAGCCTGACCGTTAGGCATGTACGCTCCGTAGGAAAAATAGCTCACCAGCATCCGTTTAGGGAGCTTCTTGGCGGGAGCCGCCCAACTCATGGCATTCAAGAAAGGCAGGGCCAAGGCAATGCCTCCACCCTTCAACAGGTCGCGCCGGTTCAAATGCCAGCTTTTCGGTTTCATGGTTTCTTTGAATGCAATTGCGTCGTTCCCTTGAACAAGGAACTCTTGCATACAGTGATGATCATGTCGAGCAGACGGTGATCCTTCGCGGCCGATTGCTGAAGCAGTTCCGCAACAACAAAGCGATCGCGCGTGGTCAATTGACGGCCGAGGCCGTAGCTAAGCAGGCGACGCAATACGTTCTTGGCCAATTCGTCTTGCCGTTTCTGCAAAAGGTACGCCTTCAACTCGCCCATGCCATTGACCTCCGGACCATTGGGCACGCGTGAATTCGCCTCCACTTCTTCGGTGTTGATGGTTTTGAGGTAAGCCGAATACCCGGCAAGGTCAGCGTGGGTTTTCAGGTTGAAGCCGCTGACACGCGCGCCCTCCTTCGGCACAAGTGGCTGGTATTTGCCGATGGCGTTGTAACGCTCGAAGGGAATACCCCAAGGATCGAGCCGGGAATGGCAATCATTGCAGCTCTCCTTTTGACGATGCTTGGCGAGAAGGTCTTTTATGGTGAGCGCTTTTTCGGCGGATTCGCCTGCGGTGTCGGAGAGAGCCGGCACGTCAGCCGGCGGATCCGCGACGTCGTCGCCGAGGATGGCTTCTCGCAACCAAACTGCCCGGTAGATGGGATGGGGCGCCGAACCCGTGCCATTGCCAATCAACATCGAACCGTGCGTAAGCAGACCACCCAAGCGATATTCGGACTTCAACGGGACGGCCCGGAAGTGGTTCCCCTCAACTCCGGGTACGCCGTAGTGCGCGGCCAAAGGCTGGTTCAGCCAGGCAAAGTCCGATTCGACCAAATTGGACACGCCGGCATTCCGACGTATCAGCTCGGCCACAAAGCCAGCTGTTTCCTCCAGCATATAGGCGCGAATGGTGGGCCGGTAAGGCTGTTCAGTGCCTCTACGCTCACCAGCGGAAACGTAATAGAGAAAACGCGGAAAGAGCTGCTGATTGATCGGTACGGTTTTCATCTTGGCCAAACTCAGCCACTGCATGGTGAAATTGCGCGCGAAATCCTTGGCTCGGGCATCGGCTAGCAGGCGGCGTGTTTGTTGCTCCAACACCTTCGGTTCTTCCAAGCTACCCTCCCCCGCCAGCTTGAATAATTCCGTGTCCGGCATGGAGCCCCAAAGGAAATACGACAGACGCGAGGCCAGCTCGTAAGGCCGGGTCGTCACCTCGCCATCGGCCACGGTGTGGTAGAGAAACTGCGGCGAGATCAGCACAATTGCCAACGTTTCCCGCATGGCCGCTTCCATGGTTTTTAACTCGGGCAAAACGAGCCGATAGATTTGGGCAAAGCGGTCCACCTCCTCCTTCGAAGCCGGCCGACGAAAGGCCCGCGAGGCAAAGCGGCGAATGACTTCCTGCACATAGGCCTCGGGATTCTCCTCACGCAAGGGCGATTCGAACAGGATACGCTTGTGATGATTCGGCGGCCAGACGTCGGCGACGGGCGCCTCGAACTCCATCCAGTTGATTACGACGCGCGGCATAGTGAGGTTGCGGTTGCCATCGTTGAGCGTGCCATCATCGTACAATACCTGCGGCGTGATGACCCGACTGTCCGACTGTTGCTTGCCGCGAATGACTCGCCCACGCGTGAGAGGAAAGTTCTCAATGCGCCCGCGAAATTCATACACCTTCGGCTCGTCGACGCTGTTCATCACGTATGCGTCACCCACCGGTTCCACGCGCTGGGTGGAGCTGTTAATCTGAATGGTCTGACCCATAATCAAGTTGAGCGGCGCTCCCTTGACGCCAGGCGGCAGGATCGCCGAAGCCTGTACGCGGATGACGAACTCACCCGTATCCGGAAAACTCTTCAGCCCCATCCCATGCGCCGGCGAATGACGACGGTTACCCCACACACCGACTTCGTCATTGCCGATTCCGCGATACAATCCGTTCGGCTGCCATTCGCGCCGGGCCTTGTGCACCTCCGGCTTGTCGGGATCAACGATGACGCTTGCCATAACCTTACGGGCATTTTCCAAGTAGCGGTCCACCTGCTCCGGCCCCAGCAACATAAACTCGGCGGTGTTGTTGAAGTGGTACGGTTTCTCGGGGTCCTTGGGCAGGTTGTCCGTCAGGTTGAGCCTGAAGCCGATCAAATCGCGAACGGTATTCTCGTACTCAAAGTTGGTCAGCCGCCGAGCCTGCGGCGCGCGATGAGCTTTTTGAGACTGACTGACGGCCTTGCGCAAACCGGCCTCAATCCATTTCGTCATCTCAATGACTTCGGCTTCCGGCGGCCGCTCCTTCTCTTCCTCCGGCGGCATTTCGCCAGCCTTCAAGAGGTCCAGGATCAGCTCCCAGCGTTCCAAGTCGCGACCTTCGCTCAAGCCATCTCCAAGGTTATGCAAAGTCACCTTGCCTTTGCTCTTATCCGGACCATGGCATTTCACGCATCGTGCCTTGAAAAAAGGAACCACAACCGAATCGAACCCCGATTGCGTTTTTTCATCGGCCAATGCTGATGAAGGCCCCATCAGAAAGAGAAGCAAAGATACCAAGGCGTACAAAAGTTGGAGGCCCATAGTGGAAAATGCATTGGGTCACGACTTCATCGAGCCAGCTTAGCCAGTTTGATGGCGATGTCCTTAAGGCTCTTGGGCCATTGGTCGAAGGAAACGTTCTTCGCGCCCGGTATATTGGGCTCGCTGATACCCTCGACCAGCGATCCCCTCGGTTGAGCATACAAGAACTGTACTTTGTCCTGCCCGTAGGTGGCTGGGAGGCTCTTGGCGTAGGTCTCCAACTCGGCGGCATATTCCTTTGGGTTTTCCCCTAGGTTGCCTTCGGATGGCACCCAGATCACGCCCGATACGCCCATCGGGGTCAGCGGACTGACGCACCAGTTGTAGGCATAGGTCGGAATCACGTCGGAAGACACCGCATCACTTTTGCCCGGCTCGGGAAAAGCGGGAGCCTGCAAAGGGAAAAAAGAGGGATCACGATCTTCCTTAGCTCCCTCTAAGATGAATTGGACAAAGGCCTTGACCTCGGCGACGTGTTTAGCGGCAGCCTTTCTCGCTACTTTTGAATTGGGGTATTGGAGAAACAATTCGTCGAGTCGCGCCTGAAAGGCAGGATCCTTCAGGTTCCGCACTCCCTTAAAGGAGGTCCACGAAAGGGGTGAGGCGAACTGTCGATTACGCCCACCTCGACCGGAGGACATGGTGATGAAGCCTTGAGGCACAGCCTGACGGTTCAGGGCCTTCGCAAACTCGTAGGCAAACATGGTGACTCCGCTGCCTTCTCGTGAGAAATCTGCAGTCAACCAATGGGAGCGGTATTTGCCACCGCCCGTCTCGAAGCGGCGCTTCCTCGGGGTCGCGAAAGAACTGGACTTGGTCTTGCGGCAAAACTCCCTCACCAGCGGCATAGTCTTGGGGGGCTCGATTTCCTGATTACGTCTGTCATAGGGCCACTCCGAAGTTAGCAAGGCACTTCCCGTAAGGTACCAGACGTCGCCCACGAGGATGTCCTTCACAGTCCGGTTGAAGCCGTGGCTGGACTTCACCTCGAGCGTGATCGGTTCAACCGATGCCTTGCGTGATGGGAAGATCACGGACCATTGTTCCAATTCATTGGGGGAAACAGTTTGAGCTTTCCCATCCAGAGAAACGGTCACCTTGACGCCCCTATTGGCATGCCCCCAGACCTTTATCGGTTGATTGCGCTGAAGAACGACCCCATCGCGATAATACTCGGCCACCTGCAGGATGGGATAATTCGGATCGGTCCACTGGGCGTACTTCGCCTTGAGGGCAGCAGCTTTCTCGAGGTCGTCCTCCTCGAAGATGAATTTGCCGTCGACCACGGCAAAGGGAGTCGCAGGCAGCCCTGCCTTGTTGTACAGATTGGAGTTCTCGGGGACGGCGCTGTAGGCGTACTGCACACCAGTCGGTGCAGGCACCTGTTCCGAAGTGACCACCACGACATCTCCCATGATCCTCGCCTCGGCGGCGTGCCATTTCCCGTCTTTGCCGCATAACCGAAAATGATTCAGCTTGGCGTCCGGAGTGGGCCTGGCGGGCTCGACGAACTTGTCCGGCTCCCGACGGTCCTTGGCCATCCCCTTGCTGCCCACCATCAGACCGCCAAAGAGACTGTCCTTCTCGAAGGAGACGATCACCTTGCGACCGCTCACCTTGTATCCGCTNTAAATTGGGCCGGTGTAGGCAACCTTCTTGCCNTACTGCTTGGCCANGGCCCAGCGNGCCATGCGCATCCCGGGATGCAGNTTGTTGTANTAGTGGATGCCACCGGGGTTGGCCGAATTGATGTCGGACTGCACCACCATGCCCACGTTCTCCCGGTTCTCGATGAAGAACTTGTGCTGTACCTGACGGACGTCGGCAAAGCCCACGTTGTTCGGGTCCGGCGAACCGTAGGGTTGCATCTGCGTGAAATAGAAAGGCATCTTGGGCATGCTCCAGGCATCCCTCCAACCTTTGACGAGGGCTTCCATCCGGGCTGCGTAGATCCGCCCGTCTCCGCTGTTGCTGGTGCCNTGGCACCAGATGGCCCCGCGAATGGCATAAGGAATGACCGGTGCAATCTTGCCATTGAAGAACTGAGANGGNCCNCGCCACATGCCNGCGATGCCAGGGAGTTTGGGTCGCTGGGGCACCTTCCCTCCGGCCTCGGCCGCGCGACCTGCTTCATCCTGCCATGCCTTGAGGTCGGCGTAATATTGCTCGAAAGCCTTGCGTCCTTGCGCTGTCAGCGGGTCAGCATCGAGCATCAGGGCGGTGTCTTTTTCGAGTTTAGCATGGGCCTCGATCGCCTGACGCTGGGTGAAAGCCTCGACGCGCGTGTTGCTATGGGCGCTGAGCAAGATGCCGATCGGCACGTTCAATTCCTTGTAGAGCTCGTGNGCGAAGGAAAGNGAAAGGGCGGAAAAACCACCTGCGGCGGAGGCCTTCTTCCAACCCTCCTCNGAAGTGGCCCGCTTCTGGGGNTAGAGAGCGGACACCGTGCTGACGTTGATTTCCCTGATCGGGACGTCTTCCTTGGAGGAGGCAAGTCGCTTGGCCAACTCGCTGCACATGCTCTTGCCCGCCGTCCACACCATGTTGGATTGCCCGGAGGAGAACCAGACCTCGCCGACCAGTACGTTCTTGAGCGTAACCGAATCCTTCCCGGAAGAAACCTTGAGCTCCCGCTCCACGGCGGAAGCGACAAGGGAATCCAGCTCGATCATCCACTCGCCGTCCTTGTCCGCTTTCCCTGTCTTTCGTTGGCCAGCGAATTCAAGCGTCACCTTGGCGCCAGGATCAGCCCAACCCCAGACGGGGACCTTGGCTCCTCGTTGTAGAATCATGTTGTCCGTGAAGGGAACCGCCAGTTCCAGCTGTTGATCCTCAGCGGAAAAGCCGAGAAGGGACGTTAAAGAGAAGAGAAGGAAGAAGGATAACTTTTTCATGAAAAATATCTGAGGAGTGAAAAGGATTTGAGAAGCAGCTACCTTTCCAGTACCAGCAACTGCGATTTCCANCCCGGCTTGCTGCGGGCACCGAAGCCGCCAGCTTCGACGAAGAGGTAGTCCTTGCCTTCGATTTCTTGAGGAATCATTCGGAGGGCCTGGAATTTGACTAGGTCCATCAAGACGTCTCCCGACCAAACCCATACCGGGCTATCCGTCTTTCCGCCGTCCTTGAAGGTGATGCCCGAGAAGGGGGGCCGGTTGACGCGGTTCTTCTTGCCAGGATCGAAGTCGCCCATGACGGGCACTTGAGCAATGACCTTCCAGGAACCGGCAACCNTCGGGTTGTTGACGAACCGGCCATCCCAGCGATACTTCACCGCGGAAGCTGACTTTTCTCGGTCATTTGGATCCTGGGCATCCTGCCATTCCGAAGAGAGCATGGGCACAATCGATGCGGCTTGGAAGACAAGGTCGTCTCCCATCGGCGGCAATTTTTGTTCCTCGATATGCAAGCTGAACTTGCCTTGGGGAACAGGCTTGCTCGGCTTGACCTTGTACTTGTCGTTGTTCCGCAGAAAGGTCATGGCTGCAAGGCAGAGGTTGCCGCTGCCCAAATCGTCCATGAATTCCTTGGTGAAATAAGCCCCCTTGGGCCGGCCTCCCGAGCCCCGTCCGTTGCATTTCTGGGTCTCGATCAACTGCTCTCCGTTGATGTAAATAACGTGCCCCCCACCGGAGCCCACATGGTTGCCGTCATTGACCCGAAGACGGTAACGGTGACCGGGCTTAACGGAGGGAACCTCGAAGTGCTGACGCAGCAAAAGCACCTCTTCTTCCCAGAAGGTATTGATCTTGGTGGCACCATAACAGCCCGGCCCAACACAACCCGACCCGCACTTGTGAACCGGGCCGGTCGGAAGTTTTCCCATATAATGGCCAAAGGGGCTTTGAGCCCGCTTCCATGAGGGGGAAGCGTGATCGGCAGCAAACCAGTCTTCCAGGCCTTTGGGAAGGGTTACCTTGCGGTAACGGGTGATGAGTTGGTCAAAGGGCACCTGCTCGGAGGCAATCGGGTCGAAACTATGATAGGTCCATTCGGCGTTGCGAAGATCCATGAACATTTTCCATCCGTAATCCTTGTGGCCCGCCCGGTCGTAGAGAGCCACCAATCCATCGACGGAATCCCTTGAGCCACCTGGGTAGCCGGACTGGATTTCTCCGCCGGCCAATTGTTTCAGCCTGGCCCGGTTCTTGCCGACGTACTCGGGAATAAGTTCATCCATGATGATCGGGTTGATGGCCTTTTTCAACTTCGGCCCAAAACGGGAGGAGTCCGCCCTGAGGAAGAACTCCTTGTAGGGAAGAATTTCCTTGGGTTTGCGCTGCCGGGCGATCTCGTAGAGAATATCCAATCCGCCGGGGACGTCAGCCAGCGACTCGGCGATGGCTTCCAAATGAAACTCGAAGGTGGATGTGGTGTCGAGACCGCCGGGAGCGGTCTTCGCTCCTTCATATCCGGTGTAGGTCTCCTTCAGGGTNTCTGNNGCCANTTTTTGAACCTCAGGGCCAGCTGCCTTGATCTTGNCCCGGATNCTTCCGGNCAGNCCCCNCGTGACGGACACGCGCTGATTGGAACGGATCAAGTCACCGATCGCAGGAAGCACCCGCTGATAACATCGCTGGTCGGCAGCCACCGGTGTGAGGGCAGTGAGAGCCGCATTCTTGAGCCAATCCTCCTCGTGATTCAAGTAAGAAAGCAGGAGGTCCACGTGGGGCAGAATTTCCTCGGTCGATCCGCGACCGATGAGTTGCAAGGCAGCGTCCTTTACCCACCAGGATTCGGCCGGGTCCTTGACCGCCCGGACCGCCAGCTCGAAAATTTCAGGATTCAGAACGTCGGGCTTGCTCAGCAAGGCCCCGAACATGACGCGCCGGACTCTTGGATCGTGATGCTTGAGAAACTCCATGACCAAGTTCATCCGCACCTTGCCCCCGCCGGACTTCCAACCGATGTAGCCACTGTTGATCCCCAGCGCCTTATAGGCGGCGATATTCCTGATGTTATGCTCCTGGTGATGAACGTAACGGCGAATCTCGGCATCCGTGGGCTGCTCGGTCCCGTGGAAGCGGCGGATAAAAGACAGGGAGGAGTCNTTGGCCAGNGTCTCACCCGAGAGGTTCTGCTTCTTGCCATTTTCGTCGGGCACGGCCTCAAGAGACAAAAAAAGGTTATCCGCTTCGGTTCCCCATAGTTGCTTGGGCAACTGGTACGGCTTGGAGAACTGGGTGGGCGGAGCACCNGCGATGCGCAAGGTCTTGCGCGGGATGGTGTAGGCCAACGGGTAGGCCACCCCCCATTGTTCCTTGTCATAGCCGCCTCCCCCAAGGATGCCGAAAGACCCGTCGAAGCGGCGGGAGAGGTCGTAGTGCCACTTGCGGTTGTCCATGAATGCACGATACTGTTTGGGTTTCTTNTCGCNCATGAGCCCCATCGAGGCGCTCCGCCAGATTTCGCCGATGCCCCCACCGGTGTGCCCATGCAGCATGAAGCTGGTGGTGTAAAAAGCCTGGATGGCACAAACGTCTCGGGCTTGGGCGTAGAGGGAATTCTCCCCATCGGGCGTCAAGGCAGCTGCCGCCGCCATGGCAAAGGCAAGCTTTCCGTTTTTGCCGTTGTCAACGAACCCGACTTCGGGGCGATCGTCCCCATAGGGGTTGTTTCCCCGACCGGCGTAACGATAGAAATGCCGCAGCGAGCGAAGGAGCAGACGGTCCGACACCTCGGCCCCACATTCCTTGGCCAACATAAGGAAAGTCACGACATGCGTACCNGCCGCGTTGAGGTGGCCTTTTCCGTATGAGGTGAGGGCGCTGCCCCGACCCGCCCAGGCGTCGTTGTGCTGGGACTTGTCAGCGTTCTCGACCCAATCCTGTATGTTCTCGAGTATCTTCGNGTCGCCGGTGCGAAGGTAGCATTCGGTTAATGGGACGCCNCCGTACCCGATGTACCAGGGATACCTGTGAGGTTTCACTTCTCGNGCCCATTCCCGGACCACCTGAAGATCCTTGGCTTCCCCCGTGGAGAGAAGAAAGAGCATGCCGATGCCGGCCAGCCCCTTTTGCGAATCGGGCTTGGAAAGGTAGTCGGCTACCTGNCGCACGATCTTGGCCGACTTCGGACAATCCAGCGGCCAGGTCTTGCTGTAGGCTCCGAGAACAGGAACCTTCACGACAACAGGTGCAGATTCCCCCTTTATTATGAACTTGAGAACCCCGTCGGTGGCTTCAGCCTCGGCGAGGATTTCCCCCAACTGGATGCGGGGGTCAATCCCCTTGAGCTTCCTGCCGTTGATCGACTCGATGATTTGGCCTTTGGCCAGTTTGCCTGTCTCCGCGGCTGGCGAATCTTCCTCGATATGGGCGATGCGCATGGTAAAGGCCGGCTGGATGAGGTCGATCCCCATGCCCACGGGACCGAAACGCTTGATGTTGTAGAGCGACTTCTTCTGGTCCGGGCGGGTGGAGAAGACCCCATTGGGACTCTTGTAAAAAGACTCCCCCCGGACAGGAACCAGTCCGAAGATCATCAAGGAACCAAAAAGCGCGAGCAGCAGGGTAAATTTCATTGTTTGTTGTTTTTGTCCTTGGGCCTGAGGCGGAGGATGACAGCCGTTCCAATATCCGGAAGCCCTTCCGGATTAACTTGCCAGGCAAGGCCGCCGTTGTCGTGCCCATGAATTCCCTGCAGGCAAAGAAGCTCGTCCCCGAATGTCGAAATGGAAATGACGTTACCACTGTATTCGCAGGCGTATTTGCGCGGCCCTTCCTTGCTTTCGAGCAAGTGGGAACCGGCGAAGAGGAAGCTTGATGGAAAGGCCTTGGCTTTGTCCTGTAAGACGAAATCATCAACACCATTTAACCGGGCGGGAGCAATGAATCGGTTGATTGGATGTTCCATCAGTTGACCCTGCGCATCGGGAAAAACCAGAGAGACCTCGATGGGGTCTCCAGCCGGAGGCACGGGAATGAATCGAGTGGACTCCTCGTCGGGAACTTGCTGCATGGCGGGTGTTCCTGGCTTGGCTCCAAGCAAGAGAAGAGCCGTATGAATATGTATGGGACGGGCACCCAAGACCACTATGGACTCATGCTCCTTGCTGTCCTTGGCGCAGGCTACCAACTCAAGCAAACCCTGATGAAGACAGACAGTGGCGTTTACGTCTATGGAACGCTCTTCCAGATTCAGCCTGATGCCAGGAAGACCAAGTTTACGAGAGGCTTCATGTGCTTTGGCCTTGGGAAAAGGTAGCGTCTCCTTGCCAAGAGAAGGCCAAGAGGAAAAGGCCAGACTAACCGCAAATAAAAGGGAAATGGAATGGAAAGTAACTTTCAAAGTGAGGCTCAAAGAATTTGTTTTGCACATTGCCCAGCGAAAACTAAATAGCATGAATGCATCCCATTACGATAATTTACGCCATTCCTTTTGCGGTTATTTGTCGTGCTTTTGCGCTAGTGCAGATATAATCCCAGTCGGCCGAAGTTTTTTCGGAACGCCCCGTCACGGCGCAGCGCCAATTGCAGCCACGGCGCGGATGGCGGCATCACGGACGAGAGGGTCTTCGTGCTCGAGAAAATCACGGGTGGCCTGCAAAGCCTTAGAGTCCTTGCGTCGAGCCAAGACGTCGAGAATGCCGGCAAGTCCCCTGCCCTTTGCCTGGGTGAGTTGGCCGATCCAATGGTCGGTATCTACCTTGGGCAGTTCGGCCGCAAGGGAAACGGCGGCCTTGTGCAGTATTTCGTTCTGGCTCGACAAGGCGGGCATCAGGTCTTCCAAGGCCTTGGCCCCTTGGATCGAGGCAATCTTCCTCAAGCAGGCAGCTTGGTAGAAGTAGTCATCCGGCCACTGGGTCATCAATTTACGGCACAGGGCGAGGCGCTGCTTGTCGTCCTTGGCCGCCGAAAGGTCAGTGGCCAGGCGCTCGTCGATCAGGTCGTGCAGGCTGATCATGGGAGGAGGATTGTCGTCCTGCTCGATGATCCTGATGGTTTTTTCCAGCATGTCGCGGTGCTCGCCCTGCTTCCAGCGTGTCCTCATCTCGCGAAGATGAGGCAGGAATGGCTTGGCGTTGCCGGCATAGGATTGCAGAACCTGAAACCGGGCAGGCACCCGCATGACAGATCCCCAGCGCTTGAAGTCGAAGGTTTCGAAGCAAAGTGGTATGCCTTCCTTGATATTGAAACGGGCCATTAGCTCGAGTCCGCGGAAGCGGGGACCGTCGTCCATCATGCGGTAGTTCATGGCGACGGTCTTTATGGCATCATGAATTTGCTGGGCCATGGCAGCGACGTCCCGGCGGTTGAAAAACTTCAAGGCGTAGGCGGCGCTTCCCCGGGTGCGACCGGAGGAATCGTTGAGCATTTGAGTGATTGCGGAATAGAGAAGTTCACGATCTACTCCATCGAGCGGATTTCCATCCTTCGCCGCCTGTGGCAGGATGCCATCGAAATAGAGCGGCGCGTACCTGCCACTGGCATAGCCAAAGGAGTAAGCCAAGGCTTGTTGGCGGGGCTTCATTTGTTCTGGTTCCTCCGTATCGAGGACGGCCTGCAAAAGATCGGGTATTGCTTGTTGAGCGGGCTTGCCGATACGGGCCAAGGCATAGGCGGCGGACATGCCGACAATGGATTCCTCGTCGGTCAGGGCCTTGGCCAGAGGAGGCACGGCGACAGCGGCTTTCTCCCTCAAGTACCCAAGTGTGGCGCACGCACCGGCACGAGCCTGCGGACTTTGGTCCTCGAGCATCCGAAGCAAGGCTGGCAAGTGATCGCCTTTTTTCTCGGCAAGCTTGATGGCAATCCACTCGCGTGCGATCGGCGACCAACTGTCCAGTTCCGCCAACAAGTCTTGGGCGGTCATATCCACGGTCTCGGCCAGACGCCAACGTCCAGACTCAATCGTATCAGTGACTTCCTTCTTCTTCAGCCAGTCCTTCTTGTCCTGCCCTTTTCCGGTCAGGTAGATCGCTCGACGCGGCAAGGTGGCGATCAGCACCTGGGCAGCGGTCGGGCTCAAGAGCTTGCCACCGTAGACTCCACCCAATTGCTGATTCACGAAGCTACCGTCGGCTTTGCGGGTGAGTGCATAGTACCAACGCAATTCCTTGAGAAACGCAGACACCAGCTTCGGGCCGCCGCAATTGGCTCCCAACGGATCCCAAAAATAAGTGTAGGAATTACCGGAGTGGCCATACTCACAGGTACTGTAGAGCGAAGCGGTTAGTTTGGAAAAAAAGCGACTGGCCGGACGGTTGCCCTCCACCCGGAAGGCAATTGCGGCAAGGCCGTTCTTGCCGTTGCCCGACATACCGTTGCGGCCATTGGCATAGATCTCGAGACTGGGACGGTGATACCCGTAGCCAATCGATCCCTTGTCGATGAATTGTTGAAAGAAGCGACTGGAACGGGAGATGGCGTCATCCACCTCAGGGTGATCGACGCCGCACTTTCTGGAGAGCAACAAGGAAAGGTAGCAAGGAAGCCCGGCCTGATTCAATGCGCCGTAGCCAGGCAAACCACCATGCAACTTGCCACCATTCTGGCTAGTCCATGCAAAGCCATGTCCCCAAGTACCGCCTCCACTTTGTCCCATCGCAGTCTTGATGGCATATTCACGGATCGCGGGCAGAACGTACTCGTCCCCCGAGGCAAGGAAGTACTCGGTCAGCAAAAGGTTATGAAAGCCGGAGCTCCATGATTGCTTGCCCCCGATCTCCACACTGATCTTGAGCTCGGGGCTGGCCCACTTCTGGTTATGCAAATACTCGCGCACCAAGGCGAGGTGCTCCTTCTCCCCTGTCGCCAGCAGAGCGAGGGCGGTGGCTCCGAGACGCCCCATGTCCTTGCTCTCCACGATCACCTTGAGGGCATCCTTTAAAATCAGCTTGGTCTTGGGGCATTTCCAAGGTGAAGTGTCGCTGTAACTTCCAAGCACGCGGAGTTTAAGTTCAACTATCTCGCGAGTGCCCTTGCGAGGGTTCGCGTCCTTGACCGGGCGCCAGCGAAGGAGCTTCAGGACACCTTTGTTCTCAACGCTCTCGGCCTCGTCTATGGCCCAACCCAAGGCCATGCGGGCATCACTGGTGAAAGGTTCTTCGCCGATCCCCAATAGAACGTCGCCGACCTCGAGGACACCTTCCGCAGCCGAGCCAGCTTCCACCTCGGTGACAAGAATTTGGCGAGCCTCGGTGGTCATGAAGTTATCGGCCCTGTAGATCCATCCCTTGGCCCCGGTCGGCCCGAGATGGAACACCGCCGAACGCTCGAAATCAATTGTCTTGGTCAGGTCAGGAACAGCTCCTATAAGGACCTGGGCGAACAAAACCAAAGCGACATGCAGACAAGCCAAGCGGAGAGATACCGAACCCATCATTTATCCGCCTTGTTCATTCCTGGCCTTGAGGACCTCAGCAGCTTGCGTCTTCAAGGTATCTGTCGCGCCGGCGCGCAAGACGATGCACATCAATGCCGTCAGCGTGAACATGGATTGTTTGTATCGCATAACTAAATCTTTTTGTGACGTTGTTGTTTCGTGTCGAGTATCCCTTCAGCGATCCCCGATCACGGGATGATCTCAGTCAACCTTCCACCAGCCGTCAATCCGCGCGAGCAGATCTTTGACCACCTCGGGGTGCTCTTTCGCCAGGTTCTTCGTTTCATGCGGATCAGCGAGGAGGTCGAATAGTTCCAAATTCGCGCCGGGATTCTTGTGGCGATGACCACGGTTCCAAGGAACCTGTTTCGGCGGATTTTCAATCCAGGAGAGCAACTTCCACTTGCCATGAACGCAGGATCGCGTCCAGAGGCTCTTTTCCGGTTCCGTTGCCGACACCATATTGTGGGCAAAATTCGACAAGAACAGCGTATCGCGCTTAGTCACGGCCTTGTCGTCGAGCAAATTGATGCCAGACATTGATGCCGGAGGCGTGACGCCGCAAGCGGTGAGAATCGTCGGCACTACGTCGAGATTCGTGACCAGACGGCGCTCGTCCTTGCGCGGCCGGATTTTGCCGGGCCAATGCGCGATGACCGGGGTGCGCACGCCGTTTTCGTAGGGATGCGCCTTGCCGTATTCGTTCCAGCCATTGTCGGCGAGATAGAGCACCAGCGTGTTGTCGGCTACGCCCTTTTTCTTCAGTTGGCCCAT
>PBLJ01000093.1 GCA_002721705.1 Opitutia bacterium
CCGAGAAGGGCGGCTATGGAGCCATTGGCGGAGCCGAGAAAGCTCACCTGCGCTACCGCGACGAGTACGTCGGCACCACCTTTGCCGAGAGGGCGGTCGAGTGGATCACCACCCACCAAAAGAAAGACAAGGAGCAACCCTTCTTCCTGTACTTGGCGACGACTAACATTCATCATCCCTTCACCCCGCATCCCAAGTTCAAGGGAAGCAGTCAGTGTGGCCTCTACGGCGACTTCATTCACGAACTCGACTGGATCGTGGGAGAGGTGCTCAAGGCCTTGGACGACCACAAGATCTCGGCAAACACCTTGGTTGTTTTCACCAGCGACAATGGCGGCATGCTCAACGTCACCGGCCAAAAGGCCTGGAGGGCAGGCCACCGCCTGAACGGCAAGTTGCTCGGCTTCAAGTTCGGTGCTTGGGAAGGCGGGCACCGGGTGCCTTTCATCGCTCGTTGGCCCGCCAAGGTGCCGGCGGGAAAGGTGTCGGACGCCCTCGTCAGCCAGATCGACCTGCTCCCCACCTTCGCCGCCATTGCCGGAGCCGAATTGCCCAAGAAAGCGGTTGTCGATGGTGTCAGCCAACTACCCGTCCTCACTGGGAAAAGCAAGAACTCGCAGCGTGAACTTCTGGTCATTTCCCCCAACAGCCCGCGGCATCTCACGATCCGCAAGGGCGACTGGGTCTACGTGCCCGACCGGGACGAGGGCGGGTTTCAAGGCAAGCAGATCGGGAACCATCTGCTGGCTGGAGCCGCCGCCCAGAAACTGACCAAACTGGTCAACAGCGACGTCGAGGAAGGGAAAATCAGGGAGGACGCGCCGCCGGCCCAACTCTACAACCTCAAGGATGATCCCTATCAGGCAACCAACCGCTACAGCGAACACCCCGAGGTGGTGGCGGAACTGGCCACTCACCTTAATGGGTGGCGAAAGGAAATTCCCGTAACTCCCCGACTCGGATGGATCAATCTCAAGCAAGTCGGGCAAGCCACCTCGAACAAAAAAAAGTCCAATCCGGCTCCAAAAATTCCCGCCCAGCCGAGTGCCCGCAGTGTTTCCTTCGACTTCGAGTCGGGCAAGCTTGCGCCTTGGAAAGTGATCAAGGGGAAATTCGGCCACATAATCGGGAGTCGAACCCATTTTTTCCGCAGTCAGGCCCAGTACAACAAACAGGGCGAGCATTACCTGACCACCTTGGAGGGAACCTCGGATGCCCCCAAGGGATCCGATTCGCAGACCGGCATCGTTATTTCGCCCTTCTTCATTCCAAAGGGCGGCAAAATGACCTTTCGAATCGGTGGAGGAAATGGGCCATCCACCTACGTCGCCCTTTGCGCGGAGGACGGCAAGGAGGTTGAAACGGCAAGAGGAATCAACCAGCAGGTGATGCAGAAGGCGAGTTGGGATCTTTTCAAGTACGCCGGCCAAAAGACCTTCATCAAGATAGTCGATCAATCCACGGGGGGCTGGGGCCACGTCACCGCAGACAATTTCCAGTTCGACGGTAAGCTCCTCGAGGAATATTTCAAAAGTCCCCCTCAATAAACGTGACCGTGAGGCAATTTGTCCTGTTTTCCTTATTTGGCGCATCCATCTGCTTGGGTAAGGACAAGCCGAACATCGTATTCTTTCTGGCGGACGATCTCGGGTACTCGGACATTGCCTGCTACGGCGCCACCAAGGTCAAGACACCGCACTTCGATCGGTTGGCCAAAGAGGGCATACGCTTCACCGACTTCCATTCAGCGGCCTCCATTTGTTCGCCGTCGCGGGCGGCCTTCCTGACCGGCGGTTATCCTCAGCGGTCGGGACTCTACATGGGCATAAATCCTATCCGCAAGGCACACTGGTTTCTCGGCTTGCACCCGGAAGAGATCACCATCGCCGAGCAGTGCCGGCAGGTAGGCTACAAGACCTTCATGGTGGGTAAGTGGCACCTTGGCACGGAGCCCGAGTTCCTGCCGCGCAAGCAAGGCTTCGACCACTACTACGGCATGCCCTGCAATTTCGCCCACTCGCCCCGCTTCTTCGACGATGGCAAGCAGGTGTTCGCCAAAACCCCGCTTGCTCAGTTGACCGAGCTCTACACCGAGCGGGTGATCAAGATCATCAAGGAGAACTACGAGAAACCGTTCTTTCTCTACTATGCCCATAATTATCCACACACTCCCTTCAAGGCGGGCAAGAAGTTCGCCGGTTCCTCCAGGGACGGGGTGCGCGGAGACGTCATGCAGGAACTCGACTGGAGCATCGGACAGATGATGAAAGCGCTGAAGGATACCGGGGTGGCCGACAACACCATCGTCGTATTCACCTCGGACAACGGGCCCACCAAGAACCAGTACGCCAAGCCCTTCCGCGGCACCAAGTACGTCACCCTCGAGGGCGGTCATCGCGTACCTTTCATTTTTCATTGGCCGGCGCGCATCAAGGAGGGTTCGGTGTCCGCGGCGAAAATCCACGCGATGGACTTGTTCCCCACCTTCTCGGAGGTTGCGGGAGTGGCTTTGCCAAAGGGGCGGGTCTATGATGGCGAAAGCCTCTTGCCTTTGTTTGAGGGCAGGGGACTCCAACGCTCACCGGACGAGCCGTTCTACTACTACAATTGCGAAAACCTGCAGGCGGTGCGCATCGGCGACTGGAAGATCCACCTTCCACGCCAAGCCAAGCAGCTGCCCTTTTGGGACAAAGGTAAGAACTTCATCCGCTTGAAGCAGCCTGTTCTTTACAACTTGCGCAACGACCAAGGCGAAAGCCGTGACCTTGCCCAATCCAACCCAGAGGTTGTCCAGCGGGCTGTCCGTTTGGCCGATGCCATGCGGTTGGAGTTGGGCGAGTTCATGAAGCGTGGCAAGGCCCAGCGCCCCACCGGTTCGATCTATCCCAAGGCACCTGTAATCAGTCACGAAAAAGACTGGAGCCTGATGCCGCCCGCCGTGGCGAAGCGACTAAATTTGGAACGCTCCAAGCGTCACCCAGGCTGGAAAGCAAAGCCTGCTCGACCCAAGTGATCAGCTGGCCTAGGCCAAAATATCTTTGGCCACGTGTCCGTGCACGTCGGTCAGGCGGAAATCTCTGCCCGCATGACGATAGGTCAGTTTTTCGTGGTCTAATCCCAGCAGGTGGAGAATGGTGGCATGCCAATCGTGGACGTGCATTTTGCCTTGCACGGCCTCGTATCCGTATTCGTCGGTGGCTCCGTAGCTGAAGCCGCCCTTCACTCCGCCACCTGCCATCCAGGTGGTGTACCCCTTGTTGTTGTGGTCGCGACCGTCACCCCCCTGGCCGTGCGGTGTCCTACCAAATTCGCCGGCCCAGATGACAAGTGTGTCCTTCAACAGGTCGCGTCGCTTGAGATCCGCCAAGAGGCCGGCGATGGGTTTGTCGATCTGGGCGCATTGGGTTTCCATGCCTTCCCGCAGGTTCCTGTGGTGATCCCATGAACCGTGGGTCAATTCGACAAAGCGCACTCCGGATTCCACCATCCGGCGAGCATGAAGGCATTGTTTGCCGAAGGTGTCGGTGACCTCCGCACCGATGCCATAGAGCTTCTTGGTCGCCTCGCTTTCCTGTGACTGATCAAGCAGCTTAGGCATGGTGGATTGCATCCGGAAAGCGAGCTCGAAGGATTGTATCACTCCTTCCACCTGAGGTTGGTGTCCGTCCCTACGAAGCTTGTTATTGTTCAACTGCTGAATCAAATCGAGTTGGACGCGCTGGGAAGCCGGATCGAGCAGTGGATTATCTACGTTGGGAAACTCTGCCTCGCCGGAGCCACCGCGTCGGCTGCGGGCGGTTCCGCCGACCTTGGTGCCTTGGTAAATGGCGGGCAGGAAGGAACTGCCGAAGTTGATCGGGCTCGAGGTGTCGCCCATCACGACGAAACCCGGCAGGTCGGAATTTTCCGTACCGAGCCCGTAAAGAGTCCAGGCTCCCATCGACGGACGCACGAACTGAAAGCTCCCGGTGTGGGTCTGCATGGTGGCTTGGCTGTGGTTGGGCTGGTCGCATTGCATGCCGCGCAACAGGCAGAGATCATCCGCGTGCTTGCCCAAGTGGGGAAACAGGCTGGAGATCCATAGTCCGCTTCCGCCCTGCTTGGCGAACTTCCAGGGAGATCCCAGCAAGGGCGGGCCAAATTTGCCCTGCTTGCCGTTGTCGGCGTTGAGCCGGGGCTTGTAATCAAAGGTGTCTACGTGGGAGGGCGCCCCCCGCATCGAGAGAAAGATGACGTGTTTGGCCCGCGGCTTGTAATGAGGTTGCTTGGCGGCCAAGGGATTTTGCTTGGCCTGAGCCCAAGCTTGCTCAGTGGCGAGAGCCGCAAACGCGATCGAGCCAAAGCTGCCGGCCATGGTGCGAAGAGCCTCGCGACGATGGATGTGCTGTTTCATGACGTTACCATGGCTTGTCAGTTCAGTAGTCGGAATTCGGCGCTGGCCATCAAGCTTTGGCAGAACATGGCGAGCGATTGTTCCTCCGCGGTCATGGTGGGAATGGCTATAGTTCGTTGTGGACCTCTCATGCCTGGCCGGCCGCCACCCGCTCCATCCATCCGCCCGGGGCGTTGGCCTTGTCCCGGGCGTTGGAATTGTCCTTGGCCCCGTGGGCCTCTTCCGGGACGTTGGAATTGGCCTTGCCTTGGTCGCGGCCCTTCTTCTTGGCCTGGTCGCTGGAAACGACTTGGGCCGCGCCTGAATGGCCTATCTTCTTCCACCTTTTGAACCACCGGCTTGAATCGGCTGAAAAAGCCCTTTGCGAACGCGATTTCGTTTGTTTGCGCTGGGCGGCTGTAGGTTCGGAGAAAGGCCTCCTTGACACGTGATTCGTGATCGGGGAAGCGCTTGACCAAGTCCTTTGCCATGGCAGCTGCTTCGGCCAAGACCCATTTGCTGTTCATCAGGTAAAGCGCCTGGGCGGGAACGTTGGTTGTTTCGCGCTTTGGCTTTGAGACACTTGGGTCAGCAAAGTCAAAGAGCCCCAAGGCCTCTGGCAAGTCGTCCCGCAGGATCGGCAGGTAGACGGATCGATAGCGCACCTCGGTCGTCATGCGGTCTTGGTTGAATGAAGGGCCGACCCGATTGTCCCCGAATGCTGAAACCTGCGATCCGTAGGGGCGCTTCAGGTCCAGTCCGCCGCCAACTGTGAGGATGGTGTCGCGCAAAGCCTCGGCATCCAAGGGGCGTGGATTGGCCCGCCATAATAACTTGTTGTCGGGATCAATCCGATAATTGAGGGGATTCATCCTGGAGCTGCGTTGGTAGGCATTGGAGAGGGCGATGGAACGGATCAGTTTCTTGACCGACCAATTTTCGGCCATGAAACGAACGGCAAGGTGATCGAGTAGCTTGGGGTGCGTCGGCTTGTGGCCAGTGAGCCCCCAGTTGTTTGGCGAGGTCACGAGTCCCTCCCCGAAAAGGTGGAGCCAGATACGATTGACCATCACCCTGGCGGTCAGGGGGTTGTTTCTGGAAGTTAACCAATCGGCCAGTTCGCGTCGGCCGCTTTGTCCCTGCCGAATGGTGGCCGGACCGCCTCCGGGCAATACCTGCAGGAAACCACGTGGTACCTTTTGGGCCGGCTTCTCGACGTCGCCCCGAAGCAGTGCATTAGCATCTAGTGGTTCGCGTGTTTCCAGTACGCCCATGGCCTGCGTCGTCGGTATGCCGTCTTCATCCAGTTCCGCGAGGGTGGCCTCGATTTCGGCAATGCGGCGGCGGAGGTTAGCCAATTGCTGTTGAGAAGCTTTTTCGTCGTTGCGGGTGGTCCGCCTGGTCATTATGAGTTCGCGATGCTGGTCTTTGAGGAGCTGAATATCTGCCGAGCTGAGTCGATTCTTCTCCTGCATCGGATCTGCCACGGGAAGCTCGATCAGGCTGGTAGATCTTCGATTTTGGGCGGACCGCACTGTTCCATAGTTGGTTTTGGTGCTGAGAAAGATTCCCGCCAGAGCGTAGTAATCGGTTGTCGGGATCGGGTCATATTTGTGGTCGTGGCAGCGGGCGCAAGAGACCGTCAGACCCAGCACGGCTTGGCTCATGGTGTCGATTTGTTCGTCCGCCAGATCCATTTGGAACTGGCGTGGGTTGCGTTCGTTGAGTCCCTTGGTTCCCATGGCCAGGAAGCCCGTGGCGATGAGATGCTCCTGCCAGTCGGTATCCGTTCTGGCGGGCAGCATGTCCCCGGCGATCTGCTCCCGAATGAATTCGTCGTAGGGCTTGTCCGCGTTGAAGGCATCGAATACGTAATCGCGGTAGCGCCAGGCGTGCGGGTAGGTGACGTTGACGTCCTTGCCAGTCGATTCTGCATAGCGGGCGACGTCCAGCCAGTGGCGCCCCCAACGTTCCCCGAACTGCGGACGCTTGAGCAGCTCGTTCACCTTGGCGGTGACCGCCGCCTTCGCATTGCGCCGCCAGGCCGCCGTAAAAGTTGCTAGCTCCTTCGGTGTTGGAGGCAGGCCGACCAAGTCGAAGTTAAGTCGTCGTAGCAGGGTGTAGGCATCTGCCTGACCGTTCGGGGCGAGGCGCGCCGAGGCCAGTTTGGCCGAGACCAGTGAATCAATGGTTGCTCCCGGAGTGGCGGCGGGGCGCTGAAACGCCCAATGCTTCCGACCCGCCGACAGGTCCACCTTGGACGTGACCACGGCTTTTTTCCTATTGCGCGGGTCAGGAGCTCCCATTTGGAGCCAGACCTTGAACGACTGAATTACTTCCGCCGGCATTTGCTTCTTCGGCGGCATTTCCAAGTCTTCCCAGTTGATCGCCTCCCAGAACAGCGATTTCGTGAAGGGGTCGCCGGCTAGCGCGTTGCCGTTGTCGCCTCCTTGTAGCATGCCTTCCTTCGTGTCCAGCAACAGGCCGCCTCTCGTTTTGCCAGTCTCTTCGGAGTGGCATTCGTAGCAATACTTTACCAATGCCGGGCGAACATGGGTTTCAAAATACGCCAATTTCTCCTGAGTAAGCCTCTCCTGGGCCAATAGGCAGGAGGATACAAGGGGAAGCATCAGAAATATGCTGAAGACGTTTTTCATGGCTGAACCAATTTAATGATCTTTATAAGTTAAACGCGCGAGAACAATCAAAAGTTGCGCAAATCCATTTTCATCCGCTCCCCCATTCGTGTAAATGCAAAGGATTCCATTCCATCAATCCGCTCTTGGGCGATCTTCACTCCTTGCCATATCGTGGAGGAGGCCTAGGGTTTATGTGCATTACCCTCGGAAAACGAGGCTTTGAAATCCCATCACAAGGTAGAACTATGAAACTCAAGAATCATGTAGCAGCGATCCTTGCCGCCGCCATCGGCTTGTTGATCTTTTCGCCCAACCTCATGGCTGAGTTCAAGATGGACAAGGAGGTATCCTATGGCCCTCATGAGCGCAACGTCTTGGACGTTTACTGGAACACCAAGTTCAAGAACGCCCCCATCGTCTTCACCATTCACGGGGGAGGGTTCAAGAACGGCAGCAAAGCCTATTGCAACAAGGACATGATCAAGCTCTACATGTCCAAGGGGTGCATCGTGGTCTCCCCGAACTATCGTTTGATCGGAAAAGGGGAGCCCGTGACCAAGGACGACTGCGCCATGGACACCGCCATGGCCGTGGCTCACATACAGGCCAACGCCAAGAAATACGGGGGCGATCCCACCCGGATCGTTTCCAGCGGGGCCTCCGCCGGTGGTTATATCAGCGCCTGGATCGCCTACCAGAAAAATTGGGAATGGCCTGCAAACGCCAAGCACAAGCCGAAGAAGCTCAACATTGTCGGCTGGTTCGGCAACAGCCCCTTTTTGCCGCGTGGTCTCATCAGTCAGGTAGGTCCCGGCGATCCGCCCGGCTTCGTCATGTACGGTGGCAAGCGGGAGCACCCCGCCACCCCCGCCAAGCAAGGTTACGACATTCAGGCCGCCCTCAAGAAGAACAAGGTCTGGAGCAAAATGGTCTACATCGACTCCATGGGCCACGTGCCGGCCAAGCGCATTCTCTTCAGCCCGAATACTCGGGACAAGCAAACCCATGAGGCCTACCTTCAATTCCTCGACATGGTATGTCACGGCAAGGGCAAGCCCAAGGGTGGCGACGTAATCAAGGTGAAGCCGGTCAAGAACAAGTAACTACGTATTAGCTGCGGGATAGAGGCTGATTTCTTCCTGAACCAATGACCCTGCTCTTACCCATGAAGAACGTAACTATTTATGCTGCCCTCGCATCTTGGTTTTGGATGGCCGCAATGGTCGTATGCCACGCTGAGTCAAAGAAGCCGAATATTGTGGTTATCCTAGCCGACGACATGGGATATGGCGACCTCAAGGCCTACAACCCGGAAAGCAAGATTCCCACGCCGCATCTCGATAAGTTGGCCGCCGGTGGCTTGACCTTCACCGACGCCCATTCCGGTGGATCCACCTGCAAGCCGTCACGCTATGCCCTCCTGACCGGGCGCTTCGCCGTCCGCAAAGACTCCTTTGCCGACAACCGCGGCCCCATCATAACCGAGAGTCGGCCAACCATTGCCAACTTGCTGCGGGATCGGGGCTACNATACCGCCATGGTGGGNAANTGGCACCTCGGNTTCGACAAGAAGAACGTTCCGCCNGCTNCCGGCAAAGNGATTTCCTTCAACTANGACNAACCCATCACCGGAGGNCCCGCNGACCGCGGCTTCGCNTCCTTTTTCGGGATGCATGCCTCCCTCGACATCCAGCCTTATTTNTANATNCGCGNCCGCAAGCCCACCATGNCTCCGAAGAANACCGTGGGNGCNAGCGACAGTGTCGGCGGCAAGGAAGGNTGGAACCATATACAAGGCGCCTTCTGGCGGGCGGGCAACGTCTCGCCCGACTTCAAGCACNTNGAGGTGACNCCGCGCTTCGCCAAGGAGGCNTGNCANGTGATCGCCGNNCANGANNNCAAGAAACCGCTCTTCCTNTACTTNGCCCTGCCTTCCCCNCACACGCCNTGGCTNCCGACCAAGGAATTCATCGGCAANAGCGNGGCNGGTATGTANGGNGACTTCACNATGCTGGTNGACCAGGTNGTGGGNCAGGTCATGGNGAGTTTGCAAAAGGCGGGCATGACCGANGATACCTTGGTCTTCTTTTCCAGCGACAATGGCCCCGTCTGGTACGCCAAGGACACGGAGCGTTTTGGCCACCGTTCGGTCGGTCCGCTCCGCGGCATCAAGGCAAGTTCCTGGGAAGGAGGGCATCGGGTACCCTTCATTGTCCATTGGCCCGACCGCGTTCCCGCCGGCTCCAAGACCGATCATCTCGTGGCTTTTGCCGATCTCTTCGCCACCTTCGCCGCTCTGACGGGCAAACCGAAAGTTCCTCAAGGCGTGGCCGAGGACAGTGTCAGTTTTCTTCCCGTGCTCCTGCGCCCCGACCGCAAGCACAAGGCCCGTCCGCCCGTTCTGCACGCGAAACAGGTCATCCGCGACGGCGACTGGAAACTGATCGCCACCAGAGGNGGTCGCGGCTTCGACGCCGACCGCAAGGTGAAATACGGCACCGAGCTCTACAACTTGAAGAAAGACCTCTCGGAAAAGAACAACCTCGCCGACCAAATGCCTGACAAAGTGAAGAGCCTGCATGCAAAGATACAGCAGGTCTTGGAGAACTGAGTCTTCCTGCAAAGTAACCAATTGTCATGCCCGGACGATTCATCACGCACCGAGTCTTATTACGCGCTCTCTTCATTCCTGTTCTTCTCGTACTGTCCAGCTGGATTGCATGGGCCGTTCAACGTCCCAACGTTGTTTTCATTCTTTCGGACAACCAGAGCTACTACGAAATGAGCTGCCANGGTCACGCCGATATAAAGACACCNCATATCGACCGGTTGGCCGACCAGAGCGTGGAGTTCACNAATTTCCATGCTCCNCCCTTTNGCTCGCCCAGTCGGGCCGTCATCCTGACCGGTCGGTATGCCATGCGCTCCGGGGTGTTCACCACCATCGCGGGACGTTCCATTCTCCATAAGGACGAGAAGACCTTGCCCCAGTTTCTGAAGCCGCATGGCTACCACAGCGCTATCTTCGGCAAGTGGCATCTTGGTTTTAGTTACCCGTATAGGCCGCAGGACCGTGGCTTTGACGAGGTGTTCGTCCACGGCGGCGGAGGCGTCGGGCAAATGGAGGACTACTTTGGCAATACCCTCTTCGACACGACCTACATTCACAACGGGGAAGTCAGCCCGAGCAAAGGCTATTGCACCGACGTCCTGTTCGACCGAGCCATGGATTACGTCGAGGCCAAACACAAGGCGAAGCAGCCTTTTTTCTGCTTCGTGTCTACCCCGGTGACTCACTCGCCTCACCACGGGCCGAAGGAACTGGTCGCTCAATTGAAAGCTCAGGGCATCCAAGGTAACGTTCAACTGTATGCTCAAGTCCAGAACCTTGATGCCAACATCGGACGCATGATGAAAAAGATCGATGAACTGGGCTTGGTCGAGAACACTATTCTGGTTTACGCTTCCGACCAAGGGATGAACGACCGGGGGGCTCCCCATGGTGACAACCGCAAGGGATTGGGCTACGACCCGGCCCATCACGTTCCCTTCATGCTTCGTCTTCCGGGAGCCAAACCAAAAGTTATTTCGCGCCTCGCGGGCATGATCGACTTCTTTCCCACCATCCTCGACCTGTGTGGCATCAAGAAGCCGGACAACGTCGACGGTATCAGCTTAAAACCCTTGTTGGTCGGAAAGAAAGGCTACCCCGAAGATCGCACCCTCATCATCCAGTGCCCCCGCAGTCGACAGGCGACAAAATGGAGGAACTCCGCCGTCAAGACCGACCGTTGGCGGTTGGTCAATGGAGCAAAGCTTTATGACGTCACGGTCGATCCACGCCAGAATGAAGACCTGTCGGGAAAGCATCCCAATATCGTGAATCAGCTAAGGAATGCCTACGAAGCTTACTGGGCGGATTTGCCTGACCAGGCGACGACCCTGAGTCGGCACCTGCTTGGACATCCTGGTTGCCGGGATGAGGTTGCTCTCAACGGTATGGACTGGTACCGCGGCGGATCCCCTTGGAACAACGGGGCCTACAACCGCCCATCCATTGGAGCCTGGGCCGTGACCATTTCCGAAAAGGGGCGTTACCAATTCGAATGCCGCCGCTTCCCGAGGGCTGCGGGCAAACCGGCCGGCGCATCGGGTGCTGAGATTAAGATTGGNGACCGCACCGTGAAAGTCGATCTTGCCGAAGGGGACACGAAGGCCACCTTCGAACTTACCTTGGAAGCCGGGAACTACGCCCTCGAGACCTCCTTTGCCAACGGAAAGAAACGCTTCGGCGCCCTTTGGGTCTACGTGAAGAAACTGTGAAACCCAGCGAGCTGGGTAACCTTGCCGTCGTAGCCAATGCCCTTCATGTCGGCTAGAGTGTTTTTGTATCCACTGGCAACGCGGCTTCGTTCGTCAACGCAAAATCAAAAGCGAACAAGGAAGGAAATCATTTCAAGCGCTTGATCACCAGGTTACGGTAATGGACGGGCGATGAATGGTTTTGCAGTCCAATGAAACCTGAGGTCCGCTTCAGTCCACCGACTCTGGGGCTCTTTCCGGCAAGTTTTCCAAGGTCGGCCTTCACGATTGGCTTCTCGTTTAGCCAGACCTCGCAAGTGGCACCTTGGCAACGGATCCTCATGCTTTGCCACTCGCCGGCCTTTTTGCTGGCCCGAACGTTGGGAGCGCAAACCGCGTAGATGGCTCCGGTAAACTGCGCAGGTTTGAGGTTTTTCCATTTTGGACCGTAATCGTCCAGCACTTGGATTTCCATGCCGGCCACCCATGGGGCGCCCTTGCGGGGAGCTCGAATGAATACTCCGCTGTTGCCGTTCACCGGAATCTTGAATTCCAGCCGCAAGTCAAAGTCAGAGAATTCCTCCTTGGTTGCAATCCACTGGGAACCGGATTTCCCGGTGCAGGAAAGCACTCCTTCCTTCACCTCCCAATTGGAGGTGGGACCACCCATGCCTTGCCATCCCGAGAGATCCTTGCCGTTGAACAGTCTGGCGAATCCGGAATCCTTTTCTGCAGGGCAGTTGAGCGATGAAAGAACAAATAGAATCGAGGTGAGGGTCTTCTTCATGACAAATGGAATTAAAAGGGAGTTCTCCAAAGGCAATTGCAATGTAGCCATGGGGAAGATATTCCAATNTGGAGTCAAGGTAAGCAAATTANGAACGAGCTCGAAACCATGTTGCCAAACAAGGTTATGATAGGAAAGCTTCCAAGAACATGAGGAACAAAATTATTTCAGGCCTTCTTTTCATTCTGGGGGCAACCTTCCTGAGCGCCCAGGCAGACAAGCCTAACATTATCTTCATATTAACCGATGACTTGGGCTACGGAGACATCGGCGTCCTGTTTCAAAAGCAACGTGATGGGGTTCAGGTTAAGACCCCGGAATTGGATCAAATGGCCATGGCTGGCACGATCATGAACCGGCATTATTGTCCTGCTCCCATTTGCGCTCCTTCCCGTGCTTCCCTTATAACGGGGATGCACCAGGGCCACTCGAACGTTCGCAACATGCAATTCGACAAGGCCATCGAGGATAATTGGAATTTTGCCAACACCCTGCAGAAGTCAGGTTATCACACCATCCATTTGGGTAAGTATGGGCTACAGGGCTGGGGCAACTCCCCGGAGAAATGGGCCGGCTATCCAACCAAACGTGGATTTGATTATTTCTATGGTTACGTAAGGCACGTTGACGGGCACCAGCATTATCCGGCTAATTTCTGGAAGCTTGGAGATAATAAATCCCACCAGCAGAAAAAGGAAGTGTGGGAAAACAATGACGAAGTTTCCGCAGGTCTGGATAAATGCTACACCACCGATTTATGGACTGCNAAGGCCAAGCAATTGATTATGGCGGAAGCCAGGGAGAACCCCAAGCGCCCATTCTTCATGTTTCTGTCCTATGACACCCCCCACGCCGCGCTGCAATTGCCTACCGTTGCCTATCCCGCAGGCAAGGGGATCAACGGTGGACTGAAATGGTTGGGGAAACCTGGCCGAATGATCAATACGGCGGAGGGAACCATCGATCATTATCGCGATCCACATTATACCGGCAAGGGCTTGACGGACGTGGCGGAGAGGTTTGCTACTTCCATCACCCGGATTGATCATTGCATCGGTGATCTTCTGCAAACCCTGAAAGACCTCAAGATCGACAAGAAAACCATCGTCATATTCTCTTCCGACAACGGTCCTCACCGCGAAACCTACATCAAAGGAGAAAGATGGAGCCCATCCGTCTTTCAATCCGCCGGCAGGTTCACGGGGTCAAAAGGCTCATCCCAAGAAGGGGGCCTTCGCGTGCCTACCTTTGCATGGGGGCCCTCCAGGATAAAGGCGGGGCAAAAATCCAATGCGCCTTCCCAGTTTCACGACTGGCTGGCCACCTTTTGCGATTATGCTGGCGTTGTCCCTCCCGCAAGAACCGATGGAATCTCTCTAATCCCGACGCTTCATCAGGCAGGCAAGCAGAGGAAAGGCGTTGTCTACGTTGAATTCAATAACCAACAGGGATTATATTTGGATGGCTATAAAGGTTTGCGAATGAAAACCACGGATCATTCGGTGGACTTTGCTATTTTCAACACCATTGACGATGAGCCAGAGGCCAACAACCTGGCTGGGACGTCGGAAGATTTCATTCTTCTGCAAAAGAGAATGAAGGACGAAGTGCTCCGGATAAGAATGCCCAACCGGCATGCCAAGAAGTCCTATGATGACGAATTTGTTCCCGGCCTGGACATGGACGAAGCTGGTTTGGGCCAGGGCGTGGTGGTCAAGTCCTACCTCGGTGAATGGGACTGGGTTCCCGAGTTCCTCCAAATGACCGCCAAGACACGATCCTTGGAAAAGAACATCGGGCTAGGGCCGCTGCCTGCTGAAAAAAACGCTGGCTTGTTGTTTTCCGGATACCTCAAGGTTCCGGAGTCGGGGGATTGGACCTTTCATTGTGAGGCTGCGGGTGTCTTGATATTCAAGATACACAACAAGTTGGTCCTGGACGGCGACTACAAGTACGATGGAAGTACGCTCAGCGCTACGGTAAAACTGGCTGCGGGCATCCATCCCTACCGTTTGTATTACAAGACACCTGCTGACAAACCTGACCTCAATCTTCTATGGGAAGGGCCAAATACTACCAAGGCTTCCATCCCTGCTGATGCATTGCTTGCGCCGAGCAAGCGCGGGGGAAAATGACCATTCAAGTTGCGTACAAACAATAACTCCAACTTTCTTCCGATTACGCTCTATCCAGCCTTATCTCAATCCATATGAAAACCACTCCCACTCATTCCCTCTTGATTACTTTCCTCGCACTTGTGGGGGTCTGCCTTTTCCTGCCGGCTTCCTTGGCAGTCGCGGAGAAGCCCAACGTCGTGCTCATCTACATCGACGACTTGGGCTATGGCGACCTCGGGTGCTATGACTGCAATGACATCCCCACGCCGCACGTCGACCGTTTGGCTGATGAAGGTGTGCGCTTCACCGCGTCCTACATTGTGAACCCTCCCTGTTGCCCGAGCCGGTGTAGCTTGATCATGGGACAGTATGGCCAGCGCTTCGGCAAGTACGGCATGTCCCGCGGACTGCCTATCCCCGAGGATCGACCCACCCTCGCCAAATTCATGGGTCAGAATGGCTACGTCACCGGTCAGATCGGGAAGTGGGACATCGGGACCAAGGCCCAAGGGCCCCTCCAAGTGGGTTTCGCCGAGGTCGCCCAGAAGCCACCGAAGAAAAAGGGCTCGAAATACTTTTGCACCAACGAGGCTGGCAAGACCCAGTGGCTGACCGACTACGACGGCGACAACATCGTCAAGTTCATCGAGCGCCACAAGGCCAATCCCTTCTTTCTCTACTGGTCTCCCGAAGCCGTCCATTCCAGAAATGACGAAGCTCCGGCCAGTCTGACCGAGCGCACCACGGCGAAGGGCAAACGAAGCAAACTGGCCGGGGCCATTGTCTCAGTCGACGACCAAGTGGGCAAGCTCATGAAAGCTTTGAACAAGCATGGACTTCGTAAGAACACCCTGGTGATTTTCTCGAGTGACAACGGGGCCAACGGGAGCGAGGACGGTTCCTCCGCGCCTTACCGGGGAGGGAAGGGGAGCGGAACCCAGCAGGAAGGCTAGGTCCGCGTGCCGACCATTTTCTCCATGCCCGGTGTGATCCCCGAGGGAAAGGATTACCACAAGCAGATCGCCAACTTCGATTTCTATTCCACCATTGCCTCGGTGGCCGGCCTGCCCATCCCCGAGCACTGCGACGGAGTGGACTTGATCCCGTATATCAACGGTAAGAACAAAAGCGAGCCGCACGAGTACCTTTTCTGGTTAAACAACGAACCGGGTGACGCTGAAAGAAGGCATTTGATCGCGGTACGATGGCGGGACTGGCGCCTCTACAAAAAGTACGACAAGGACCCGTGGCAATTGTTCGACCTCAAGGCCGATCCGCGAGAGGAACGTAACGTTGCGGCCAAGCATCCCGATGTCGTCAAGCAGCTCTCGGCCAAGCACGCGGCTTGGGTCAAGACCCTCGCCCCTCTCGGCAAGATTCCGAAAGTCCCAAAAACCGGTGAGCGTAGTCCCGCTGGACACGGTTGGACCTTTGCCAAGATCAAGAACAAAGCTGGCGGCAATTGATTGGGTACGCTTATTGGTTTGCCCGCTTTTGCTAAGGAGCCCATCCTCAATTCCAACTATCCCCAGTTTCCCCAAGCAAAGGAAGGCGAACCATGTGCACCGTATTTACGAAAAACACTTCCAAGGGCATGGTCGCGGCCCGCAACCACTCCTGGTGCCAACCGGGTGGAAACTTGCATTTCATTCCCTCCAAACGGCTCTACGGAAAGGCAGCCAACGCCATGATCCTGATGGACCAATGGGGGCAGGACCGTCCCTTCGACGGTATGAACGAACACGGACTTTTCATCGGATGCGCCGGCTTTCCCGATGACTTGAGTCCCCTCGGAATACAAAAAACGAAACCGCACGG